>NZ_CP157355.1:2932091-3257879 GCF_040047665.1 Chitinibacter sp. FCG-7
TCGCGGATTAATCCACGGGAAGACTGCATGCCCGCGCAAAAAGATTGCCGCCGTGCGCCCAGCGGTGGCACCGTGCGCCAGCCGGAAATCGACGATAAAACGCTCAATCAGGTGATTCTGTACTCGCAAACGCTGGCCGTGCCCAGCCGCCGTGCGCCGGATAGCGCGGCCGTGTTGCGCGGCAAACAAATTTTCAGCGACGCCAACTGCGTGAGCTGCCATACGCCCAGCTATCAAACGGGCGAATTTAAAGCCATTCCGCAGCTGGCCGGGCAGACTATTTTTCCGTACACCGATTTGCTGTTGCATGATATGGGCGAAGGCTTGGCCGATGGGCGTCCGGACGGGCGCGCCAATGGTCGCCAGTGGAAAACGCCGCCGCTCTGGGGGCTGGGGCTGATTAAAACGGTGAATGGCCACACCCGCCTGCTGCACGATGGCCGCGCGCGCAATATGCTCGAAGCCGTGCTGTGGCACGACGGCGAGGCCAAGGCCAGCAAAGATTACGTGCTGAAACTGAACGCGGCAGATCGAGAAAATCTGCTGACTTTCCTCAATTCGCTGTAAGTAGATGGCCACCGTTTTCAGGCAAGGCAAAGTCACGATGCCTGAAAACTCTGGATTGAGTACTTAACGCTTTAAAAGGATGCGCTGATGTCATCTTATGTAAGTAATCAGGAAAAAATACCCGCACGGCCTTGGTTCGCCTTGCAGTGCGAAATGTGCTGCCTTCGGCTTCACCGCTTTATGCGAAAACTTGGGACCAGTTGCTTATTGATTTTGCTGGCTGCGCTGGGCGTGCAAGGCTTGGCGATGGCCGAATCTTCTGTGGCGAGCGAGAAGCAGAGTGACGATCTGGCGGCTGCGAGCGAGCCTGATCCGCGCTGGGCGCAGGGCTGGCTCGATAGCGGCTATTTCCCGCGACATCTGGCCTTGACGCGCGCGGCCGATCAACTGGCAGCCAGCAGCGCTGCGCTGTGTGCCCAGCCAGATGCCGCTGCGCTCGCGAGCGCCCGGCAAGCCTGGTTGGCGACCAGTACCGCCTGGCGCGCGCTCGATGGTGCGCCTGCAGGCCCCATGGTGCTGGCTCGTTTGGGGCGCAAGATTGATTTTCGCCCGCTGCGCCTGCCCGAGCTCAATAGCGCCATTGCGGGCGGCGAGGGCAATGTGGCCGCCCAAGGGCTGGCCGCTGTTGAATATTTGCTGTGGGGCGACGAGCGTGCAGCGCCCAAGGTGGTGCTGGCCGGGCTGAAAGCTGCATCAACATGCCATTATCTACAGCGTATCAGCGCCGATATTGCCCGCGAAACGCATGCGCTCGACGACGGCTGGCAGCTATACCGCAGCCAGTTGGGCGCCGACAATCCCTTCTTCCGGCAAAACATGTTTTCCGAACACGTTAATCTGATGCTCGCCAGCCTGACCAGTCTGGGCAAGCGCGTGCCCACGGGCAGCAGCATTGAAGCGAGCCAACTGCCCGAGTGGCGCAGTGGCAGCGCCAAAGTGCAAATGCTGGCGCAATTGCAGGGCGTGTCCGCGGCCAGCGCAGGCATTGCCGAGTATCTGCAGCGCCGTGACGAAGGCCGTCTGGCCGCGGCCCTGCAAGACGATTTGCAGCAGGCGCGCCAGTTGTGCAGCCAACTGGCCGATCCGCTGGACAAAGCCAGTGCCAGCTCGCGTCTGGCGTGTAATAAATCCATCAGCCAGATTAAAAAACGCTTGCAGGATGAAGTGGCCGAAAAGCTGGATTTAACGCTGGGCTTTACCGAAGGCGATGGTGATTAATGATGGTGATTAATTGTGCTTGATGGCGCGCACATGCAACTAAAGCGAACCAGACCATGAATCGGCGACATTTTCTGCTGCTGAGCGTGCTGGCCTTGCCGCTTGCCGGGTTCGCCCACGGCCGTAAAGCAGATTTTGGTGTTAGCCCCCGTTTACTGAGCGCCTACTGGGGCGACGATGGGCAAGAGGGGGGGCAAGGCTTGGCGCTGCCGCAGCGGGGGGCAAGCATCGCCTTGCCGGGGCGCGGCCATGCGATTGTGCCGCTACCCGATGGCGAGGCGCTGGTGGTCAGCCGCCGCCTGGGGAGCTGGCTGGCCAAAATCAGCTGGCGGGATCAGCAGTTGCTACAGCTGGTTGACGCTGCGCCGGATCGGCACTTTTTTGGCCATGCGCTGCGTGGCGCGGATGGCGATACGCTGCTGCTGACCGAGAATAATGACGACAGCGGGGCAGGGCTGGTCGGCGTTTATGATCGCCAGAACCTGCGTAAATTATCCGAAATACCCTCGTATGGTATTGGCCCGCATGAGTTGCTGTGGTTGAGCCCTGGCAAAATACTGGCAGTGGCCAATGGGGGCATCCTCACCTTGCCCGAAAGCGGGCGTACCAAGCTTAATCGCGGCAGCATGGCACCCAACCTCAGCCTGATCGAATGGCCCAGCGGGCAATTGCTGGCGCAATACACCTTGGACGACAAGGCGCTAAGCTTGCGCCATCTGGCGCTGGCCGCTGATGGCACGCTGGGCATCGCCATACAGGCCGAATACCTGAGCGCGGCGCAACACCGTGAAGCACCGCTGCTGGCCATCTTGCATCCGGGGGCTGAGGCCTTACAGTTGGCAGGGCAAAAACCTGGCCTGATGGGCTACGCCGCCAGCATTGCCGCGCATGGCAATGAGTTTCTGATTAGCGCAATGCGTGGCAATCAGTTGGCGCGCTGGCGCTGCGATGGCAGCGCACTCGACAGCCTGCCGCTGCCCAGACCGGCCGGTATTGTCAGCGATGGTGTCTCGGCCTGGATCAGTAGCGAAGCGGGCGGCCTCTATGGGTATAACCAGCAAAATCAATTTATCATTGAGCTAGCGGGATATACCCGCAGGAAGTGGGATAACCACCTTAGTCTGCTCATCTGAAGCAGATTTCGTGGTGGAACAGGCTATATTTGAAGCAGCTTACCTTGAACCTTCCACCCTGAGTGATTTGCCTTGATGCGTATAGCGATTGTTCTGGCTATTTTATTTCCTGCTGCCGTTTGGGCGGAGCAACCGCTGGTGCTGGTTAGCGACCCGTGGTGTCCGGTGGCGTGCGCGGCGAGCGATCCGCGACCCGGTTATGTGGTCGAGATTGCCAAAGCAGTATTTGAACCGGCTGGTTATCGCATTGATTACCAGATTGTCCCTTTTGCCCGCGCCGAGGCCATGACCAATAGCGGCGATGCGGCAGGCTTTATTGGCGTGCTAAAACTGCCCAAACGGCAAAACTGGGCTTTTCCCGAGCAAGCTCAGGCGCAATCTCGCGTGTGTTTTTATACTCGCGCCGATAGCCGCTGGCTTTACGCTGGGGCTACATCGCTAACAAATCAGCGCGTAGGCACCATTCGCGGCTATAGCTACGGCACGGAAATTGACGAGGTATTGCGTTACGCCAAGGTTGATCAGGTAAGCGGGCTCAATGGTTTCAAGCGTGGGCTGGCCAAGCTGCAGGCCAAGCGGATTGATGCCGTGGTCGAATACGAGCTGGTGGCGCAATACCAGCAATTTGCCAGCAACGCATCGCTGCGCAATGCCGGGTGTAGCCAGATGGCCGATCAGCTGTATCTGGCCTTTTCTCCCGCCCGCAGCGATTCGCCGCAACTGGCCAGAATGCTGCACGATGGGGTGCAAAAACTAAGAAAAACAGGCGAGCTCAAGAAAATATTACAGTCCTATGGCATCAACGAGCCATAAAATCAGCGCATCAATTAGCGTATCCCCCCCACAAGAAGAAAGCCCCGCTGCGATGCAGTCGGGGCTTTTATTTAGGCGGCTATGTTAGCTCGTCACCTAGCGCGTCATCCAGTGTATGACCGTACCGGCTTGTGAGCTGCTTGTTCCGGTTTTAAACCCGGACGCAATCGACAAAATAGTGCGTGCCGCTATCGGTTTTTTCAGCTACCAGGCCGTGTGTGTAGGTCTCGAAGCCAGGGAATTTGCCGTTAAATGCGCGGACAAATTTCAGGTAATCAACAATCGTTTTGTTGAACACTTCACCCGGCACCAACAGCGGAATGCCTGGTGGGTAAGGCGTCAACATTACGGCGGTAATACGGCCTTCCAGCTCATCGAGCGCCACGCGTTCGATTTCCTTGTGCGCCATTTTAGCAAACGCTTTCGATGGCTTCATTGCTGGTACGATGCCGGACAAATACATCTCGGTCGTCAATTTGGCCACATTGTTTTCGCGGTAAATACCGTGAATCTGCTGGCACAAATCGCGCAAGCCGATACGCTCGTATTGCGGGAATTGCACGATGAATTCCGGCAGCACACGCCACAACGGCGCATTTTTGTCGTAGTCGTCTTTAAACTGCTGCAGCGCCGTCACCATCGTGTTCCAGCGGCCTTTGGTAATGCCGATGGTAAACATGATAAAGAAGGAGTATAGGCCGGTTTTCTCAATCACCACGCCGTGTTCAGCCAGATACTTCGCGACAATCGCCGCTGGAATGCCCTGATCGGTAAAGTCGCCATCGACATTCAGACCCGGCGTCAAAATCGTCGCCTTGATCGGGTCAAGCAGATTGAAGCCTTCGGCAATATCGCCAAAGCCGTGCCAATTTTCACCGGCTTTGAGCATCCACGCATCGCGGTGATCCAGACCTTCATCGGTCAGATCATCCGGCCCCCAGACTTTAAACCACCAGTCGCTGCCGTATTCCTCATCCACCTTGCGCATTGCGCGGCGGAATTCAAGCGCTTCGGCCAGTGACTCCTCCACCAATGCCGTACCGCCTGGTGCTTCCATCATCGCCGCCGCCACATCGCATGACGCGATAATCGCGTACTGCGGGCTGGTGGAGGTGTGCATCAGATAGGCTTCGTTGAAGATATCGCGGTCGAGCTTATTATCAGTTGCGTCTTGCACCAAGATTTGGGAAGCCTGAGAAATCCCAGCCAGCAATTTATGCGTCGATTGTGTCGAAAAAATCATCGAATCTTTACAGCGCGGGCGATCTTCGCCAATCGCGTGGTAGTCGCCGTAGAAATCATGGAAGGCTGCATGCGGCAACCACGCCTCGTCGAAGTGCAGTGTTTCAATCACGCCATCCAAGAGGCCTTTGATTTCTTCCACGTTGTACAACACGCCATCGTAAGTCGATTGGGTGATCGTCAGTACGCGTGGCTTGATGTCTGGATTTTCGGCCAGTTTTTCGCGGCAGAATGGGTTGGCGAGCATTTTCTGACGGATCGATTCTGGCTCGAATTCGCTACGCGGAATCGGGCCGATAATGCCGTAGTGATTGCGCGTTGGCATCAGGAAAATGGGTACCGCGCCAGTCATCATGATCGCGTGCAGAATCGATTTGTGGCAGTTACGGTCAACGACGACGATATCGCCCGGTGCAACGGTCGAATTCCACACAATTTTGTTCGACGTTGACGTGCCATTGGTGACGAAATACAAATGGTCGGCATTAAAAATGCGCGCGGCATTACGTTCCGACGCCGCCACTGGGCCGGTGTGATCGAGCAACTGGCCGAGTTCTTCCACCGCATTACACACGTCGGCGCGCAGCATATTCTCGCCAAAAAACTGGTGGAACATCTGGCCGACGGGTGATTTCAAAAACGCCACGCCACCCGAGTGACCCGGGCAATGCCATGAGTACGAGCCATCTTGCGCGTAATTGGTCAGCGCGCGGAAGAACGGCGGGGCGAGGCTGTCGAGATAAGATTTGGCTTCGCGAATAATGTGGCGCGCCACGAATTCGGGGGTATCTTCGTGCATGTGAATAAAACCGTGCAGCTCACGCAATACGTCATTGGGTATATGACGCGCGGTACGAGTTTCACCATACAGATAGATTGGAATATCCGGGTTGCGACGGCGGATTTCGGCCACGAAAGTGCGCAGATGTTCAAGCGCGTTTTGCGTCTCTTCTGCAGAGCCGCCACCAAACTCTTCATCGTCAATCGACAGGATAAAGCCGCAAGCACGGCTTTGCTGCTGCGCAAACGAGGTCAAATCACCATAGCTGGTATAGCCCACCACATCCGTACCCTCAGCCTCAATGGCCGCCGCCAATTCACGGATACCGGAACCGCTGGTGTTTTCCGAGCGGAAGTCTTCGTCAATGATGACGAGGGGGAAGTAAAAGCGCATGGTGATCCCTTACAAAAAATAAACGCCCCTGATCGAGCAGGGGCGTAGTGTACAACAAATATATTTCAAAAATGGCATGAAATCATGCCAACTTATTATTTAGACCAGCAGCTTGCAGGATCGTAAGTTGTATTTCCGTTTTTGACGGTCAGTTTGAGTGTGGTGCACCCAGTATCTTTAGTTTGGACACCTTGAGCTGAGGCCTGAACTATAAAACCAGTTGCATCATCATCTGTGATTTTCAATGAATAATATCCCATCTCGCTCGTAGCAGACACATTCAGCTTGGACAAATCATTGGTGTAGGCGGTATTGTTGGCGCGCCATTTTTCCTGATTTTGCTGGATTTTACTCATCGGAGTAAAAGCATCTGTTCTGCGACTTTTTTGCACATATTTTGTGTAATTGGGATAAGCAATAACCGCTAAGATCCCAATAATTGCAACAACGATCATTAACTCGATTAAAGTAAAACCGCGTGATCCGGTTTGCATGGCAGACCTCTATATTCAGTTAGTAAGTGGAATCAGGTTTAGCTTAAATTTACAACTTTTTCCACATGGTTGGCGTGGCTGCAGGATTCCAATTGGTACCTACCCAAGCCGTATGTGCTTGAATGCATTCATAAGTACCTCCATTATAAGTGACTTTCTGTCCTGCTGTGTACGTTACACCTTCTGCCCATGGAATTGCACCACCGCCTGATGGTGTTGCAGTCGGTGCTGGTGCAGCTGTCGGTGCTGTTGTCGGTCCTGCGCCACTGCCAGAGGTTTTTGGGCTGCCATCCGGATTGGGCGGCGTACATGCGCTTGATGTGTCGATGTGGATTCCCGGTGTAGGGTTGGGCATGAATTGGCCTACATCAACCCAGCCTGAGCCAGCTGCAGGTTCAGCAACGCCACAACCCCCTGTTTTATTACAGAGCCAGACATTTTTCTTGTTGCTGGACATTGTATGCAAGGCATACATTCCTTTTTGATAGCCGACCGCATTTGAAGCTGTCCATTGGCAAATCGGATTCGGCCATGGTGCCGTTGATTTAATCAATTTACTAAAAAGAACGGTTGCTTGAGGTGTATTACTGGCATCTGTCCATGTGGTGGTGGATTGCACCATCAGGATGTCTTTTTCTGCCAGAGTCAGATCCGTGGCGCTTGTGCGGCAGGCCTCCGAGCTCGTTTTTTTAATACAAATCGTATTTTTAAATTGTGCTGATTTACCATTGAGAGTTTTTTCTCCGATCAAATCAATGGCTATGCCATTGTCAATGGTTTCGCTTGAAACCAATTTATTGTGTGTATCGATAAATCGGCGAATCTGATCAAGCCGTGATTGTGCAAACGCGCTGGCCTCGATGCGTTGCTCGGCAATTGAGCTATTCAGGATAAACACTGTTTGTAGTTTTGCCAGCGTGATTCCAGCAATGCCGATAATCAAGGAGCAGATAAGAATTTCGATTAAGCTAAAACCAGTATTTTTTTTCATTTTGCTAACTCAGTAATCGATCCAGTTGTCTGGCTTCTTGTCGGATGAAGGCTTGCTGATTTGTACCGAAATTGGTTTGTATTGAATATGAATGGCTCCCCTAGCTGTTTTATTCCAGCTATCTTGCGGATTCATAGAAAGAGCGTCCTTCATTGTATTTGCGCCAGCATTTGAACCTACGGGGTTATTGCCTGCATCTTTAATAATTACTCCAAGTGCATCAATATCCCAGTTTTCTTCAATAGCAATTGATCCATTGGTGATTTTTACTGGTGTACTTAAAAAAACATTTTTGACATATAAGAATGTATTCATTGCTGAAAATTGCTGCATGCTTAAAGGGTTTGGCCCAGTCAAATTGCCATTGATGACCATTGCAATTGGTGTGCTGCCTGTTGAATCATACAAAGAAACGCATGCAGTTGCTAAACTCAGATCACCCTCTAACCATAAAATTTTAGTCGCAGCATTTCTAATTGTTGTTACTTCAGCTGCGGTGGGGCAACGAGCAGGGCTAATTACCATGCCATTTTGTGCAGCTTCTGCTTTTATTTCTGATTTTGTTTTTCCAGCAAAATAGCTTGCAAAGAAATCATCAGCACTGGTGCTTGCAAGACTTGAGTCAAATTCAGTTGTTTTATTGGAATCAGTAGGTCTGATTTGTAGGAAACCATTGTTATTGGCATTCGAATTTGTTTGAGTTGTACTTAAGCAAAACTGAGGATCGTTTTCCGGGTTCCATTTTCCTGATGTTGTCGCATCGCAATTATTCGGGCTATCGGTTTTGTCCTTGCCACCTGTGCCGAATAAAATACCGCAATTGGCTTTTGCTGTTTCGCCTGCATTCAAGTCAACGGTCAAAGTAGTATCGATATCAATATATCCTCGTGCTGAAATAGCACTTTTGGCTGGAGTTAAGCTTGCCCCCAAATCAACTACTCGTCGTACGATCGCATTCGAGTTGCCATCTTCAGCACAAATGCCAGTGTCATTGTCAGCTTTGGTGTTGCCAGCGCAGCCGGTGCTGATTGCGGTAATTTTACCTCCTGTGGCTTGTAGTAATACATTGTAAGCTAGTCCTGGTGCTACATTGGTAATACTGCTAATGAGGGGGATATTTTTGGCCTGATGGCTTTGTTTTATACTGTAGGGACTAGAGCTGCTTGGATCTGCTTTACAGCTCGCACCTGCGGCAATAACGGGATTTTTTTCCAGAAATACAGTACTGCCATCATTGCTGGTATCTGCGTCGTTTAACAAAGCCAAATCATTGTTCAAGATGGGCATGATGTCGGTAATGCCATATTCAGCAGCTTGCAATGCCATATCATATTGATAGTTATTGCTTGAGTTTTTTTGGAATACAAATGAGGCTTTATTGCTGTACATAATGGCAATAGTTGCAATGAATAGAATTATCGTAGTAACAGTCAGTGCCGCTACTCCTTTTTGTTTGTACATCATTTTTGTTCCTATTGGATTACAGGAAGATTGCGTAATTGTATTGTTTGGCTTAGTGTGCTTTGGAAGTTGGTGCTTTTGAATTTGTTACTGCCTGAAGGAGCGGATTGAAGACTATCCCCGTCAATATAAAGAGTGATATTTCCGATTGCCAAAGCGCCAATTTGTTGTGGTGTAGCCGCTGTATTTTTGGTTACTGTTGGTGTGGTGTCGACGGTAAAATAAAAATTAGTTATCTTTGGCATCCCTTTATTAGTGCTATTGAGTGGATACCAACCGTCAGCTTGGCTACCAGAACATGTCGTGGTGCTCGTATCGCCATTCAGTAAAACAAAAACCTGATTGTCTTTGAAGGTCAGGCCGAACATGTCTTCATTGCCAAGAATGCCATTTCCTGACGAAGCACTGGAGCCATCATAATTGTCATAGATGAAAATAATGCACTGATATGCATCTTTGCCTTTGATAGTTGAATTCTGGCTAAGATAGGCTTTGCGAAAAAGTGGGCTTAAAGACATGTTCTTGCTGTATCCAGCACGGCGTAGATCTCGGCTGGCTTCAGTGATGATTGAACGTAAAGTTTCATTGAGATTGGTTTGCTGTATCCCTTCTTTTCCTGCGAAGATGCTACTAAAGCCAATTGTTGTTGCCGCGCTGATTAATAATAGACCAATCGCTAATGACACCATTAGCTCGATTAGGGAGATGCCCTGTTGTTTAGTGAAATTTATTAAGCGCATACTGCATATCCACTTATATTTTTTGTGCCTGAGTTGCAAATTGTGATTAATCCTGCTGGTGATAATTCAATTTTCAATTTGTAATTATCTATGCCCAAATAAAGGCTCTGCGTTGTTTTAATTGTGCCATTGTTATTGTCAAATCCAGGTCTTTGCGACCGGGGGTCAAAACGAGTTTTGTTTATTTTGCTTGCAGCATCAAGTGTTAGCCGAATTGTTTTATTGTAATCACTGCTTGTGATTTCTTGGAGTACCGTACTATCTGTACAGTCGGAAGTGATCTTCAAACTCCATG
Source organism: Chitinibacter sp. FCG-7 (assembly GCF_040047665.1). Lineage (NCBI taxonomy): Bacteria > Pseudomonadati > Pseudomonadota > Betaproteobacteria > Neisseriales > Chitinibacteraceae > Chitinibacter > Chitinibacter mangrovi. Next base: position 2,942,220 of record NZ_CP157355.1, read on the forward strand.
TGTCTGTATTGGGGTTGCTAATTAGCAGGCAGGTGCCTTTATTTCTTTTAATACTTTCTGATTTTGCATAGCTGAAAGTGGATTGAATTTGTTCTGCTGCACCTGAGAGACGTGTGTTTTTCACCCAATTGCTAAAGCTAGGTATGGCGATTGAAATAATGATGGCCAAGATGGCTATCGTGACCATTAATTCAACCAATGAGAAGCCTTTTTGATGCTGCATTTATTATTCCATGCCCTGTAGGGTTTAGTCTTTGTATCGTAAGGTTTTTACCTTATTCTGGGCAAGTCCATTTTCTCGCTAGCTGCAGAACGGCATTGTGCTACCGATGAGCGGTAGTGGTATTACACATATTTTAATTTGGTATGTGCTGCACGACTTAAGCGGTCATGGATAGCTAGCCACTGTGTTTCGGTGGGGGGCAATTCTAGCAGCAGAGCGTCAAAGCCAGCGCAGTCTAATTGGCGAAGTGTGGCGTAGATTGCTTTTGCATAATTATCCGCACTTTTAGGCATGGGATGAAGAGTAAGAAAGGGGATGTTTGGGATTGACTGGTAATTGAGCAATATCAATTTTTGTCCTTTCTCTAGTCGTTGCTCGGCCTCGTGGTGTAGAGCGGCTAGGTTGCCCGTAATCAGCGTCGTTCGCGGGGCGTAGTGCGAGTCGAGCAGGCCGGAGACGCGTTGTTTGGCGGAGTGCTGGTTGGTGTGATGCTCCAGATCGTGGCCGAGGACGGCTTCGATGGCTTCGCGTGATACGCCGCCGGGGCGCAGTAGTTTGGGTGTTTCGCCAACGAGGCTAACGATGGTGGATTCCACGCCCACGTCGCAGGCGCCGCCGTCCAGCACCAGCTGCAATACATCCTGGCTAAATTCGCTACGTACATGCGCTGCGGTGGTGGGGCTGACGTGGCCGTACTGGTTGGCGCTTGGCGCAGCGAGGCCGCCACCGAAGTGCTGCAGCAATTGCTGGGTAATCGGGTGAGCGGGCGCGCGCAGGCCCACGGTATTTTGCCCGCCGGTGACCGAATCGCTCACATGGGGCTGGCGTTCCAGAATCAGCGTGAGCGGGCCGGGCCAGAAATGTTCGGCCAGCAAATAGGCTTCGTCCGGGATATTTTGCGCCCAGGCAGCCAGCTGCTCGGCACCGGCAATATGCACAATCACCGGATGATCGGCCGGGCGGCCTTTGGCTGCAAAAATTTTGGCCACGGCGGCGGACTGGCTGGCATCGGCAGCCAGGCCGTACACGGTTTCGGTGGGGATGCCCACCAGCTCGCCTGCGCGGAGCAAGCTAAGCGCGGTATTGAGTTCTGCTGTGGTCAGGTTTGCCGTGGGAGCCGTGGAATTCATGGTGGTTCGCAAAGGATGATTTATCAGACGATTATACCATTGCGTTCCTTGCCAGTACCGCAGGCCTTGGCGGCTGCATCTGCAGGCATTTACCGTCGCTGCTGGCAAATGCCTTTGCTGCTTATTGGGGTATTGCTTTGAAGTCTATTATGGATATGCTCTAAGGCTATATACCCTGTAGTTTGCGCCGTTTGTCTCTGAGTTTTGGTATGCAGAGATTTTTTGCTGCTTAGACGATGTCTTTACAGATAAAGCATCGCGCGGCCGACCTGTTTGGCGCTGGCTTCGTCGCCGAGCTGGGCGGCCAGCTCCAGGGCAAATAGTGCTGCGGTAGCTGGCCCGCGCGAGGTGGTGATCAGGCCATCGCTCACCACATTGAACGCGCTGATCTGGGCGCCATGCTCCTGCAGTACACTTTCGCAGCCGGGAAAGCACGTTGCCTGTTTGCCGTGCAGCAGGCCGATTTGGGCCAGCACCATCGGTGCGGCGCAGATGGCGGCGACGCGTTTGCCTGCAGCAATCTGTGCGTGCAGACGGCTATGCAATTCGCTGTGCGCCAGCATGGCTTGCGTGCCGGGGCCGCCGCCGGGCAGGATGATCATCTCGGGCGCGTGTGCGGCGACATTCCTCCTCTTTTGTAGGGAATCGTTCACGGTCATCATCTCGGGCGCGTGTGCGGCGACATTCTGGAACGGCACATCGGCCTGAACGGCAATGCCGTGCGAACCGATGATCTGGGTTTCCGTTGTTAACGACACCATCCGCGTGTCGATCTCGGCGCGGCGCAATACATCCACAATGGTAATCAGCTCGACTTCTTCAAAACCGGGTGCAACATAAACATGCACTGTCATGATGTACTCTCCTTGGGTATTGCCTTGTAGGCTAATTATGGATTGATATTGAGTGATATACCCTTAGTAAATCGGCAAAGCCATAAATAGCTTGATCACAATCGCGTTGGCAATATCAATAAAGAATGCGCCCACCATCGGCACCACAATAAAAGCCAGATGCGATGGGCCAAAGCGGTGTGTCACTGCCTGCATATTGGCAATCGCCGTCGGCGTTGCGCCCAGACCAAAGCCGCAATGCCCGGCTGCCAGCACGACCGCGTCGTAGTTTTTGCCCATCACGCGGAAGGTGACAAAGATTGCATACGCAGCCATCGCCGCTGCTTGCACCGCCAGAATCAGCAACATCGGCAGTGCCAGATTGGCCAGCTCCCACAGGCGCAAGCTCATCAGCGCCATCGCCAGAAACAGCGCCAGACTTACATTGCCCAGCACCGATATTTCGCGGTCAAACACTTCATACCAGCCCAGACCGGACAAAATATTGCGCAGCAGCACGCCGTTAAACAACACGCAGACAAAGGTTGGCAGCTCGAATGCGGTGCCCGCCAGCATTTCGGCCAGCATATTGCCGCCAGCCAAGCTCAGTACAATCAGCGCCAGCGATTCGATAAAGGAATTCACGGTAATCAGCCGCGTGGCTTGCGGCTCTTCAAACATGCCGGGGTCCTGATCTTGATTGTGTTCGGCGCCGGGTGCGGAGACCTTTTTCAGCAGAATTTTGGCCACCGGCCCGCCGATCAGCCCGCCCAACACCAGACCAAAGGTCGCGCAGGCCATCGCCAGCTCGGTGGCACCCGCGATGCCAAATTGCTCGGTAAACACCTTGCTCCACGCCGCGCCAGTGCCGTGCCCGCCCGAGAGCGTGATCGAGCCCGCCAACAGGCCCAGATAGCCTTCCAGCCCCAGCATTTTGGCCAGACTGATGCCGATGATGTTTTGCATCAGCAGCAGGCCAAGCACCACAAACAGAAACTTCACCATCACGCTGCCGCCTGCACGCAGGCTGGCGAGGTTGGCGCTTAAACCAATGGTGGCAAAAAAAGCCAGCATCAATGGCGTCTGGATGCTGGTATCAAATTTCACACTCACCCCGGCTACCTGTTGCGCCAGCAGCATCAGCAGTGCCACCACCAAACCGCCCGCTACTGGCTCGGGAATGGTAAAAGCCTTGAGTGGTGCGGTTTTTTCGACCAGAACGCGGCCAAATAACAAGACCAGTGAGGCGGCCACCAGCGTGCCGTAGGTGCCGATGGTGATCAGGTTGGAGCCCATAAATTACCCTGTGAGTTTATTTCGGTAGCGAAGGCGCTTGTTTGCTTCGCCCAATAAAAAATGGCTTGCAATTGATGCAAGCCATTTTAAGTCAAATCAAGCAGGACAGCATTGTTAACTACCCCAATAGGCAGGCGGTAGCGATTACGTCCTGCTCCTAGTCCTGTTCCTGTTTAGAGCTCCAGCGCCAGCAATTCGGCCACTGTCTGGCGGCGGCGGATTTGGGTGAGTTTGTCGCCGTCTATCATCACCTCGGCAATCAGTGGGCGCGTATTGTAGTTGCTCGACATGCTCGCACCGTAAGCGCCAGTGTCGTGCAGCACGACCCAGTCGCCGATTTCGCACGTTGGCAAATCGCGTGGTGTTACTACGCCACCTTCTTCTTGCGTAAACACATCGCCCGATTCGCACAAGGGGCCAGCCAGCACCGTGCCGCGTGTTTCACCCGCTGCGGCAGCGCCATCGCTGCGCAAAACGCTGATTTCATGGAAGCTGCCGTACATCGCTGGGCGCATCAGATCAGAAAAGCCCGCATCTACCAGCACAAAATGATTGCTGCCCACGTCTTTTTTGGCGCGCACTTCGGTAATCAGCTTGCCGCTTTCGGCGACGAGGAAGCGACCCGGCTCGATTTCAAGGTGAACGGCGTGGCCTAGATGCGCGGCAATTTCATTGCGTGCCGCATCCCACAGGCTGAAATAATGCGCGGTGTCGATGGTTTCGCCGCCAACGCGATAGGGAATCGACAAACCGCCGCCCGCTGAAATCGCCTGGAGGTTTGCAGTGGCGCGGCCGGATTCTTTCACCTGAGCCACCATCGCCGCGCAGACTTCCTGCAAATGGCTGTAATCCACGCCCGAGCCAATATGCATATGCAGGCCGACGAGCTCCAAGTTGTACTGGCTAATCAGCGCCAGCGCTTCGGGGATTTGTTCGTGCCAGATCCCATGTTTGCTTTGCTCGCCGCCGGTATTGGTTTTCTGGCTGTGACCGTGGCCAAAGCCGGGATTCACGCGCAGCCACACGCGATGGCCGGGGTGCGCTTGGCCGAGTTGTTCCAGCATTTGCGGGCTGCCGCAGTTCACTTGAATATCCAGCTCAACCACGCGAGCCAGTGTGGCACGATCCAAAAGGTCTGCAGTAAAAACAATGTCATCGCTGCCAGCGCCGGTAGCGAAACCCGCCGCTACAGCGCGCTCGATTTCGCCCAAGGATACCGAATCAACCTTAACGCCTTGTTCGCGCATCAGGCGCAGGATGTGGATATTCGAGTTGGCTTTTTGCGCAAAACGGATGGTGTCAAACATTTTGAGCTGGCCAATGCGCTCGCGGATGGTTGCTGCGTTATAAGTCCAGACCGGGGTGCCAAATTGCTGGGCGATGTGCGCAACTTGCGCGCCGTTTAGAGGTTTCATGGTCAATCCTGATGTCGTTAATATGGTTTTTTATTGGTGCTACGAGACTTCAATAAAGCGCATTGATTTGATTTTTAATTTAGAAATAGTACTCGTATTAAAGAGTGCCACTTCTCAGCTTGAACGCATGAAAACCAGCTTCACTGACTAGCTCTTGCATTCTATTAAATAAATCACATAATTCTGCTTTGTATTTGGTCCAGAACTCATCACTGCTCAACGCTAATTCAAGTTCATTGGCCAATGTAATCTCGCATAGGGCACAAAGCTCTTCATGGCTTAAATTATGTTCTGCGCCATTGAATCGGTTGCTAAATAGGTACTGTGTGCTGGTCCCAATTCGTGGGTAAAAGAGATTCCTGTCACATGCACAGTATAAATAAACCAGAGATTCAGCTTCCGCACCAATCAGTTTGGTAATCTGGTCACGAAGATTGATTGAAATTAATTTATCTTCGTATCCAGCGCTACCATAAGCTGCATGAAATAAGCCTGCCCGGCAGACTTTATCTTCTGCCCCCCATCTGCGTAGCAGTTGCTCAGTGCCCAATAAATGATTTTCTAGTGAACCATTCAAATGAACAAATTCACCTGCACCTAGTTTATTTAATTCGGCAAATAAATCCTGTGCCGACGTCATTATTTTTCCTGTTGCAGATCAGCAGGGCTCATGGCGCTTTTGCCTAATATGTCTGCGTAGCTTCGCAGTACGGTTTCCATACCCATCTCCAGGCATTCAACGACAAAAGCGTGGCCGATGGAGACTTCCAGAATATTGGGGATGGTCAGAAACTGGCCCAGATTGTCCAGATTCAGGTCGTGCCCGGCGTTGACGCCCAGCCCGGCATCTTGTGCGCGCTGTGTGGCGGCGGCAAAACCGGCCAGTATGGCGGCGTTCGCGTCGGTACCGAAGGTTTCAGCGTAGGGCTCGGTATACAGCTCGACGCGATCAGCGCCGATGGTGCGGGCTTTGGCCATATCCTGCGTGGTGTAATCGACAAACAGGCTGCTGCGGATATTCAGTGCCTTGAGTTCAGCCAGAATAGGGCGCAAAAAGTCGGCATCTTTGTCCAGATCCCAGCCGTGGTCGGACGTTAGCTGATCGGGCGCGTCGGGCACCAGCGTACATTGCGCCGGGCGGTATTGTTTGACCATGGCCAGAAATTCCGGCGTGGGATAGCCTTCCACATTGAGCTCGACGCCACGCGCCTGGCACAATGCGGACAATTCGGCGACATCGGAATAACGGGCATGGCGCTGATCGGGGCGCGGGTGCAGCGTAATGCCGCCAGCGCCAAAATCGAGGCAGCGCGCGGCAAAAGCGGCGACATCGGGGTAGTTGCGGCCGCGCGAATTGCGGATCAGCGCGATTTTATTGATATTGATCGAAAGTATGGTCATCTGGAAAAATCCGGCTTGGCTCTATCTGATGCCGCTATTCAAACAGATAGTCAAATCGTGGTAAAACGATAAATTCTGTGCCCACTCCAATTTGGCTTATGTTTGACTACAAACTTCTTGAAGCGCTGGATATGGTTTTGCGTTGCGGCAGCTTTGATGCGGCGGCCAAACGGCTGCATCTGACGCCGTCGGCGATTTCGCAGCGCATCCGCCAGCTGGAAGAGCGGCATGGCGAAGTGCTGCTGCGGCGCGAAAATCCGCTGTGCGCCACGGCAACGGGCGAAAAACTGCTGGCGCACGTGCGGCAGGTGCGCTTACTGGAATCCGAGCTGGCCGGGCAGCTGGACGACGCCGATGGCAGCGCCGAATGGCTGACGCTGCGGCTAGGCGTAAATGCCGACAGCCTGGCGCTGGGGCTGCTCAATGCGCTGTCGCCCTTGCTGGCGCAGCAGCGGCTGCTGCTCGAATGCGTGGTCGATGACGAAGCCTATACGCTGGATCTGCTGCGCTCGGGCGAAGTCTATGGATGTATCAGTACGCAGGCCAATGAGGTAGCGGGCTGCAGTGTTGTACCTCTGGGGTGTATTGAATATATTGGCGTGGCGCGCGCGGATTTTATCGCGCAATACTTGCCCGACCTCCCATCAAATATTCCCTTATCGGTTGAGATGTTGATGCACGCGCCTGCGGCCGTGTTCGGCCACCGAGAAAGCCTGCATCGCCGCCTGCTGCGCGAGCGCTGGGGTTTGCTCGACGGGCAATATCCCTGCCATGTTATCCCGGAAAGCAATGCACTTTTTGCCGCTGCGCAAGCTGGCTTTGCTTACGCAGTCGTGCCGCGCCAGCAAGCCGCCGCCGCGCTGGCGGCCGGGCAGCTATGCGAAATCGCCGCGCTGGCCGAGGCCGTGCCGCTGTACTGGCACCATTGGGCGCGCCAGACGCGACCGGCGCAATCGCTGGGGCTGGCCTTGCAGGCTTTTGCCGCCAGCCATTTTCAGAGCCCGGCGAAGACATGAGCGTCTACCCAACTCTGCTGATGGCCATAAACGCAGCAAGTCCAGCTAGTGCAGCAGTTTCCCCCTTTGTAAAAGGGGGACTAAGGGGGATTTGGCGCTATTTCAGCCCTTAAAACAGTTTAAATTGTGCAGAAATCCCCCCTAGCCCCCCTTCGACGAAGGGGGGAACAAATACAAAATCTGTGCAGATACTCATTAACGCTTGAGCTCTGGCCTATTTTCAGAACCCATTTCAGGACACACGATGACTTCACCCTTGCCGCTGGTTGTTTTTCTGGATGCCGATACGCTGTGCGTACCGCTCAAATCGCTCGATGTGCCGCATCGCTGGCAAGCGTATCCGCAGACCGCGCCCGAACAGGTGATCGAGCGCGTGAAGGGCGCGAGCGTGGTGATCAGCAATAAAGTGCAGCTGACGCGCGAGATGATCGCCGCCCTATCGACGACATCTCCTGAGCTCAAACTGATTGCCGTGGCTGCAACCGGGTATAACAATATTGATCTGGCTGCCGCCCGCGAATATACGGTGGGGGTGTGTAATGTCAGAGACTATGCCATCCATGGTGTAGCGGAGCATACCCTGATGCTGATGCTGGCTTTGCGTCGTCAATTGCTGAGCTGCCGCGCCAGACTGGCGGCGGGTGAATGGCAGCGCGCCAGTGGCTTTTGCCTGCTGCCGGATCGACCGGAGCATACCCTGCGCGATCTAGCGGGCAGCCGGATGGCGCTAATCGGCTCGGGAGCGCTGGGGATGGCCACGGCCAAATTGGCGCAGGCCTTTGGCATGGAGACGTATTTTGTCGAGCGCAAAGGTGCCAGCGCGGTGCGCGAAGGCTATCTGGGCTGGGATGAGGCCATCAGCACTGCCGATGTGATCAGCCTGCATTGCCCGCTGAACGAGCAAACGCGGCACCTGATCGGCGCGGCCGAGCTGGCGCAGATGAAACGCAGCACCATTGTGATCAATACCGCGCGCGGCGGGCTGATTGATGAAGCGGCGCTGCTGGTTGCGCTGCAAACCGGGCAGATTGCCGGTGCCGGGCTGGACGTGCTGGTGAACGAGCCGCCGCGCGAGGGCAACCCGCTGCTCGACGTCGATCTGCCCAATCTGATTATTACCCCGCACGTCGCGTGGGCTAGCGAAGGCACGATGCAAACGCTGGCCGACCAGCTGATCGACAATATCACCGGGTTTTTGCGCGGCCAGCCGCGCAATCTTCTGTAATGCTGCTGTGGCAATATAGTGAGAGGTGAAGGCGGCGATGACTGATGCCTTGATCAGCGATTACACCCGGCGGTTGCAGCAGGCGCTGGAGTATATCCGCGCCAATCTGGATCAAGATTTGAGCCTGGCGCAGCTGGCGCGGTTGACGCATTTTTCGCCCTACCATTTTCACCGCATCTTTAGCGCGCAATTGCAGGAAACCCCGGCCGATTACGTGCGCCGCATCCGGCTGGAGGCGGCGGCACAAAGCCTGATCAGCCTGCCGCTGCGCAGCATGTCGCAGATTGCGCTCGAATGCGGCTTTAAATCCCAGGCGCTGCTGGCGCGCGCTTTTCGTGCGCAGTTTGGCATCAGCCCCAGCCAGTGGCGCCAGCAGCAGTCATGGCAATACGACGGACAATTCTGGTCGCTATTGCCGCCTGCCGAACGCGACACCACCGCCGAGCGAGCCCCCGAGCTGCTGGCCGCACGCCAGGGAATCCGCCCACCATCCGTGATGGATGTGCAGTTAAAGCAACTGCCTGCGTATCGCTGGGCGTATCTGTGGTGCAACGGGGCCGATACTGAGCAGCTGGCGCGCATCTGGGCGTCGCTGCGCGAGTGGGCAATGCTTGAGTGGACGGAAGAACAGATACGCTACTTGCAAGGCGCTTCGCGCTGGTCGGATGACCCCAGCATCACGCCGCTGGCGCAGCGCCGCTACGAGGCCGGGCTGCTGATTGCTGACACGCAACAGCCGGGCAGACAGCTGGCGGTGCGTCAGCTGCCCGCAGGCCAATATGTGGTGCTCGATTTTTGCGGCCGCTGGCAAGAGGAAGCAGCGGCGGCCGAGTATCTGTTCAACTACTGGTTACCGCGCAGCCCCTGGGCGCTGGACGACAGGCCGCACTACTGCCTGAGCCAGCCTTTTCTGCACGAATCATCCGACCCCGAAACATCCGAACTATCCACGCCCGCAGCGGCACGCTATCAATGGTGCGTCCCCGTGCGCCCAGCGCGCTCTGGCGCACGTAGGCTCTACCAGCTGGCCGATTTTCAATCCTGATTGCCGCATCATGAGTACCTGTACCAATTTTTTGCATTCGTTCCCCTTTCGACGACATAAGTATCTACACAAGTTTTCCGCATGTGTTCCCCCCTTCGTCGAAGGGGGGTTAGGGGGGATTTCTGCACTATTTGAGTGATTTAAACTGCTGAAATAGTGCCAAATCCCCCTCAGTCCCCCTTTTACAAAGGGGGAAACTACTGTGGCAGCTCGACTTGCTGCGTTTTTAAGCCAGCAGTGAAATTGTGAAGATACCTTTGCTTCGTCGAAGGGGCTAGGGGGATTTTTGCGCCATGAAGGGCTGTATTGGACTGCCCACATCGAGCCAAAACCCCCTCAGGCACCCTTTTGCACAGGGGGAAGCTAAAGTCAAAACCCTTAAGTGAACGGCATAGGGACGAAGGGGGAACAAATGCGAGAAATTGCTCTAGATGCCCACGCACAGCGCAAGATTTGCAAAGTATGCCCGTACGCGCCTGCCTAAAATAGGCCGCAATTCGACCAATTAGGGGGTAAACATCATGCTGGAAAAAACCACATTCAATACCGCATCACGATGGATGGCGGGTCTGCTGCTGGGGGGCGTATTACTACAAGCACAGGTACAGGCCGCCAGCATCCAGTGGGAGTTTCGCAGCGGCGCGCCGATTCGTGGCGGCGTTTTGCCCGATCAGCAGGGTGGCGTGGTCTTTGGCAATCTGGCTGGGCAGGTGTTTTCGCTCGACGCGCAGCAAAAACTGCGCTGGCAGCGCAAGCTGGCTGGCGCAATCAGCACCACGCCGCTGCAATCGGGCTCGTTGATTCTGCTGGCGAGCAGTCAGGGTGTCTCTGCACTGGATGCCGCAACCGGCGCGCTGCGCTGGCACTACACGATGCCCGAGCATGCTCCGAGCGACATCTGGGATAGTCTGAATCCCGAGCCGCTCTTGCTGGGGCAGCAGCTGCTGGTGGCACTGGGGCGCGAGCTGGTGCTGCTTGATGTTGCGCAGGGCAAACCGGTGTGGCGGCAAGCGCTGGCCGAGATCGTCACTGCCACCCCGGCTATTGATGGGCAGATTGCCTATCTGGCCAGCGAATATGGCACGCTGAGCCGCGTGGACTGGCGCAGCGGCAAACTGCTGAGCCAGCATCGCGCCGCCGACGGCATGATCCAGAGCCAGCCTGTTCGCGTGGGTAAATCGCTGGTGTTTGCCTCGCGCGACGGCAAAATCCGTGGCTGGGACATTCAGCAGCGTAAAACACGCTGGGAAGTGGATCACGGCAGCTCATGGGTGATGGCCAGCGCGCTGGCCGACCGTGGCCGCGTTGTGATCGGCAGCTCGGATAGCTTTCTGGTGCAGCAGATTGATGGCCAGACTGGCCGCGTGATCTGGCAAGTGCCGAGCCGGCAGAATATCTTCCGTCAGGCCGTTTTGGCGCACGAACAATACTGGTTTGCCACCGGCGACACCTATGCGCCCGCCAAGGCTGGGCAGCTATTGGCGATCAACCGGCAGGGCCAGCCAACGCAGCGCCTTGAGCTACCCGCCGCCGCGTTTGGCCAGCTGCGCGCTACCGCAACCACAACCGCCACATCGCTGCTGGTCGGCGCGGAAAATGGCGTGTTGTATGCCATCAAGCCAGACTAAACGTCGCTCGCCGCAGGGCATGGCTTAGGCATTAACTTACAATTGGCAACAGCTTTTGATCGAATTTCGGCAATATGCGGGCTTTAAACTGCGCCCATCATTCAGTTGGTGAGCGCAAAATGGTATCGATTCGGGTCAATACACTGCAGCACATTTACAGCAAAACCCCGCTGGGCCAGCAGGCGATTGCATCGCGGTCGATTCCGATGCTGGCCAGCGAGCGGCGGGTGCTGATTCTGATTGATGGCGAACGCAATATTGCCGAGCTTTACCAGCAGCTCAATCACCACGATGTGCTGGCGCTGGTTGATCAGTTGCAAGCCAAGGGGCTGATCCGGCGAATTGGGGGTGAGGATGCCAGCCCCTTGGTCATCTCTGCAGCCACACCCTCTCAACCGTCCCCTGCGCCATCAGCCACACGGCTGCCCGTTCCCACGCCGCCACCGCCCGCACTAGGCCAAAGTGCCGCCATTGCGCTCGACGAGGCCACATTGCACGCGGTAAAAAGCCTGATGATCAGCAGCAGCCAGCAAGGCTTGGGGCTAATGGCCGCGCGGTTGGTACGCGAAATCGAAGACATCCGCGACGCGCAAACGCTCAAAGCCACGATGGCGCGCTGGAATATGGCGCTGCGCGAATCGCGCTCGGCCGCCGCGCAAGCCGACCAATTGCTGCAAACCGCCAAAGCGCTGCTGCCGATGGCCGCCTAAGCGGCCCAGTTGCAGCGCACGGGCAGGGCGCACGCGGTGCTGCTCGGCTTACACCCGCAGATGGCCATCCTCGGCAAAAACCCAGCCATCTTCGTAACACACCTCGAATAAATGCCCATCCGGATCGCGAAAATAGCCGGCAATGCCCCAGGCATTGCGCGTTGCCGGTTTGATAATCTCGGCTCCCAATTGCGCCGCCGCAGCCAGCACCTGCGGCACTTCATCGGCCGAGCGCGCAATATACGCCAGCGCAAAGCCCGCAAAATCCCGGTACTCGCTATCGGGCAAGCCGCAATCGGCAGCAAAGCTCGCGCGGGACTGCAACGCCAGCACCACGCCACCCAGATCAAACTTCACAAATTCACTATGGCTCGTCGCCGCTTTTTGCCAACCGAGTGCTTCATAGAAAGCGGTTGATTTGGCCACATCGGCGACGCCGAGCAGGATTAGATTGAGGCGAGGGCGCATTTGGAATTTCTTGGTGGGTTAAAGTCGAACGATTGTTCTTTTTTCTGGCTGCAACGTCAAGCGAGTTGTTTTGTTATCGTTTGGAGGCGGTTCTAATTTTTGATAGGGTATAGCTATCTGAATCAGTCTTTATATTATTTTCAGAGCAATACGGTGGTCGGTATATGCTGAAGTCGTTGTTCTGCGTGCTTTCCTATGGCCTGCTGGCGCAGGCGGTAAACCGGCCGTTTCGCCGGCCAGACGAGCAAATCAGGTGAGCAAATCAGGTGAGCAAATCAGGTGAGCAAATCAGGTGAGCAAATCAGGTGAGCAAATCAGGTGAGCAAATCAGGTTTTATGCGGCTACGCCGCGACTATTTTGATGCGCGTTCCGCCGCGCGGGCAGGTAGGGGGCTTTGCTTGCACCCCACAAAGTTTGCGACTTTGCGGGGGCCCCGCGCTTCTCCAAAGCCCCCAACACCCCAAAGGAGCCCCCCGCCTGCGGCCCTCCGGGCTTCCCTCAGTCGGTCGCGAGCCAAACGATAAAGCCATTTGTCTCGCTCCACTCCTTCGGCGATGGGCGACAGGGGATTAAAGCCCCAGACCAACGAGCATAAACAAAATGGGCATGGGGTATATCAATCAAAGCAGCAATCAAATTGCCCTTCAGAGCAACACATAGCCATGTATATACCGCAATCGTTGGTCTGCATGGATTCCCCTACGTCTGCGCCGAGCGAGGTACGGGCGGGGCGGGGTTTCGGTTGCGCCTGTTTTGTTAAGCGCAACCGCCGCCTCGATCCGTCCGCAGCGAGGGCATCGGCGCAGCCGACGCAGATGTGGGGTCGCCTTCCTTTGCTTACTTTCCTTGGCGAAGCAAGGAAAGTAAGTGCTGCGGCGCATAGCCGCCAATCCGTAGTGGATGACAAATTGCTGGTAAAACCGCCATGGTTGGCGGTTTCGATGTTGGTAGGGTATGAAAATCCCGCAGGGATTTGTGCACGAAATATGCACGAAAATGAAATTAATACGTATTCCGCGTACGTAAGTCAAGTTTTGTAAACCCTACAAGACTAGAATTTGATTGGCATGGTTGCAAAGAAAAAGCTAATTGCGAGTTGAAGAAAAATAGCAATAATAAAATAGCCAGGAATTTTATAAGCTGAAATCTTCAAAATTATCGCCTGTACAATATTCATTACGACTAATGCAACCAAAAAACCAATAAATCCACCACCAAGTAATTTAAAGCTAATCACTGAGGCAATTACGCTGAGTACAACAGCAAGCAAACTTGCTGCAAAATCAGTACGCCCTGCATCAACATAAGCAGCAGCCCATTTTATGGGCATCACCATGACAGCAGAAAAAATTACCAAAGTTGGGATTAAACCGTTTGCTTCAATGCTGAGACTCATTTTTATCACCTCTATGAACAAAACACCGCTATATGGGCCGGGATTTTTATTGCAAAACGACGATGGATGATATTAACAAAATTAGTTTAAAGCAAGATATGTGTAAAAATATAGTCAGTAATTGGTTGTTTGAGTGCAGGTATTGTCTAGCGCTTAAGGGGCGAGGTTGTGCCTGTTTTGTTAAGCGCAACCGTCGCCTCGATCCGTCCACAGTCGAGGGCATCCCGCGCAGCGGGACGCAGATGCCGGGGCGGCCTTCTTTGGCTTACCTTTCTTGGCCGTTCAAGAAAGGTAAGTGCTGCGGCGCATAGCCGCCAATCCGTGTTTGATCAATTGCGGCTGGAAAATAAAAACCGCCGTAAATGGCGGTTTTGGTCGGGATCTGTAGGACGTGAAAATCCAGCAGGGATTTGTGCACCACAATACAAGAAATAAGCACCTAAGGAAAACTAGTACATATTCCGCGTGCGCAAATCAAGATTTGCACACCCTACAAGACGGCTAAGAGCCTAATTTGCCATAGCGCTGGAAATCAGAGAAGTACAAAACCATTCTTTTTCCATTTACGGTTGTTGGGAAGTACAACTGATAGTTTCCCTTTTCTGAATGGAATCGATAATTAACTTCAGTGCCGAAAAATACCCTGGACAAATAGTCTCGCTCGGCATGGGTTGTAGAGTAAATATAAGCCGATTTTTCGGTGTTTTCTTTTTCATCGTGATATTGTTTACCACCAAAGCCCAGAAATAGCTTTTTACCATCAATTGTATCTGGTGTAATGATCATGACTTCTGGGAAATTGCTATCTATTTTATTGATGATGTTTAGTGATTTTTCTGACTGTTTAATGAATTCGATGGAGAATTTGTAATCAGCTAGCAATGCAAGAGTTGGCTGGTTTTCTGAAATTAATCGTTCGGCAGAGCTAATTAATAAAGATTTTTTGTTTTGAATTGATAATTCATTTCCTATGAACAGGCATGCAGCAATAAGTGGGAATGAAATAAAAAGCAGTGTCAGTTGCCATTTTGTTTTGCTCTTAGAACTTTCTTTTTGAGGTGATGCTGACACCGCCGAAGAAATTTTCGAAAGATTCGACATGACATTAAGAATAATCGCCCCGCCTAAAATGGCGAAGATGCCAAGTAAGCTGAGAAAGAACATATCGGTCATTCTTTCGCGGAAGATGCGCAGATCAAAAATAGTAATTGTAAGAAAGACAAAAACCCAGTAAATCAAACAACCAGTAGCATAGATCGCTACTCGATTGGTAGTCTTAATGATGAGGTCGTGATTCATACGAGTTCCTAATGTGCCGCCATATAGGGTAGGTCATGACCCTAGGCTGAACGGTTGGTTGAAAATATCTTTCGATGTCATTCAGTTTATCATGCTGAACGGTGGGTTACGCCTTCGGCTAACCCACCCTACGCATCAATACATCTCAACCATCACCGCTTCGTAATCTCCGCCCAAATCTTATCCAGCCGCTTCACCGACACCGGATACGGAGTGCGTAATTCCTGCGCAAATAAGCCAACCCGTAATTCCTCAATCATCCAGCGGAACGGCAATAGGGTAGAGGTATCTCGCCCTTCGCGTTGCCACTTGTCGATTTCAGAAGTATACCTCTGCATCAATTCTGCTACTTCCGCGCCGCGCTGGCCGTCGCGGTTCGGGTTTTGTACGCGTTTTTCGAGTCGTACTTTCATCGCTTTGATGTAGATCGGCAGGCGTGGCAGTTGCTCCCATGGCGTGGCGGTGAGAAAGCCTTTGTAGATCAGCTCGCCAAGCTGGGTTTTCAGCTCGTTCTGAATATTGCCGCCTTTGGCGAGCAGCGTGCCCAGCGCGATAAAATCCGGTGCGATGTCGTTCAACGTGCGCAGCACGGCGTCGCGTACCGATGGCAGGCGTACTTTGGCGCGGCTTTTCTGCTCATCAAAGTCTTTCTTTTTGCGCGGCGCTTCGTCGTCGCCCAAGAAGGCGCGGTTGCAGATGCAGGCGATCACATCGGCCATCAACTCATCGCTATTGCCGAGGCTGCGGTAATGGATGGCGAGCTGGTTAAAGTTCGGTAGCGCCTTGGGTAATTGCTTTAGATGCTCTTTCAACTCGAACTGTAGCAAGCGTACGACACCGGCGCGGTGGGCTTCGTTCGCCGCGTGTTCGGTGTCAAACAGGCGAATCGCGACGCATTCTTTACCCGCTTCGTCTTCATCGGGCACAAGGCCGGGGTAGCCGGTCATTGCTTTGCCGTGGCGTTTGAAATTGATCTTGGCGGGTAGATCGCCGAAATCCCACTTCAAAATGCCCGATTTTTCAATGCCAGTGCTCTCGTCCGCCGTATCGCGGAAGGTCAGTTGCGCCGCTTCGCCGAGCTGCGCACGAATCGCGATCAGATCGCGCCCCTGCGCCAGCTCTTGGCCTGCATCGTCAACAATGCGGAAATTCATCCGCAAATGCAAAGGCAGATCATTCCCATTGAAATCATCGGCGCTCACCGGCTGGCCGCAGCCACGCGTGGTAGCTTGGGCGAGTTGAGGTAGTAGCGGCGCTTCGCGGTCGGCGTTTTCCAGAGCGACCATCATTTTGGTCGCAAACTCGGGCACCGGCACGCACAGGCGGCGGATGGGTTTGGGCAGCGACTTGAGCAGCAGCGTGATTTTCTCGCGAATCAGGCCCGGCACCAACCAATCGAAAGTGGCGTGATTGACGCGATTGAGCAAATGCAGGGGGAGGGTAATCGTCACACCATCAAGCACATGGCCGGGTTCAAAGCGATACCCTAGGGGCAACTTCGCATCTTGCAGGCGGAAGAATTCCGGATATTGCTCCTCGGTGACCGCGGCGGCGCTGTGCTGCATCAGGTCTTCTTTACTTAAATACAGCAGCGTTGGGTTGAGCTTTTCGGCCTGTTTGCGCCACGCCTCAAAGCCCGCGCCGTTGACGATGTCGGCGGGGATTTTGGCGTCGAAAAAGGCGAACAGCGCGTTTTCATCGACCAATACGTCTTGGCGGCGGGCTTTGTGTTCCAGCTCTTCCACGTCAAGCAGCAAGGCAAAGTTGTGGTCGAAAAATTTGGCCTTGCTGTTGTAATTGAAACGCACCAAGGCTTCGCGGATGAAAATCTCACGCGACTCGGCGACGTTGATACTCCCATAGTGTACCTTTCTGCGCGCCACGATGGGCAAGCCATACAGCGTGATACGTTCTGATGCGCTGACTTGGGCGTTGTCTTTGCTCCAGTGCGGGTCGAAATATTGCTTTTTGATCAGGTGCGGCGCGAGTTTTTCGACCCATTCCGGCTCAATCGCCGCCACGCAACGTGCGTAGAGCTTGCTGGTTTCAACCAGCTCGGCGGCCACAATCCATTTTGGCCGCGCTTTTTTTAGGCCTGAGCCGGGGAAAACATTAAATTTAATCCCGCGCGCGCCCAGATATTCATCGTTTTCGGGTTGCTTAAAGCCCAGATTGCCCAGCAGACCGGTGATCAAGGCTTTGTGGATTTGCTCGAAAGTGCCGGGCTTTTCGTTCAAGCGCAATTCGCTCGCCATTTCTGACAGTTGTTTATGTAATTCGCGCCATTCGCGCAGACGCAAGTACGACAGGAAGTTGCGGTGGCAATCCTGTACCAGCTGGCGGTTCGACGTTTTATCGGCGAGCAGTTTTTCAAAGAAATCCCACAGGCGCAGGTAGGACAGGAAATCCGATTTCTCTTCGGTAAATTTGGCGTGCGCCTGATCGGCTGCTTGGCGCGCGTCGAACGGGCGCTCGCGCGGGTCTTGCAGCGACAGACCTGAGGCGATAATCAGCATTTCCTTCAGGCAGCCTTCGTCTTGCCCAGCGAGTAACATACGGCCAACGCGTGGATCGATTGGCAGCCGCGCGAGCTGCTGGCCGATATTAGTTAGGCGGTCGTTATCATCAACGGCGTTCAGCTCGCGCAATTGCTGATAGCCGTCAGCGATCAGCTTGCCTGATGGCGCTTCCAGGAAGGGGAATTCATCGACGCGGCCAAGGCGCAGCGCCGCCATCCGCAGGATGACGCCTGCGAGGCTAGAGCGGACGATTTCGGGGTCGGTAAATGGCGGGCGTAGGTTGAAATCGTCTTCCGAATAAAGCCGTACGCAAATCCCGCTGGCGACACGGCCGCAACGACCGGAGCGCTGGCGCGCCGACGCTTGCGAGATTTTTTCGATTAGCAATTGCTCAACTTTGGCGCGCGGGCTGTAGCGGTTGATGCGCGCCTGACCACTGTCGATCACATAACGGATGCCGGGTACGGTTAGCGAAGTCTCGGCGACGTTCGTTGCTAAGACAATACGTCGGCCAGTACTGCTGGGGCGGAAGATACGTTGTTGATCTTCGTTCGACAATCGGGCAAACAGCGGCAGCACTTCGGCGTCGCGCAGCTTGGCTTTGCGCAGCTCTTCCATCGTTTCGCGAATTTCGCGCTCGCCGGGTAAAAACACCAGCACATCGCCGCTACCATCGCGCCGCCATAACTCGTCCACCGCGTTGGCGATGGCTTCTTCCATTTCGATTTCTTGATCGTCTTCGTCGGTACTCGCCAGCGGTTTGTAGCGCACTTCGACTGGATAGGTGCGACCTGACACTTCGAGCACCGGCGCGCCGTCGAAATGCTTGCTAAAACGATCCGCGTCGATGGTCGCGGAGGTAACGATGACTTTTAAATCAGGGCGCTTAGGTAGGATTTGCTTTAAATAGCCAAGCAAGAAGTCAATATTCAGGCTGCGCTCGTGCGCCTCGTCAATGATGATGGTGTCGTAGTTATTTAAGAATCGGTCACTTAAAGACTCGGCGAGCAAAATGCCGTCCGTCATCAATTTGATGTAGCTGGCGGGCGAGCTTTTATCGGTAAAGCGCACCTTGTAGCCGACGTAATGGCCGATTTCGGATTTCAATTCCTGCGCAATGCGGCTGGAGACCGAGCGTGCCGCCAAGCGGCGGGGCTGCGTGTGGCCGATCAGGCCGTGTACGCCGCGACCGAGTTCGAGGCAGATTTTGGGTAACTGCGTGGTTTTACCCGAGCCGGTTTCACCGCAAACGATCACGACCTGATGCTTGGCAATCGCGGCTTTGAGCTCATCGCGGCGCTGATTCACGGGCAGAAAATCGTCGTATTCGGGCGTCGGTAGCTTTTCGCGACGGATGGTTGTCTTTGCGAGCGATTTTTCAACCCCCGCAGCAAACTGTGCCTGCAATTGATCAGTCGGCTGATTGCGTTTGATGCGATCACCCATTTGGCTGATCAGCCGCGACAGGGGATGGCGGTCACTGGTTTGACAGTCGCCCAGCTGGGCGCGTAAAGGCTGAAGGTCGCGAAGAGTAAGAGTCATTACCGCTGCAGTGTGCTGATGAAATCAAGCTGGCGATTTTAGCATGCGGCAGGGTAGGGCAAGTGTCTGGCTTGTGCGGCTGCGGCTGGATAGGCCTGAAAAAACGCCTTAGTGCAATGTGACCAGATGGCTGGCGGTTTGGGTGTCGCTGACCGAGCAGACTTTGCATTCGATCTGCTCGCCATTATGCGCAGCCAGCGATAGCGTTTCGCAGCTATCAAGGCTGTGCGCTTGGGCGTTGAAGGTACTGAGTGCTTCGCCGATTAGTTGCTCGGGGTTGATATTGAGCCGCTGACAGGCTGCGTGGTTGGCGAACAGGATTTGCCCGTGCTGCACCAGCATAAAGGCGTGCGGCAAGGCGTTGGCCATGGCCCTGACGAGTACGGCGCTGTCATTTTTGGCGGCGTCGTTTTCTTTCTGGGCGGTGATGTCGATGGCAATGCTCAGGATATAGGTTTTGCCTTCGCGCTCAACGGCCAGCTTGGTGATGTCAAACCAGTGGGTGCGACCATTATTCAGGGTGCAATGGTCTTCGATGCGAAGCGTCTCGCCCGTGGCGAGCACATCATGGTCACCAGCGCTTAATATGGGGGTATCGTCGTCCAGCCCCATGTGGGAGTGCACTATGAGGTCATGCCCCAGTAGGGTTTGTGTGGCTTGATTGACGAGCAGGAAACGCCCGTGCCGATCGCGGATAAAAATCAGGTTCGGGCTGGAGTCGATAATCTGCTGGGTGAACATTTGCTGCTTGAATAGTGCCGCCTCGGTGGCTTTGATGTGCGAAATGTCACGGATGATGACGACGCAATCACGGTGGCTTAGCGGGGTAAGGCGCGCTTCAAAGGTGTGCTGGATGTTTTCGTTGCCCAGCGTGTATTCAAAGCGGGTGGCTTGCTGCGTGCTCTGGATTTCGATCAGGCTTTCCAGAAATTGCCGCGAGACGCGAGCCGGGAATATGCTGGCCAGCTTGCTGACCTGATCGCCCGCCGGGTGATGGGGGATCTGGCTGTTATTGTGCGCGGTAACGCGACGGCTGGCGTAGTCTATCGTCCAGAGCAAATCGGAAACCCCGGCCAGTACGTCGCGCGGATTGGCTGGTGGGACTATCGTTGTCTGGTTTTCGGTATAGGTTTTTTTCTCTTTGGGCTTTGATACCAATGCGCTCCAGAGTAATGACAGTGCGCTGGCGAGCGCCAAAACAATCAGCCACGGTTGCCAAGCGGGGTGCTGGCTTAAATCAATGGTCAATAAGGCAATGCAAATCAAGACACTGAGCGTTAAGGTAATCAGCTGGCCGTAGTGCAGGCAATAGCCGTGCCACTGGATGGTATGAGTCTGCTCGGTAGAATTGGCCGCCATAAATTACCCTGCTATGCAGCAACTGGTGTTATTTGATCAAGGAGTTTAGCGCTAAAGGCGGTGAATGGCGATGAAAGTTGCATGCTGATAGATTCATCACAACAGTTTGCCTGTGTACTTTTGTGCTGAGTTGGGCGAGTAAAAGAAAGGCGTAATTAGATTGGCTTTTCAAAGTCAGCAAAGAATTGCATTGCAATTGAAATAGCTTGAGGTTTGAAACTTGATGTGCTGATGGTGGGTCGTGACGGGGTCGAACCGCCGACATTCTGCTTGTAAGGCAGACGCTCTACCAACTGAGCTAACGACCCAATTTTGAGGTGTATCTGGATTTTGGCGGAGTGGACGGGACTCGAACCCGCGACCCCCGGCGTGACAGGCCGGTATTCTAACCAACTGAACTACCACTCCGCAGTGGTATTGATTTTGCTACTTATCTTCACAAGCGTGAAGTGGTGGGTCGTGACGGGGTCGAACCGCCGACATTCTGCTTGTAAGGCAGACGCTCTACCAACTGAGCTAACGACCCAATTTTGAAGCGATCAAAACTGGTGGCGGAGTGGACGGGACTCGAACCCGCGACCCCCGGCGTGACAGGCCGGTATTCTAACCAACTGAACTACCACTCCGCAGTGGTATTGATTTTTGCTACTTATCTTCACAAGCGTGAAGTGGTGGGTCGTGACGGGGTCGAACCGCCGACATTCTGCTTGTAAGGCAGACGCTCTACCAACTGAGCTAACGACCCAATTTTAAAACGATCAAACTAGTGGCGGAGTGGACGGGACTCGAACCCGCGACCCCCGGCGTGACAGGCCGGTATTCTAACCAACTGAACTACCACTCCGCAGTGGTATTGATTTTTGCTGCTTACTTCACCTGAGTGAAGTGGTGGGTCGTGACGGGGTCGAACCGCCGACATTCTGCTTGTAAGGCAGACGCTCTACCAACTGAGCTAACGACCCTTTGTTTTATACTTTTGGCGGAGTGGACGGGACTCGAACCCGCGACCCCCGGCGTGACAGGCCGGTATTCTAACCAACTGAACTACCACTCCGCAGTGGTATAAATGTCCTCTAAAGTGAGTGGTGGGTCGTGACGGGGTCGAACCGCCGACATTCTGCTTGTAAGGCAGACGCTCTACCAACTGAGCTAACGACCCTTTCGCTAGAAGCTTTATCGCCCCTCGCTTGAGAGAGGCCGGATTAAAACATGCCACCCCAATGGCCGTCAACAGTTTTGAGTGGATTTTCCGATGAAAAAAGCGCCAGAAATGGCGCTTTTTAGCTAAGCTTTTGAAAAATAAAATGATAAATTTTAGGCGTAGGTATCAATTTTATTGCGCGCTTCGTCCATTCTTTGTGCCATGGCTTGGCGATCTTGAATATCCTGCAGTCCTTGTTGGGTGATGCTTTCTTTTTTTCGATCCAGACGCTCTACACTTTGGCTGATTGCCTGTGCGGTTTGTTGCGAGCCTTGCTGAATAGTTTGAGCTACGCTAGTGCTGAAATTCATGACCGAATTGATTGTGGACATCATGCTCTCCTTGTTGATCGATGTCATATTACCCAATATACAATTGCTCTAACGCGTTAACTATCTGGACTGATAGTCGGTACTTTGCCTTATCTGCGTTGCACGTTAAGATTTTGTTCTGATTTTTATCTGTTTCTTCTTCTGGGTTGAGCATGAGTGTAGGTCTGAAAGAGCGTGATCAGCGCGGAGCCTTGCGTGTTGCGGTGAATTGCAAGGTGAAAATTCGCCCGATGGATCTTGGTCTGCCATTTTATGGCGAATGCACCGATTTGAGCGTGACTGGAATGACGGTGCAGACTAGCTACGTTCCTCGCCCTGATGAAGAGTTTGATATTTATGTCATGCCTGCGCGCACGCCGGGTATGCGGCGTGAGCCTTTTTCTGCCCGGGTTAAAGTCAGGCGCAGCCATCGCCTAGATATGCTGTCTTTGTACGAGCTTGGCCTTGAGATAGTTCAGGTGCACACATAAATCCTTTAAACTGTCGGCTTTTGGCCCTTTGTACGGTCAAGCCGACACCTGTTTAAGTGGATTCATGAAGCTGATAGCCCTCAAAATTGATGTAGACAACACGCAGGCCATGCAAACCGGCTTGCCCGCCATCGTGGATATACTGCGTGCTCGTAATGTAGGGGCGACTTTTTTTTGGTCTTTGGGGCTAGAAAAGAATGGCCGCTTTTTGATGCCGGCATATGGTCTGCGGCGCATGCCGGGTATGTCTAATCTTCCGCTCAAGCACCGTTTTGGTTTTGCTCCTTTGTTGCTTGGCAGTTTGCGGCCGGCCAAAAGTCTAGCCAAACAGGCTGCTGCCGTTTTATCCGAATTAAGCGACGCCCAGTTTGAACATGCTGTGCGACCAGCTTGCCGCCATCTTTGGCAGGCCAGAATAAGTGAGCAATCGGCCGAAGAAACGCGAGAGCAATATCAGCAAACACTGCAGGCATTTGAGCGCTTGACGGAGAAAAAGCCGATTGCTCACGCTGCACATGGCTGGCAAATGAACCGGGCGGCGTTTCGTTTGAGTCAGCTCAATCAGCTCAGTTTTGCCAGTGATTGCCGTGGTTTTTCACCATTCTGGCCTGTGGTGGAAGGTGAGTACGTTCGCTGTTTGCAGATTCCGGTGACTTTACCCATGCTGGAGGAATTACTGCCATTGCAATCTGCTGACGAGGCTGTGCAATCGCTACTGCAAACCACGGCTGCTGCCACGACCGATCTGCATGTGTTCAATATTGCCGCTGATTTTGATGTGCAATATAGCGAGCAACTGGCTGCACTGCTCGATGGCTGGATTGCGCAGGGCTATCAGCTTGTCTCGCTGGGTGGCTTAAAAAACAGCCTTGATTTGCAGGCAGTGCCTTACCACCATGTCGGGCAAGCTCAGGTGTCCGGTCGGGTAGGGCTGCTCTCTGTGCAGGCTGGCGCTTACCCCTGAGCTGCTTTTGCGCCGCTTGAATGAAAAAAGCCGACCTTGAGTCGGCTTTTTTGTGCCCAGTGCCCAGTGCCCAGCGCTTAGCCATCGGCGGTGATTTTGAGCATGAGTTCACGCAATACAGTATCAACCTCATCGTTGGCGACCTGGCAAGTACCGGCATTTTCGTGGCCGCCGCCGCCATACTCGAGCATGAGTGCGCCGATATTGGTTTGAGATGAGCGATTGATAATTGATTTACCGGTCGCAAACACGGTATTGCGTTGTTGCACTCCCCACATGACGTGGATCGAGATATTGCACTGCGGATACATGGCGTAAATCATAAAGCGGTTGGTTGCGTAGATGGTGTCTTCTTCGCGTAAATCGAGTACAACCAGATTGTCGTAAATACGGCTACAGCGCTTGATTTGCTCTTTGGCCAGTGGCGCATGCTCCTGATAGAGCTCGATGCGTTCAAGCACGTCGGGCAGCGCCAGAATCTCGTCAATATTGTGATTGTGGCAATATTTGATCAGATCCATCATCAGCTGGTAATTGGAAATGGTAAAGCTGCGAAAGCGGCCCAGCCCGGTTCTGGCATCCATCAGGTAGTTCAGCAGTACCCAGCCGCTGGGGTTCAGAATCTCTTCGCGGGTAAATTCAGCCGAATCAGCTTTGTCCACCGCCAGCATCATGTCATCGGAGATATTGGCAAATCTCTCCTTGCCACCGTAATAGTCATAGACCACTCGCGCTGCTGAAGGTGCGCTGGGGTCGATGATGTGGTTTTTTATTTCGCCAGTATTGCGGATGGTTTCGGAGAGATGATGATCAAACGCCAGATAAGCGCCTTCTACATAGGGCAGATTGGTCGTGATGTCGTTGGCATTGATTGCGATTTTGCCATCCTGCATGTCTTTGGGGTGAACAAACAGGATATCGTCAATCATATCCAGTTCATTAAGCAGGACTGCGCAGACTAGTCCATCGAAGTCGCTGCGGGTCACTAGGCGATATTTTTTTTCCGACATGGGGCTTCTCCAGCATTAACTCTTCTTAGCTTAGGTGTTTTTTATTTTTTTGCTGCTTGAACCACATTCATGGCCGTGGCGATCATGCTGCTGACGTCGGCGGCATTGCCTGGCAGCAGCATCGTATTGCCTTCTTTGGCGATATTGCCAAAGGCGCTGACATACTGCTCGGCTACTTTCAGGTTAATGGCCTGCACGCCGCCAGGCTGCTCAATCGCTTTGGCAACTGCACCAATCGCTTCGGCAGTTGCGTGGGCTACTAGGCGTAGCGCTTCGGCTTCACCGGTGGCGCGGTTGATCTGAGCCTGGCGCTCACCTTCGGATTGGTTAATCGCGGCCTGCATGTCCCCCTGGGACTTCTGGATAGCGGCTTCGCGCTGGCCAGTCGCCAGATTGATCTGCTCTTGTTTCACGCCTTCCGATTGGGCAATGCGGGCGCGTTTTTCACGCTCGGCGGTGATCTGTTGCTGCATCGAATGCAAGATCGCTTGTGGTGGCGTCAAATCTTTGATTTCGTAGCGCAATACTTTTACGCCCCAGCTGGTTGCCGCTTCGTCGAGCGCGGCGACGACGGTGCGGTTAATTTCATCGCGCTCTTCGAATGTTTTGTCCAGCTCCAGCTTACCGATCACCGAGCGCAAAGTGGTTTGCGCCAGCTGGCTAATCGCCAGGACATAATCCGATGTGCCATAGGAAGCCAGACGGGGATCGAGTACCTGAAAATACAGAATGCCATCGACCTGAAGCTGGGTGTTATCACGGGTGATACACACTTGGCTGGGTACATCGAGCGGGATTTCTTTCAGGCTGTGCTTGTAGGCTACGCGGTCAACAAAGGGAATCACCCAATTCAGTCCGGGGGCTAATACGGCACGAAAGCGACCTAGGCGCTCGATAATGATCGCGCTTTGCTGCGGTACGATTTTGAAGGATTTGGCGATAAAAATAATAACCACAGCGAGAACAATGACTGAAAACTCTAAGCCCATGATGCCTTCCTTTAGATTTTAGGTGGGGTATTGCTGATTTCAAATTGTGTGCCAAGGCTTGCAGAGATATACCATGTCCCTGTATTGCTGGCTTTGCAGTCTGGTGCGAGTACGGCATCCCAGTGACTGCCGCGGTAATGAATGCGTGCACGGCGCTCATCCAGCCAGGTCTCTATCTGGACGACTTTGCCAATATCGTCACTGGGCATGGTTTCGGTGGAGGCGCGGTTTTTCTTCCATTGTTTGATGGCATAACCAGCAAGCAGGCTGACAATACTGGCAATTAGCAGTTGTGTTGCGCTGGAAAACGACAAGGCGCTGGCGGCGGCGGCAGCTAAAAATCCGGCTGCAATTGCGAGTAGGTAGAAAGTGGTCGTGAATAATTCAAGGGCGATTAAGGCTGCGCCTGCGATCAGCCACAAAGTTGTATTGGTCATCGGCGTTTTTCCGAATGGGTTAAGCACAGCCTAAACCAGTCTTACTTTGGGCGCAAAAAAAGCGCACCGATTGGTGCGCTTTGCAGGCTGAGCACAACAAAACTTTAAACGCTCAAAGTCTCCTGGCCACCAAGATAAGGGCGTAGCACTGTAGGCACCGTAATGCTGCCATCGGCATTTTGATAGTTCTCCAGCACCGCAACCAAGGTGCGGCCTACTGCCAGGCCTGAACCATTGAGCGTGTGAACCAGCTCGTTTTTGCCAGCTTCATTTTTAAAGCGGGCCTGCATGCGGCGAGCCTGGAATGCGCCCATGCTGGAGCAGCTGGAAATCTCGCGGTAGGTGTTCTGTGCCGGTAGCCACACTTCCAGATCGTAGGTTTTGCTGCTGCCAAAGCCCATATCGCCCGTACACAGCAGCATTTTGCGGTAGGGTAATTCGAGCAATTGCAGGATTTTCTCGGCGTGGCCGACCAGTTCTTCCAGTGCCTCGGCTGATTTTTCCGGATGAACAATCTGCACCAGCTCGACTTTATCGAACTGATGCTGGCGGATCATGCCGCGCACATCGCGGCCGTAGGAGCCAGCTTCAGAGCGGAAACATGGGGTATGTGCAACGTATTTTTGCGGTAATGAATCGGCTTTAACAATTTCATCACGCACAAAATTGGTCACCGGCACTTCGGCGGTTGGAATCAGATACAAAGGCTCGGCATCCGCGCGCGGCACTTTGAACAGGTCTTCTTCAAATTTGGGCAGCTGGCCCGTGCCCATCATCGACGCGCTATTGACCAGATACGGTACATACACTTCTTCGTAGCCGTGTTCCAGCGTGTGGGTATTGAGCATGAATTGCGCCAGCGCACGATGCAGGCGGGCAATCGGGCCGCGCAGGGCGGTAAAGCGGCTGCCAGACAGCTTGGTGCCGGTGGTGAAATCCAGACCCAGCGGCTCTCCCAGATCGACGTGATCCTTGATCTCAAAATCAAAGGTTTTCGGCGTGCCCCAGCGCGCCACTTCCAAATTACCGCTTTCATCAGTACCGGTAGGCACTTCATCGGCAGGCAGGTTGGGGATGGTTTGCAGCAGGGCGTTGAGCTTATCGGCCAGCTCGGCAAAAGCATTTTCCGCCGCTTTGAGCTCGTCGCCCAGATTGGCCACTTCGGCCATGATCGCGCTCACGTCTTCGCCTTTGGCTTTGGCCGCGCCGATCTGCTTGGACGTGCTATTGCGCTTGGCTTGCAGATCCTGCATGCGGGTTTGCAACACTTTGCGCTCGTCTTCCATGGCCTGGAATGCGGCAGTGTCGAGGACGAATTTGCGGCTAGCCAGACGGCTGGCAACGGCAGCCAGATCGGTACGGAGTAATTGAATATCAAGCATTGAGAATGGGTCTGTAGAAATAAAGTGGGATAGGGCGATTTTACACCAAGGTGGGACTGCAGTCGTGAAGTCGTGCAGTGCTCACGGATTTTCAAGTGTCATCACCGGCTTTTACCGCCCGCGCTTGGCCCAATTGATACAGGAGAAATGATGATCAGTTGTTGTTGTCAAAGACTTGCGTTGGCGATGTAGCGCGGTTTGCCATGATTAAATATAATCGGAAAGCTTACATATAACATTCTTAAGTCATGATTAAAAATCGTCTATTTCTATTTTTTCTGGTAAGTATTCTTGCCGCCTGTGCCCGCACAGAACCAGTTACGGGTACAAAAACACCAAATTCAGCGCAAACAGCTGACGACAAATGCTGTGCAAAAATTGTTAACTACACCCAGCATCCGGGGGTATTGCTGACGGCCACAATTGCTGGGAAAGACTATTACTCTTATGTCGCCAAATTAACCTTTGATATTTTGCCGAATGGGGAGTTGAAAAGAGCAGAGCAGCAGGAAGAAACATTTGGTGCAGAAGAGCAGGTCGCTGATACATACGCCTGCACATTCAAAGGGGCTGAATTTAACCAAAATACGGCCTGGTATCCTTACACCGGATTTCTCGTTACCGGGGGAAAACTACTGGCAGTGAAAGACAGTGCCAAAAAGCCGATGAAGTTGCGAAAAATGACCCGCCTAGATAGCGATGCAGTCATGACTCAGGGGTCGGAAGCGAGAAAAAGCGAATACAGCTACGCGCCTTGCGTGGGGAAGGTGCGCGTTGAATCGGGCCAGCGGCTCGACTCGTACTTCCCAATTGGCGGGAGCATGCATTTCGCACTGAATAAGCGTCAACGGATGAATATTTCATTACCAAAACCGATGGAGCCTTTTTTGCTGCTCAGATACCACTCTGGCGCACTGATCCCAACGCCAATGCGACCCGTTCTATTTTCGATCAATCTGACTGAGAAAAAACTGGTGGTGCAATACCAGTCCACGATTGAACGCAAGGAGCCGATTCGTACCATTGAGTCACGCGCGATTAACCCAGAGGGTGAAAAAGATGAGAGCGAAACTGAAGCGCGCTATCAGCAGAGAACAAAGGCGTTTCTCGATGATTTATGGTCATGCCCCATCCCGACCACGCCAGGCGAACCATGCGCATCGGCTAAACGCATTCCAAATCCATTAATGTTCCAAGCCACAGCGGGTAAATAGCCAAGGACAGCGTGCGGTAGGGGGTTAGCCGCAGGTGGCTCCGCCAATATGGCGATGAATCAAAATCGCAGTTCAGCACGGGCCAAGTCTCTTCCTACGCGGCTAGATCAACTGTTGGTTGCACAAATCATACGGCGTAATGCCTTCAGCAATTACGCCGTACAGTGATAGCCCAACAAAATGCAACAGTAAAAAGTAAGATAATTGATATAGATAATTACATTAAATAACATTGCGGCCTAATAATTTCCCCTAGTAGGTTTGGCAAGCCGCATCTAGCGGCACGAGTGAGCCAAGCTGATATTATCCATCCCGTAAAAGGCTATCAAGATGCTGAACTACGAAGAACGTGAAGAATTACGTGCAGCCAATCAAATTGATTGGGGTAAACAGGCGGATCTGGCCACAACAATTTACTCAACCAGCGTTAATGTGGCTGTAGAAGCCACAAAAAGTACTGTCAAAGCTGGCATGCTCGCCAAACAAGCTACGCCGCTATTTAGCAAACTCGCTAAAGTCCTCAAAACTCCAGTCCTCAAGCAAACCGATATGTGGCTGCAACCCGCGCAATTCATTGCGCTCGATGCGATGCCCGATGCCCCGCTGGGCTATTTGCAACTCACACTAAAAAAGCCGGACGGCAGTGTACTGGTTTTACAAAATCTGGAGGACGGCGTGCGTATTAGTCCTGATCGGCTTGCCAAAGCCACGCATTTTTACCTGCGCCATGATGTCGCCAGTGCCGAATTTTTGGCCGCTAGCGATTTTTCTGCGCTCAATACCGCAGGCTTCACTGGCAACAACCAAACGTTGAAAGACGGTTTGACGCTGCAAAGCGCAAAAAATGCCTACATGAAACAGCACATGACCGATGAACAAGGTCAGCTGCACACGCTCAGCCTGATCGGCGTACGGCTCGAATCGGGCGAAGTGTGCTCTTTGTATGAAAATGGTCATAGTGTGTTGCGCGGACTGAAGCTGCTGCGCAACATTAGCTACCTCGCCACCGGCGTAATGCTGATGCTGTTCTTCCTCGTTGTCCCATTGATCCTGGCTGGCATTATCGGATTTGCCGGTTACACCCTCAATCTGCTGATTAAAGTCGGTGAGGAAGCCGTCGAAAGCTCGGAGCGTTTTGTCCGCAGCAATGCCAATCCGCGATAGAAATCAAAAATGTTGCGGTTTAAAACCTTGCCAATCACCTCCCAAACGGCGAAGCTCCACGGGCAATTCGTTCTAATCAGCAGCAGTTGTAGGGTCGGCTTCAGCCGACCAGGCGCAAATAAAAAGGTCGGCTAAAGCCTACCCTGCAGGTATATCTAGCAAAGCTAGATCATAATTGACCTACAGAGCAACACCTAGGCATGTATATACCGCAATCGTTGGTCTACACCAAATCCCCTTGTATCAGCGCCGAGCAAAGACTTTGTTGTGATTTGACGATGGCATAGCCTGCTGTGCAGGCGGTAAACCGGCGGTTTCGCCCGCCGGACGAATCAGGGGCAGTCTTGCCTTGCCTCTGATAACCCTAACGCGCCCGATCGACGCGAAACCCCGTCAGTCCGGGAATTGGCAAGGCGCCGCAACACTAGCTGCGCGAGCTTGGGTTTTATGCGGCTACGCCGCGATGTTTTGATGCGCGTTCCGCCGCGCAGGCAGGTAGGGGGCTTTGCTTCTCCAAAGCCCCCTACACCCCAAAGGAGCCCCCCGCCTGCGGCCCTCCGGGCTTCCCTCGGTCGGTCGCGAGCCAAACGATAAAACCGTTTGTCTCGCTCCACTCCCTCGGCGATGGGCGACAGGGGGGTTAAAGCCCCAGACCACACCGCGCAAACAAAACAGGCATGGGTATTATGCTGAAAGACAGGTCAGAATTGACCTGCAGAGCAACACCTAGGTATGTATATGCCGCAATGGCTGGTCTGCACCAAATCCCCTGCAGCTGCGCCGAGCGAGGAACGGGCGGGGCGGGGTTTCGGTTGCGCCTGTTTTGGTAAGCGCAACCGCCGCCTCGATCCGTCCGCAGTCGAGGGTATCGGCGTAGCCGACGCGGATGCCGGGGGCTGCTTTGGGGTGAAGGGGTATTTGCAGAAGCAAATACCCCTTCCCGTTAGCGCGGCGGAACGCGCATTGAAATATCGCGCCAACGGCGCATAAAACAAAACTGCCAGAATCAATCCAGCGGTTTCATGCGCACGATTACGCTTCGCTAATCGTACCTGCAGTTCTAAATAGGATTTAGCGCAATAAAATTTTCAATTTTTTCTTTCACACGAGAAACAAATAAGGAGTATTTATCACCATCAAGAGAGAACAAATCAAAAACATGATTAAGAGAAGCAACTTCATCAATGCCAAACGCATTAACAACGCTATCTATATAATCATGCTTATCATGGACAGCATGAATTCCTTTTAATGCTTCATAGTACTCACGAAGCGCATCTGGAATATATTCACTAGGCAATGATACTATTACATTATGAATGTGCTCCTCTGGAGAAGTTCCATCTGGCAATTCATATTGTCCAATAGAACTAAGAGCATAAGCTCTAGCATCCTTCATTTCCTGGTTACTGCCCGTCAATATCGAATTAAGTTGATTTTTTTTATCGGCATCAGTTTTATATTCATCACCATCCAAGATGAATAAACAATTCCTTTTCTTCTGAATCGCTGAAGAGCCAGCAACTACAAAGGCATTTCGGGCGGGCCCGTACTTAACGAAGTCAACCAGCCTAAAAACACCTAACTCACGAGCCACTCGACCTGCCATGACACTAGAGAAAGTATCCTCTACATAAATGCTGATTGTTTTTGGCCTCAAGCCAGACAAAGATTCAACTAAATCAGGGTTCGGCTTATCGAGTACCTTTACCCCATTAGCACTAGGCAACAAATATCTTACATTGATTTTTTTGTTGCATTTTAGAATTAAATCTCTATGGGTTGAGAATATCACCTGCAGCTTTCTTTTTTCAGCAATTTCAATTATGCAATCAAGCATTTTTGCTAAGGCTGCATCATGTAAAAGCAAGTCAACTTCATCGATTAACACCAAAGAACCTTCTTCCGCACACAACATGACCTTCAAAATTTTCAATATTCTTTGTTCACCAGCCCCCATACTCAATTGAGAGTAATGATTACCCTTAATTGATAGCCCTAAAAAATTTTCATACCCTACAGCAGAAAACTCAAAAATACCTTCATAAGATCTATTTAAAATAGATGCTGCATATTTTAAAATAGCCTTATGCAAATCATCCTTCATTTCTGTTTTTTTGTATTTAAATGTAGTTGCGTTATTTGAGTTTTTAAACCTTACAAACCTTATGTACTCAAGCATCGGTAAAGTAGTAAAGATGCCTACATAATATACATCACGACGCCTTTTCCTATCGTGCCGAGGAAACCATCGATCTTTCTTAAAATAATTATCTGCTGCTATATGAGAGCCTGATTTGCCAACCTTTTCTTTTGTATAAACACGGCACTCAGAACCATCCCATGTTGCATCAGGGTTTGGTCTAAAAAATTCACTAAACTTATGATCTTCGCCGTTTTTCTTTGGTTGGTATGCGCACGCCAGTGCATGCAGGATAGTAGACTTGCCAACACAATTGGCACCAAGTAAAGCAGTTACCCGTTCTGGAGTGAAATATAGGCCACGTAAATTTATGACGCTCTTCAGTTCTAAAACATCTAACCTTACAGTAAAGAAATCAGGAGTTTTATTAAAGAAAGATGCTCTACTTAAACTGATTTCACGTGAATTTCTTCGACTGCTCATTTTATCTCTCAATAAAAAGGCCGCCAACGGCGACCTTTTGCAAATTTTAAAAGTAAGACTCAATCCCAGCTCAACGCCCCACCCGTCTGATACTCAGTCACCCGAGTCTCAAAGAAGTTTTTCTCTTTCTTCAAGTCAATCATCTCAGACATCCATGGGAATGGATTGGTTACACCGGGGAATAACTCATTCAAACCAATCTGCTGCATCCGGCGATTAGCAATAAAGCGCAGGTATTCTTTGAACTGCGATGCATTCAGGCCCAATACGCCGCGTGGCATGGTGTCTTCGGCGTAGGCGTATTCCAGCTCGACGGCTTTGTGAAATAGCTCGGTAATCTCGGCTTTGAATGGTTCGGTCCACAATTGCGGGTTTTCCATTTTGATCGTATTGATCAAGTCGATACCGAAATTGCAGTGCATGGATTCATCGCGCAGGATGTACTGATACTGCTCGGCGGCGCCAGTCATTTTGTTTTGACGGCCTAGCGCGAGGATCTGTACGAAGCCGACATAGAAGAACAGGCCTTCCATAATGCAGGCGAAGACGATGATCGAGCGCAGCAGGGCTTGGTCGTTGGCCAGCGTGCCGGTTTTGAATGCCGGGTCGGTGAGTACGTCGATGAACGGCATCAGGAATTGATCTTTATCGCGGATCGATTTGATTTCGTTGTAGGCGTTGAACACTTCGCCTTCGTCCAGACCGAGTGATTCAACGATGTATTGATACGCGTGAGTGTGGATCGCTTCGTCAAAGGCCTGGCGCAGCAAGAATTGACGGCATTCTGGCGAGGTGATTTGGCGGTAGGTGCCCAGCACGATGTTGTTGGCGGCGAGCGAGTCGGCGGTGACAAAGAAGCCGAGGTTGCGCTTCACAATACGCATTTCGTCTTCGGTGAGCTGGCCGGTTTTCCATTGCTCGATGTCGCGCTGCATGTTCACTTCTTGCGGCATCCAGTGGTTGGCACACTGGGCGAGGTATTTTTCCCAGGCCCATTTGTGCTTGAACGGCACCAGCTGGTTCACGTCGGTGGTGCCGTTGATCACGCGTTTGTCGTCGGCGGTGACGCGGGCAGGTACGGCGCTGGCTGCGGCAGTGCTGTGCTGTGGCACGGCTTGCGGTGCTGCTGGCGCTGGGCGGTTGATTACGTCTTCGTCAAAACTGAGCATGGTGGGTAGTCCTTTATTGGCTTTATTTAACACTGTTGTTACTGGCCCGCAGGCTGGCTGGCCAGCGGGCGAATTTGGATATTGCGGGTGTCGGTGACACCGCTACGCACGTGCAGATCGTAAAAATCGCGCGGCGTGTTCTGGCTCAGGCTCAGGTCGGGGCGCAGATTGATATTGACCTGCACTTGCCCCAGATAGACCACTTCGCCTGCGCCGAGCGTGAAGCTGCGCTGCAGTGGCAGATTGAAAAATTCCCGCTCGTCATACCAGCTATTGCTTTGGCGCTGCCAGGAGCCGCTAACGCGCTCGGCCTGATAGCGGCCTGCGGGCAGCTGCAACACCAATAAGCGACCTTCACTATTAGGGGTATTGCCCTCTGCGCGAATAGAATCGCTGGCTAGATGGCTATACCCGGTATATTTCTTGCCATCGCCTTGAATATGTAGCTGTAGCTGTACCGTATCTCTGATGTGCGGCGCTGCGCTGGCGGTGAGCGCGACAATGGCGATGCCCTGCCCGGCAGGCGGGCTCAGGCGGCCTTCGGCCAGCGGCGGCTTGACGCTGGCGCAAGCGCCAAGCAGCAATAGCGTGAACAGTGGGGCGAGCAAAGTAGCAAGGCGGCGTAGCATGATTTACTCCTGCGTGGCACTCACAAGCTGGCTGATTTGCGCTTGCCAATGCGCTTGTTGCTCGGCGCTCAGCCAGCTGGCGGTAAAGCTATTGCGGATCAGCTGGATAATTTCGTCCTGCGATAAATCCAGCGCGGCGCGACAGGCCAGCAGATTGGTATTCAGATAACCCCCAAAGTACGCCGGATCGTCCGAATTGACCATCGCGCACAGACCTGCGGCCAGGAGCTCGCGCAGATTGTGCTGCGCCAGATCGCTCACCACGCACAGCTTCAAATTCGACAGCGGGCAAACGGTAAGCGGAATTTGCTCGGCGGCGAGGCGCTGCACCAGCGCGGGGTCTTCGGTACAGCGCACACCGTGATCAATGCGGCGCGATTTGAGCAGATCAAGCGCTTCCCAGATATAGCTGGCCGGGCCTTCTTCGCCCGCGTGCGCCACGGCGGGCAAGCCCAGCTCGGCGCAACGCGCAAACAGCCGCGCAAACTTGCTCGGCGGGTGGCCCAGCTCGCTGGAATCCAGCCCCACGCCATCGATTTGATCGAGGTAGGGCTCGGCTTGCGCCAGCGTGGCAAAGCCGTCTTCTTCGGATAGATGGCGCAGGAAACACATGATCAGCTTGAACGAAATGCCTAGCTTGGCTTCGCCGTCGAGCAAAGCGCGGCGGATGCCAGAGAGCGGCACGGCAAAATCAATCCCGCGCGCGGTGTGCGTTTGCGGATCGAAAAAAATCTCGGTGTGAACGATGTTGTCGGCGTGGGCTTTTTCCAGATATGCCCAGGTCAGATCGTAAAAATCCTGCTCGGTGAGCAGCACCGACGCACCGGCGTAGTAGAGATCAAGAAAGGACTGCAAGCTGTCAAACTGATACGCCGCCCGTACCGCCGCCACATCGGCATACGGCAAAGCCACGCCATTGCGCTGCGCTAATGCAAACATCATCTCCGGCTCGAGCGAGCCTTCAATATGCAAATGCAGTTCTGCTTTGGGCAGGCGGGTAATCAGTACATCGAGCGGGTGTTGGGTCACAATCATTCCTTAAAAGTTCTCGCAAAAACACGCTGGCCGCGTGCTTTTGCATTCTGTATTTAATCGGGATCACCGATATTTAAAACGGCTCGCAAAACCGTCTTAAATATCGGCACCGCATGGCGGAGCCGGGGTATATTAATACAAGGCAATACAAATCTAACTTGGAGCCATATACCTATTCATCTGCAAGATGGCGGGTTACGGCCTTCGGCCTAACCCTCCCTACGGCAGCACCGCGATGATTGAGCTGGGGCTTAAATCCCCTGTCGCCCATCGCCGAGGGAGTGGAGCGAGACAAACAGCTTTAACGTTTGGCTCGCGACCGACCGAGGGTAGCCCGGAGGGCCGCAGGCGGGGGTCGCCTTTCTTTGGGTACTTTCTTTGGTGATGCAAAGAAAGTACCCCCCGCCGCGGGTAGCGGCACCTAAACGCAGGTGCCGCAGGCACTGCAATCTATAAAACCGCTTGCAAGCAAGCGGTTTGGCTGATTACTGGCACGCCTCGCAATCCGGATTATCAATCGAGCAGAACTTCGCATCGGTCGCTGGCGTGTTGTCAGCGGCAGCAGCGGCCACAATTGCGGCTTGTGCCTGCGCTGCGGCGTAGCCACCATCGACCGGTACGGCGTTCAGCTCACCACCACGGCCCGTTGATTTCTCGGCGGCTGTGGCTGCCAAGGTACGCAGGTAGTAGGTGGTTTTCAGGCCGCGCAACCAGGCGTGCTTGTACAGCTCATCCAGTTTCTTGCCCGATGCTCCGGCCATATAGATATTCAGCGATTGCGCCTGATCGATCCATTTCTGGCGACGGCTTGCCGCTTCAACCAGCCATTTCGGGTCCATCTCGAAGGCGGTGGCGTACAGGGCTTTCAGATCGGCCGGAATACGGTCGATGCGCTGTACCGAGCCATCGAAGTATTTCAGATCGGAAATCATCACTTCGTCCCACAGGCCACGCGCTTTCAGATCGCGCACCAGGTGCTCGTTGATCACGGTAAATTCGCCGGACAGATTCGATTTCACAAACAGATTCTGGTAGGTCGGCTCGATACACGCATCCACGCCAATGATGTTGGAGATGGTTGCCGTTGGTGCAATCGCCAGGCAGTTCGAGTTACGCATGCCGTAGGCGGCGATGCGGTCGCGCAACATCGTCCAATCAAGGCGCGAGCTGCGATCGACATCGAGGTAACCGCCGCGCTCTTCTTCCAAGAGGCGCAATGAGTCTTGCGGCAAAATACCACGATCCCACAAGCTGCCTTTGTAGCTGGCGTAAATGCCGCGCTCTTGCGCCAATTCGGTTGAAGCCCAGTAGGCGTGGTAGGCCACGGTTTCCATCGACACATCGGCAAATTCAACCGCAGCGTCTGAAGCGTACGGAATGCGCAATGCGTGCAAGCAATCCTGGAAGCCCATAATGCCCAAGCCCACCGGACGGTGTTTCAGGTTGGACGTGCGCGCTTTGCGAACTGGGTAGAAGTTAATGTCGATCACGTTATCGAGCATACGCATCGCCACTTTCACCGTGCGCGACAGTTTCTCGGCGTCCAGCTCGCCATTTTTCAAATGGTTGTACAGATTGATCGAGCCCAGATTACATACGGCGATTTCTTCGTCGTTGGTATTGAGCGTGATCTCGGTACATAGATTCGATGAGTGAACCACGCCAACGTGTTGCTGCGGGCTGCGGATATTGCATGGGTCTTTAAATGTGATCCATGGGTGGCCAGTTTCAAACAGCATCGTCAGCATTTTGCGCCACAGGCTCAGTGCGGGGATGGTTTTGGCCACGCGCATTTCGCCACGCGCCGCTTTGGCTTCGTAGTTGGTGTAGGCAATTTCAAAGGCTTTGCCCACTTTATCGTGCAGATCAGGTACTTCGGATGGGCTGAACAAAGTCCACTCGCCACCTTCCATTACGCGCTTCATAAACAGGTCAGGAATCCAGTTGGCCGAATTCATATCGTGCGTGCGGCGACGGTCATCACCGGTGTTTTTACGCAATTCAAGGAATTCTTCGATGTCGGCGTGCCAGGTTTCCAGATACGCGCACACCGCGCCTTTGCGTTTGCCACCTTGATTCACAGCTACGGCCGTGTCATTGACCACCTTCAGGAAAGGCACGACACCTTGTGATTTCCCATTGGTGCCCTTGATATGGCTGCCCATGGCGCGCACAGGCGTCCAGTCATTGCCCAGACCACCGGCAAATTTGGATAGCAGCGCGTTTTCTTTCAGCGCTTCAAAAATGCCATCCAGATCATCCGGTACGGTGGTCAGGTAGCAGCTCGACATCTGGCTGTGACGGGTGCCGGAGTTAAATAGCGTGGGTGTTGAGCTCATAAAGTCAAAGCTCGACAACACATTGTAAAACTCGATCGCACGCTCTTCGCGATTGGTTTCGTTCAGTGCCAGGCCCATGGCCACGCGCATGAAAAACACCTGCGGCAGCTCGATGCGGCGCTCGTTGATATGCAGGAAATAGCGGTCGTACAGCGTTTGCAGACCTAGGTAGCCAAACTGGTAATCACGGTTGTGATCCAGCGCAGCGGCCAGCTTGGTCAGATCGAACTGACCCAGTTTTTCGTCCAGCAGCTCGGCTTCGATGCCTTTTTTCACATAACGCGGGAAGTAGCTGGCGTAAATATCGGCCATCTCTTCGTGGCTGGTTTCTTCGCCCAGCACTTCGCGGCGCAGGCTATGCAGCACCAGACGGGCGGTCACCAGACCGTAGGCCGGATCGGTTTCCAGATAGGTCCGCGCGGCCAGTACAGCCGATTTGCGCAGCTCTTCGGCCGGTACGCCGTCGTAAACGTTTTTCAGCGTTTCGGCCAGAATCAGGTTCTGGTCAGTGTTTTGCTCCAGACCAGTACACGCCGAGGCAATCAGCGCTTTGAGCTTGGCCAGATCGAGCGGGCGGCTGCTGCCGTCTTCAAACAGCACATTGATCGGGTGTGGCTCGGCAGGCGCGGCATCATGGCGTGCCGCAGCGCGCTCACGCTGGCGCTCGCTGCGATACAGCACGTAGGCGCGAGCGACATCGTGTTCGCCAGAACGCATCAGCGCCAGCTCAACCTGATCCTGAATGTCTTCAATGTGAATCGCACCGCCATCGGGCTTGCGGCGCATCAGCGCGTTCACCACCGATTCGGTCAGGTTGATCACCTGCTCGCGCACCGCAGTGCTGGAAGCCGCATGGCTGCCTTGAACTGCAATAAACGCCTTGGTCACCGCTACCGAAATTTTGGATGGTTCAAACGGCACTACCGAGCCATCACGGCGAATTGTTTTGTAATTGGCGTAATGCGCAATATCGTGTGATGGCGTGTGGATTTCAGCGCTATCAGAGCGGCTAGTCTGGGTACTATCTAGCGTGGCGTACATGCACGGTCCCTCAAAGCTTTGTGTATAAGTTTGTGAATGGTTTGTGAAGAAACACTATATCTTGTGTCTCAACGAGTCAGTTGGCACAAATACTAGGGGAAAGTGGGGTACTGGTGCAACAGGCATTGCCTGTGCTAGCAGACGGACGGACAGGGCTGATGTCGCGTCCGCATGCAGAATTTGTCGGGCTATTGATGAAAATGACAGGATTGGAAGCGGAGGTTGGTCCGGCGCAGTTATCGGGTTTCATGTCGCAAAATGGCAACAACAGAAAGTGAATTAAGATTGTTTGTAAGTTTTGACAAGCCGACTCAAGCACTCAAGCCCAGATCCTGCACCGTCAGGTGCAGGCGCAGATCGAATTCGTATTGCAGGTAGTTCGGTTCCATATGTTGGCACAATTGATAAAAGGCCTTGTTATGGTCTTTTTCTTTGAGGTGTGCCAGCTCGTGGACGACGATCATTTTCAGAAATTCGGGCGGCGTGTTTTTGAATAGTGTGGCGATGCGGATTTCATTTTTGCTTTTTAACTTGCCGCCTTGCACGCGCGAGATTTGCGTGTGCAGCCCCAGCGCGTGATTGATCACGCTGATTTTGCTGTCAAACCCCACCTTGGCCAGCGCTGGCGCATTGCGGAAAAATTCGGACTTTAATTCGCTGACGTAGTCGTACAGCGCCTTGTCGGTTTGCACCTGATGGCGGGTCGGGTATTTTTTGGTTAGATGCGGCACGAGCCGGTTGGTAGTGATCAGTGCCTGCACCTGTTCGATCAGCGGCGCGGGGTAATGCGCGATGTATTTAAGCGAATTCATTCTTGATCAAGCTGTGATTTAAGTAGC
This sequence comes from Chitinibacter sp. FCG-7, assembly GCF_040047665.1. Taxonomy (NCBI): domain Bacteria; kingdom Pseudomonadati; phylum Pseudomonadota; class Betaproteobacteria; order Neisseriales; family Chitinibacteraceae; genus Chitinibacter; species Chitinibacter mangrovi. Next base: position 2,981,567 of record NZ_CP157355.1, read on the forward strand.
AGTAAATCCTGCCAGGCTTTGGCCTTGTCGGGCATATTGCGCAACAGGTAGGCGGGGTGGTAGCTCACCACCACCGGCAATTTGCGATACTGGTGGATTTTGCCGCGCAGCGCCGAGATGGGCGCGTCGTCGTTCAGCAGGCTGCTAATGGCAAAGCGTCCGCTGGCAAACAGCACTTTGGGCGCGATCAGCTCGATCTGGCGTTGCAGGAAGGGCGCGCATTGCGCCACTTCATCGGGCTGCGGGTTGCGGTTGCCCGGCGGGCGGCATTTGAGCACATTGGCGATAAACACCTGCTCGCCGCGCTTGTGGCCGATGCTGGCGAGCATATTGTCGAGCAGCTTACCCGCCTTACCGACAAAGGGCTCGCCTTGCGCATCCTCGTCGGCACCCGGCGCTTCGCCGACCACCAGCAATGATGCAGCCGGATTGCCGACGCCAAATACGGCCTGCTTGCGCGTTTCGCACAGCTTGCACGCGGTGCAGCTGCTGACGGCTTGCTGCAGCTGATCCCAGTCCATTTGCATAATCTGCTGGCTGCGAGCGTCCTGCTCCGCTGGTGTGGTGCTCAGTGCTGGGGCTGGCTGGGCGGCGTTTTGCCGTGCAGCTGGGCTATTTCGCGCTTTGAGTACCTGATGAATGGCGGCTGCTTCCTGCGATGGGCCTTTGGCCGCTTTGCCCGCTTCCGGTGTGGCCGAGGCGCTGATGGTGGCTTCCATGCGCTGGTGTGCAGCTTGCGCGATGGGGCTAAAGTGCGCGTTCGCGTGGGCCACGCTGCCAGATGATGGGATGGCATTGGCGGTTGCGCCGACTGGCGCTGTTGCCTGAACGCTTGGCTGCGCGGGCAGCGATGGTTCGGCCAGCTGTTCATATTGCGCCAGTACCTCGTGGCGTACCCACACCGGATTGAGCCCCAGCTCGTTCAAGATCAGTGCCCGGCGGTTCATGCGCTGGCTCCGTTCAGGGTGGTGGCGCACAGACTTTTGGCGCACAGAATGGCATCTTCGCGGCTGAGCTGCGCGCTGTTCTCCTGCTTGATGTCACGTGGGGCGCAGGGGTAATAGTTCTTGCGGCGGCCGTTTTCGTGCCAGCCGTGCCGCTGATAAAAAGCGCGTGCGCCTTGATTGCTCTCGCGCACTTCCAGAAATAGCTGAGCGATGCCTTCGCTGGCTAATGTGGATTCGGTGTAGTGCAGCAATTGCGTACCCCAGCCTTGCCCCTGCCATTGCGGGGCAATGGCAATCAGCAGCAGCTCGGCTTCGTCCAGCGTGGCCATGCTCACGCTAAAACCGGCGAGCGTGTCGCCCATCCAGAGGCCCAGACAAGTGTGTTGCTCCAGCGAATCAAGCCATTGCTTGCCATTCCATGGGTGCGGGTTGGTGCTCTCGTCCAGATCGGCCAGCTCGGCCACATGCCGGGTTTCCAGTCGCGCAAAACGGGGCAGGGTGGCGCTGTGGGGCTGGGTGTCGATCTTGGGCAGGCTCATTTGGCGGCTCTTTCGTGCGTTTTCAGCGCTACTTTATCGCGCAGATACACCAGATTTGCTTCTTCGGCGGGCAAACCTTGGCCAGCAGCAAATCGCGGCAAGGCCAGCTGCAGCATCTCTCGCGCATGCGGCTGGCGCTCGGCGTCGATCTGGCTGAGCTGCGCGCCCAGCCGTGTTTGCAGTGCGTCGGTGTAGGCTTTAAAGCCGGTACCAATACCAAACCAGTCATTGCCTGCGGGCAGCGGCACATCTTCGGGGTTGCACACGCGTGCTTCATGGATGGTTTTCCACGCTGAGCCACTCTCGCGCTCGAACGCGGCGCAATACACCTGATTCATCCGGGCATCGATGCATACATAGGCACGTATTGCCCCAGAGGCCTCAGCCAGTGCTTCCAGTGTGGATATACCCACCACGGGGATATTTTGCGCATACGCCAGACCTTGCGTAATACCGCAGCCAATGCGCAAGCCGGTAAACGAGCCGGGGCCGCTGGGGTAGGCGATGCCGGCAATGTCGCTCATGGTGAGTTGATGCTCGCTCAACAGCGCGCGCAAATAGGGCAGCGTCAGCTCGGCGTGTTTTTGCCCCACCGGCCATTCGCGTGCCACGATGGAGTCGGCGCTGTGACCCGTGCACAGGGCCAGTGACAGCTGTTCGCTGGAAGTATCGATGGCTAAATAAGGCATGTGGACGGCAATCTGTACGCAAAACGCTATTCTAACACGCCCGGCAGGCGTGGCTTAGCGGCTTGCGCTGGCGAGATACTGACTGCGGATTTTCTCCAGCTCGCCGCTGTTTTTCAGCTGCTGGAATGCGTCTTTGAAGCGGTTGAACGTGTCAGGGTTGACCTTGGGGTTAAAGCCGTAATAGCAGCCGCCACCCTTGGCAATGGTCTGCACCGCGGTGAGCTGGCTAGCGTCCAGTTTAAGTTTGCGCGCGCTGTAGATATGCGGCAGCAGCATGCCGGCGGATAAATCAAAGCGCTTGGCGTACAGCATTTTGACCGTACGGATTTCCTCGGGCGAGCTGGTATCAACCCGGCTCATATCATAGCCCTGGCCTTGCAAAATTTGCGCCGCCGCAGCGCCGCGTGCAGCGCCGGAATAGTATTTTTCAGCTTCCTTGATGCTGCCAAGCTGAATATCGCTGCGCGATTTGAGCTTCATAAACACTACATCGCAATCATCGTAGGGGCCCACCCACAGATATTGGCTTTCGCGTTGCGGCGTGCGCACGATGGTGTAAATCAGGCTGGCCGGATTATTCTGGTTTTGTTGCACGGCACGCAGCCACGGCACGCTTTCGCGCCGGATGTTCAGCTGGCTCAGCACCATGATCCGATCCAGAATCTGGTTGGCCATGCCTTTGAATTGGCGATTTTCGGTGTAATTGTACGGCGCAAATTCTTCGGTATAGGCGTCAAGATCGGCGGCCTGCAGCGGCAGGGCGCACAAACCCAGAACAATCAGTGTGGCAATAGCGCGCATGGCTTGACCCCTTGATGAAATGGCCGCCGTGCTGCGGCAGCTGGCGTGCCCTTGCAGTGTAGTGGTTTTTTCCGGCCTGCTGCGGCCTGGCCGCACACTCTGTTGGCCGGATGGCACGAATGCCGTCTGCGCCATGAGGATTTGTGCGGCTTGATTTATGATGGGGCATGCAAAAAATACTCCTACTCTGCTGCCTGCTATACCAGAGCCCAGTATGGGCTGCCCATGCAATCACACTGGGCGATGCAGCCAAATACCCTGCCGGTTTTACCTCGTTTGCCTACGCTGACCCGCTGGCGGTGAAAGGCGGCGAGTTGACCTTGCCCAACCCGGATCGGCGTAGCAGTTTTGATTCATTCAACCCCTTCATCATCAAAGGCCTGCCCGCTGCGGGCTTGGGCGCGCTGATGTTTGAATCGCTGGGGGTGATGAGCATGGACGAGACCGCCACCATGTATGGGCTGCTTGCCAGTGATATTGCCGTGGCTGCGGATGGCAAATCGGTAACGTTTACGCTCAACCCCAAGGCCAAATTTAATAATGGCGATGCGGTGACGGCAGCGGACGTTAAGCACAGCTTTGACACGCTGCGCAGCAAGCTGGCCGCGCCACAATTTGCTTCGCAATTGAGCGATGTGAGCGGCATTGACGTGCTCGATGCGCGCACCGTGCGCTACCGCTTCAGCACGGCCAATCGAGAGCTGCCGCAAATTGTGGGCAGCCTGCCGGTGTTTTCGCGCAAGTGGGGCCAAGAGAAAAATGGCGTGACAAAGGCGCTGGACAAAATCGCGCTCGACGCGCCGATCACCAGTGGCCCTTACCGGATTGCCGACTACAAACTCGGCCGCAGTATCAGTTATCAGCGGCGCGCAGATTATTGGGGCGTGCAGCAGCCGACGCGGTTGGGGCAATATAATTTTGACCGCGTAACGTATCGCTACTATCAGGATGAAGTGGCGCGGCTGGAGGCCTTCAAAGCCGGTGAATTTGATTTCATCACCGAATACAGCGCGCGCAACTGGGCGCGCCAGTATCAGGGGCCGAAATTTCGCAGCGGCGACATCCTCAAGCGTGAGCTGCGCCACCATAACAGCAGCGGCATGCAAGGCTATGTATTGAATATCCGCAAGCCGCAATTTGCCGATATTCGCGTGCGGCAGGCCTTGGGGTTGGCGCTCGATTTTGAATGGCTCAACCGCCAATTGTTTTACAGCCAGTACGTGCGCCTCAATAGCTTTTACGCCAACGGCGAACTCGCCGCCAGTGGCAAGCCGTCTGAAGCCGAGCTGGCCTTATTAAAACCACTGGCTAAACACCTGCCCTCGGCCGTATTCGGCGAACTGCCCGCGCCACCGTCAACGAATCCACCCGGCTCACTGCGCGATAATCTGCGCCAAGCCCGCGAGCTGCTCAAACAGGCGGGCTGGGAATACCGCGACGGTGCGCTGCGTAATGCTAAGGGCGAAGCGTTTACTTTCGAGATTTTGGATGACGGCGGCGCGATGGCGCGCGTCTTCCCGCCGCTAGCACGCAATCTGGCCAAGCTCGGCATCACGGCCACGCTGCGCAATATCGACTTCGCCTTGTACCAGCGCAGGCTCGATGGCTTTGATTTTGACGTCACCGTACTGCGCTTCCCCGACGTGCAAAGCCCGGGGCAAGAGCTGCTCGATTATTACGGCAGCAAGGCGGCCGATGTGAAGGGCAGCAGCAATGTGATCGGCATTAAAAATCCGGCGATTGATGCGCTAATCAATCATGTGCTCACCGCACCGAATCGCGCCGCCCAAATCACCGCCGTCCACGCCCTCGATCGCGCCTTGCTGGCCGGGCACTACATCATCCCGCACTGGTACAGCGCCACGCATCGCGTGGCATGGCGGGATCGGTTTGCGATGCCGAAAACGATGCCGCGGTATTATCAGGCGGGGGATTGGATGTTGGCGACGTGGTGGGTGAAGTGATCCCGATGAAAATTATCAGCTGGAATTGCAATGGCGGCCTACGCAATAAAACCTATTTTCTTGATCAGTTTGATGCCGATATTTTGGTCGTTCAGGAGTGCGAAAATCCTGTGTACTCAACGCATGCGTTTCGCGACTGGGCTGGGCAATACTTATGGCATGGGGATAATAAGAATAAAGGAGTCGGCATTTTTGCCCGCAAAGGGCATCACATCGCGGCTTTGGATTGGTCGTCCGCCGAGTACGAAATTCGATCTCCATCGCCAGTGCAAAAGTCACTCAAGTGGCAGGCCAATCAATTAGAGTTGTTTTTACCTTGCCTGATTAATCAGGAACTCACTTTGATTGGCGCATGGACTAAACAGGCCAATTCGCCCAATTTTTGCTACATCGGCCAATTGTGGCTTTATTTGCAAATGCAGCGTGACAAAATTGCCGCGCGAGCCGATTCGCTGATTCTGTGTGGCGATCTAAATAGCAATCCGATTTGGGATGAAGCGGATCGTTTTTGGAATCACAGTGATGTCGTGGCTGAATTGCAGGCGCTGGGTTTGCAAAGTGCATACCATTGTTTGAAGGCTGAAGTGGCAGGGCAAGAAACAGATCCGACGTTTTATTTACATCGAAAAGAAAGCAAGGCTTATCACATTGATTATTTTTTTGTACCAGAGAGGATGTTGCCTACGTCGAAGCTAATGTTGTCATCGGTGACTGAAAGTTTGCACGTGAGCGATCATCGAGCGCTGATTTTGGATATTGGCAGCGCGTCGAATGAGACGATGGCGTTATCCGACGGGTTGTGAAGGTTTGAGCGGGATTGGCGGCTGTGCGCCGCGGCACTTACTTCTCTTGCTTCGCCAAGAGAAGTAAGCAAGAGAAGGCGACCCGGGCGAAAAGCGCTCCGCGCTGCCCTTGCCGCGTCGAGAGCCAAACAAAAGGCCGTTTGTCTCTCTCCTTGCTGCGGTTTTCGCTACACGGGAATTCAAGCCCAAGACCAAACATCAAGACCTATACCTGCCATGGTGTAGCTCTAAAGCTTATTTGTGTATTGTCTTTGGTTGATATACCCCTTCGTAAAGTGAGGACGGCTTGCCCGTGGAGACGCGCCAGTTTTTAGCCTGCAGCAGGCATTTAACGATAAGGTAAATCCAATGCTGGAAGCAGTATTTTCCTACTTCACCACGATGATCAAGCTAACCCAGGCCGGTGACTTGCAAGGCATTGCTTTTTGGGCGGTGATTTATTGTTGGGTGATTGGCTGGGCGACGGTGCTGATTTACTGGCGGGTGCGGCACTGGCCAACTGTCTGGGGGCATTTGCTCGATTGCTCGGTGCGACCGTTGGGCGGGCCCGAGCCGGTGTTGAGCGAGCAGAATTATATGGCCAAGGTGCTGTATCGCTATGCGGTCGCAGGGCATGAGTATCAAAGCCAACGAATTGCGCCGTGGCAGATCAGTGCCTCGCACAATTTGCGTGGCCTGCTGCATGGGCAATTGCGTGGCATCACGCAGCAGAGTGGTCGGGTGCGAGTGTATTACTCGCCAACCTGTCCTGAAAAAAGTTATCTGGTGCGCCCAGGTTGGCTCAGTTTGAGCATTGCGCATCTGATCTACATATTGCCGACATGGTGGTTCGTGATGCGCTTCTATCTGTGATAATCAGTTACGGTTTGCGTGAAGTGACTGGCGCTCCGAGTGCAGCCGGTGGTACTGCTTAGTCTTTGTTTATTAGTCTTTGTTTTATGTATTGAAGGCCATTAGATTACATGTCAAAAATCAGCCGAAATGACCCTTGTCCCTGTGGTAGTGGCAAAAAATACAAGCAATGTTGTTTAGCCAGGGAGCAGCAGAGCGGAGCTTTTGATCAGCTGGAGCGCGAATCTCGGCAAAAAAGCCTGCCGGGATTGATTGAGCAGGGTATTGCCTGCTATCACCATGGCGATGTAGCGCAATCGCGGCAGATTTTTGAGGCAGTGTTGCAGATCAATCCTGATGATCCCGATGCCTTGCATTTGCTAGGGGTGATCGCCAGAGATGAGGGGCAGTATCAGCAAGGCATTCTCCTTATCTCACGGGCGATTAAAGTGCTGCCCAAAGAAGCCAATTTTTATAACAATCTGGGCATTTGTTATCGTCAATCGGGTGATTTGGCCAAGGCTTGTGAGAGTTATGAAAAGGCGGTAGCGCTCAAGCCCGATCATGTGCAGGCGCTGAATAATTTGGGCAATCTGTACTCGGATCGCCGCATGTTTAGCAAGGCTAGGCAGAGCCTCAAGCGTGCGATTGCGTTGAATCCTGCATTTGCCGATGCGCACTTTAATCTGGGCTCGGTATTGCAAAGCGAAGAGGCATTGGAGGAGGCGCTGCAAAGTTATCAGCAGGCATTGGCGATCCGCCCCGATTATGTTGAGGCCCTGAGTAATTGCGGGATGGTGCTGCATCAACTTGATCGGGAAGATGAGGCCTTGGCTTGCTTTGAAATGGCCATCCGGTATCAAGCCGATTTTGCCCCAGCGTACGCCAATCTGGGTGCACTGGCGATGAAAAAAGACCTGAGCGCGGAGGCTTTGCCATTTTTATTGCACGCCAATCAGCTTGAGCCTGACAATCCGAACACTTTGAATAATCTGGCGCAGGCAGAAAAAAACCTGGGTCTGTTTGCCGATGCGGTAGAGCACTCGGCACAGGCTTTCAATCTTGCCCCCACAGCGCTGGCGGGGCTGGAGTCTGCAATCCGGCTGGCTATTCTTTGCTATTTGCAAGACGATAAAGCCGGAGCACGTCATTGGCTAATGCGGTCATCAGCGATTACCCGATCCGGTGATCGCCCGGCGCATGCCTACTGGACACTGATCGGCTTGTTGCTGTCCTGGCAGGAGCGTCACGCTGATCTGTACACATCACGCCCCAAGACCGATGAAGATGTGTTGTATGTAATTGGTGAAAGCCATGCTTTGTCGCTGCATGGCCTGCAATTTGCGTATCGTGGCCAAAACCGACGTGGACATACGCTGTGGGTTGAAGGATGCAAACAATGGCATCTGGGGCAGCTTGAAACGAATGGCTATCAACAGCAGTTTGAACGCTATTTGTCTGGTGTTGGCCCACAGCATGCCGTATTGGTCTGTGTTGGCGAAATTGATTGCCGAATCAATGAAGGTATTTTCAAAGTGTGGCAGGCCGACCCGAGCCGCAAGCTATCTGAGCTAATCGCCGAAACTGTGGGTGGTTTTGTTGCATACCTCACCCGATTGCAAACGCAATATCAGCGGCAGATCAGCATTTGCGGTGTTCCAGCTTCTAATAATATGCAGCTGGGCGAGCTTGATGTTGAAACACAGGCCAGCTTCTTGGGCATGATTCACCAATTCAATCAGCAGTTGCAAGCCGCAGCACAACAAGCAGGCTTGGGGTTTCTTGATGTGTTTGCGCTCACTGACATCTCAGCGACGGGCAAGGCTAATGGAGATTGGCACCTTGACAGGATACATTTGCGCCCGGACGCCTATGTCGAGGCTTTTGCCCAATATCACCGTCATCCAGGTTGACCGCGAAGTATTGTGATTAACGAACAATCAGCGGGCTCGTAATCAGCGCGCATTCAAATGCCTGAAACCAAGGAGCGATCAATTCAATGCTGCAATACATTCTCAAACGTCTGCTATTAATGCTCCCGACGCTCTTTGGCGTGCTGCTCGTCAGCTTTGTCGTCATCCAGTTTGTTCCCGGCGGGCCGGTCGAGCAGATGGTGTATCAGCTTAAAGGGCGCGGGGCTGCTGAATCTGCAGGGACTGCTAATGGTGCCTCGGCAGGTACTGGCGCGTACCAAGCTGCTCGGGGTTTGAGTGAGGAGCAGCTGGCGCAAATTAAGACCCAGTATGGTTTTGATAAACCCGCGCCCGAGCGTTTCTGGCTGATGCTCAAAAGCTATGCGAGCTTTGATCTGGGGGCAAGCTGGTTTCGCCATGCCAGCGTGACGCAATTGATTTGGGAAAAGCTGCCGGTGTCGATGAGCCTGGGGATTTCCAGCTTGCTGCTCACCTACCTGATTGCTGTGCCGCTGGGCGTGGCCAAAGCGGTGCGGCACGGTTCGCGTTTTGATGGCGCGACGACTTTGCTGTTGATGGTCGGCTATGCGATTCCGTCTTTCGTGCTCGGCGTTTTGCTGCTGGTGCTGTTTGGCGGCGGCTCGTTCTGGCAACTGTTTCCCTTGCGTGGGCTGATGAGTGACGATTGGGAGGCGCTGTCCATGCTGGGCAAGATGATGGATTTGCTCTGGCATCTGGCTTTGCCGGTTACGGCGATGGTGGTGGGGGGCTTTGCCAGCCTGACCATACTGACCAAAAACGCCTTTCTGGAGGAAATTCATAAGCAGTATGTGATAACAGCGCGCGCCAAGGGCGCTTCCGAGCGGCGGATTTTCTGGCGGCATATTTTGCGCAATGCATCATTGCCGCTGATGGTGGGCTTGCCGGGCGCGATAATCGGCGCGTTTTTCACCGGCAGCCTGCTGATTGAAACGCTGTTTTCGCTCGATGGTCTCGGGCTTTTGGCCTACGAGTCGGTGTTGCGCCGTGATTATCCGGTGGTGCTGGGTACTTTGTATTTCTTTACGCTGCTGGGGCTGATCGGGCGGCTGTTGTCTGACATAGGCTATGTGCTGCTTGATCCGCGCGTGCAGTTTGGCTCAGTTGGCGAAGCGGGAGGGGCGGCGTGATGGCAGATATTAAAACCACTGAGATTACCAACATCCCTAGCCGTGCAGAAATCCCCGATATTGCAGAAATCCCCCCTAGCCCCCCTTCGACGAAGGGGGGGACTCAGGCGCAGGGGTACTGGTCGCGGGCTTGGGCTCGATTCAAGGCGCAGCGCAGGGCGTATGTCTGCCTGTGGCTGTTTGCGATCTGCTTTGTGTTGAGTTTGGGTGCCGAGTTGCTGTCGAACGACAAGCCCTATGTGGCGCACTATCAGGGGCAGACTTATTTCCCGCTGTTCAAAGATTATCCCGAGACCACCTTTGGCGGCGATTTTCCAACGCCGACCGATTATCTCGACCCCTTTATCCAGCAGCAACTGGCGCAAGCGGGCAATTGGGCGATTTTTCCGCCTAATCGCTACGGGGTGAATACGCTCAATTACTTTGCCAGCCAGCCCAATCCCGCGCCGCCCTCCAGCGCGAACTGGCTGGGGACAGATGACAAAGGGCGCGATCTGCTGGCGCGGCTACTGTATGGCTTTCGCACCAGCGCGCTGTTTGCGCTGGCGCTGACAATCACTGGCTCGCTGCTGGGCATGCTGATCGGCGGTGTGCAGGGCTATTTTGGCGGACGGGTGGATTTATTCGGGCAGCGTATCTCCGAGATTTGGGCGTCTTTGCCCGAGCTGTATCTGCTGATTATTTTCACGGCGATTTTCGAGCCCAGCCTCACCTTGTTGCTGGTGTTGATGACTTTGTTTGGCTGGATGGGGCTGGCCGATTACACGCGGGCGGAGTTTTTGCGCAACCGGAGTATGGAGTACGTACTGGCCGCAAGGTCGATGGGGCTGAGCAACTGGCAAATTATTCGTCGCCATGTGTTGCCAAACAGCCTGACGCCGGTGCTGGCTTTCTTGCCATTCAGGATGGGCGCGGCGATTCTGGCGCTGACTAGTCTGGATTTTTTGGGCCTCGGTGTCGGCATGCAAACGGCGTCGCTGGGCGAGCTGCTCGCGCAAGGCAAGGCCAATCTGGATGCGTGGTGGATTTCGATTTCGACTTTTGCCGTGCTATTGGGCTTGATGCTGATGCTGGTGCTGATTGGCGAAGGGCTGAGAGCGGCGCTGGATCCACGAGCGAAGTAATTGTGGGTGGGTTAGCCCTTTAGGGCGTGCCCGATTAAGCCCCTTGGGGGGGTAACCCGCCGTGACGCAATATAGAGAAAAGCAGCATAACGGTGGGTTACGGCTTTGCCTAACCCACCCTACGAATGTCGTTTTTCACAGTCGAATCAATATATTTTTCCATATCAAAACAAAATCCGAATTTTATCGGATTACACTGGGTATATTGATGGGAGCTATATTAGTATTGACTTTTATGGCTATACCTTGCTCAGTATCTTGCGAATCGGCGTCGGAATTCCGGCTGCCAGCGCGTCTTTGATGCTAAACCACTGCGCCCCTGATTCCTGTGCGGCGATGCCCGCCATGGCGTACGCCGGTTGTGGCGTGATCGTGAGTTTGTAGTGCGTAAACACATGCACAAAGTCGGGCAGGGCGGGGTCTAGCTCGATGTTCAGGCCGAGTTTTTGCGCGACAAGATCGGTGGCGGTCAGTGTGCTCTCGACTTCCGGCAAACTCCATAGCCCGCCCCAGATGCCGCTCGGCGGGCGTTTTTCGAGCAGAATTTGCCCGGCATCGTTGCGGATAATCAGCATGACGGTGGATTTTTCGGGCACGGCGCGTTTGGGCTTGGGCGTTGGTAGCTCAGTCTGGCGATTACTCAGTCGTGCCTGGCAATCGGTATTCATTGGGCAGGTTAAGCAAGTGGGTTTTTTCGGCGTACAGACCGTCGCGCCCAAATCCATCAGCCCCTGCGTGTACGCTTCGATGCCGCCGGTTGGATCGGTCGGGGGGAGTAGCGCATTGGCCAAATCCCATAGCTTGTTTTCAACGGCTTTGACGCCCGGATAGCCTTCAATGCCCGCCCAGCGCGTTAGCACGCGTTTGACATTGCCGTCCAGAATCGCTGCGCGCGTGCCGTAGCTAAATGCCGTAATCGCCGCTGCGGTGCTGCGCCCGATCCCCGGCAGCTCGGCAACCAGTGCCGGATCGGCAGGAAATTGCCCATCGTACTGGCTCACCACCGCTTGCGCGCATTTGTGCAGATTGCGTGCGCGGGTGTAATAGCCCAGCCCGCTCCACAGCGCGAGCACATCGTCGAGCGGCGCGGCGGCCAGATCAAATATCGTCGGAAATTTGGTCAGAAAGCGCGGGTAGTAATCAAGCACCGTGGTGACCTGCGTTTGCTGCAGCATGATTTCGGATAGCCATACTTTATAGCCATCGGCGATTTGCCACGGCAGGCCGTGGCGGCCGTGCTGCTGCTGCCAGGCGATCAGTCTTGCGGAGAAAGTGCTCATTATCTAGTTGCTTTGGCAGGCTTGGCAGTGGGTTTAGCGGTGGATTTGGTCGTGGATTTTGTGCCGGGTTTCACGATGGGCTTGGGGCTTTTTTTTGGCGGCTTTGGCTGCACGGCGCTCGGCAGCTGCTTTTTGCTCGGCTTCGGCTTTTTTCGCTGCCGCCTGGCGCTCGGCCTCGCGCTCTTTGGCTTCCTGCTCGGCCTGCTGCTTGGCCAGGATTTGCTCTTTCAGGCTGGTGTAGTCGGCTTTGTATTCAGGCGCGTTCAGCGGGCCGCTAAACGAGATGGGCAGCGTGAGCCCTTTGAGCCCAGAGAGCTCGGGCACATTCGGGTTGGCGCTCGCTTTCATATTGTAATCAAGCCGCCCCTGACCCAGATCGATTTTGCCCGCCCCGGTGAGGCGCAAGACGCCAGCGCTGACGTCCAGGTCCTGATTGCTGGCAATGCCGTGTTTGAGCAGCCAGGTGGCGCGCAGCGCGGAGAACTGTGTGCGCGCGTCCTGATTGCTTTCCTGTCCGGTCTGGCCATTCATTAATTTGATTTGCTGGCTGGCGGTGCGCAGCAAGGCTGGAATATCAATGCCGCGAATTGCGCCTTTTTTCAGGCTGACCCGGATATTGCCGCCCGCAGTGTGGCGCAGATCGGATAGCTTGTTGCCCACTGCCGCCACGTCAATATTGATATCGCTGCGGCCTTCAAAACGGCTGGTGTCGAGCACGTCGGTGAGCAGGGTATTGATATTCATATTGCTCAGCGTCTGTTCCAGACGGAAATACGCCGGTTTTTTACGCGCGTCGATTTCGGCGCGGCCATTGAGCCGCCCTTCGTACAGCGTGGCTGAGAGCGGATCGAGCACCAGACGCTGATTGCGCGCAATCAGCTTCATCGCCAGATCGTCAATATGCATGTTTTGCAGAACCAGCTCACCAATCTTGATTGAACCAATCGCGTTCAGGTTTTCCAGCCACCAGAAATCCAGCGGTGCGGTGTGATTCACCGATTTTGCCCCCGCGCTGACCACCGGCAGATAGGGGGTTAAATCAAGTTTGGCCAGATCAAAGTTGATCCGAAATTGCGGTGCCAGAAAATTATCCAGATTAAATTGCGCCGTCAGTACCTCGCCATCGAGCTGCCCCTTGCTTTCCAGACTGAGGATTTCATTGCGCAAATCCAGATCACCGTGGCCGGTAAGGGCCAGGCTGATTGCGCCGCGTGGCAACTGGCGATTGGTGTAGCTGCCGGTCAGATTGTAATTGGCAATGCGCGCCAGATGCCCGCGATACAGCTCCAGCGGGCTTTGCAGCTGCACCGATAGATTTTGCTCCGGGCTATTGTATTTAACGTCAATCTGCGCCTGATCGGCGCGCAGAAAGCTGCCATGGGCGCCACCTAGGCTGGCCATGCTGGCTTTGGCCGAGAAGGTACTGCTTTTATCCTTCATGCCAATATTGAATTTAAGCCGGTTCAGGCTCAGCGCTGTTTCAGTAAAGCTGATTTCCGGCACGTCCAGCGTGCTGGTCCAGAGCTGGCCGGCCCGATTGGCCTGCGTGGTGATTTTCATATCACCGCCGCTCAGTCGTAGCGGCTGCCAGTGGTAATTCAGATTACCGGTGGCGCTTAAAGTGGCGTCGCTCACCTGCAGCTGCGGCGAGCTGGCGCCCACTTGCTGCAGATTGATGGCAATATCAGCCACGCGCAAAGTGCGCTCTTTTTCCAGGTAGCGCATCGCCGCCGAGCCGCTAAGCTGGCCTTGCCACTGTGCGGGGAAGTTTTTTTGCCCGATTGAAGCCTGGGCGTCGATGGTCAACTTGCCGTTTTTGGGGTTGGTCAGCTGGTCCAGCGTTAAATCCATCGCCGACAAATGCAGTGTTTCACCCAGAAACTCGTCTTTCCAGCTGAGATTGGCTTGCGAGAAACTCAGCCTGTCGAGAGCAAACTGGGTTTTTTCATTGTGCGGGCGCAGCAGGTCTTCAAAATTGTAAGTGCCATCCTGGTTGCGCACCACGCTGAGCTCAGGCTGTTTGATTTCAATCGCGTGAACCACCACGCGGCCACCCGTGAGCAAGGGCCAGAGGCGGAATACGATTTTTACCCGGTCGGCATGGGCAAAGACGGTGGGGCTTTGTGGTTCGGTCAGGGTGGCATCGTTGATCAGTATTGCCGGTTTGGGCAGCAGCACCAGATGGGCGGTGCCACGGATATTCATGGTACGTTGCGTATCGGCCTGTATCTGGCTGATGATCTGCTCGCGCAGGGTGTCGAACGATAGAAAATACGGCAAAACACCCAGCAAAGTGATTAGCGTAAAGAGAAGTAAAATGAAGATCCGTACCGGACGGGAATGTCGCCAATCCATAAATAACAGTCTGTACCTTGCGAATCGGTCGATTATCCACAAGAACGCGGTGAAACAAAAGCCGCGGATGAAATTTGTCAGCTTTTACCAGCGCGCTGGCAGTAAAATGGCGTGATGTTCCGGCCAAGGCCGTTAATTGCAAAAGTGCGAAAACAGCGATGACACATGAAACAGTAATTAAAGTACGCGGCTACCATCTGGATTTGTACGGGCATGTCAATAACGCTCGTTATCTGGAGTTTCTGGAGGAAGCCCGCTGGGCGATGATCGAAGACTGCGGCGGCGTCGAATGGTTTAGCGAGCGCCGTCTGGCGCTGGTGGTCAGCCGCATTGATATCCGCTACAAACGCGCCGCGACCATGGGCGATGTGCTGGTGATTCGCAGCACTTTAAGCCAGCTGCGCGAACGCGAAGGGCAAATTACGCAGGAAGTGGTGCGCCAGGATAATGGCAAGCTGGTCGCGCAAGCGGACGTGACTTTCGCCGCCATCCACCCCGAGCAGCCCGGCGCGCAGCTGATTGTCGGCGAGCTGGCCGAACGCTTTGCGTTGATGCGCTCGCCACTGGCCGCGCAGACAGGAGCCTGATGATGAGCTTATCCATGCATTCAATCCGGCATCCGCTGCGGGCGGTGCTGCTGTTATTGCTAGGCTTGCTGCTCTTGCTGGCGGGCTGCACCAGCATCCCTAGCAAAGTGGAAAAACCGAACATCACGCTGGCAGGCATTGCAGTGGCCAAGCTGGGTTTGCTGGAGCAGCAGTTTGTGCTCAGTTTGCGGGTCACTAATCCAAACGATTTTGATATTGCGCTCAATGGCTTGACGGTGAATGTTGAGTTGAACAAACAGGCTTTTGCGCAGGGCGTGAGCAATGAAAAAGTCACCTTGCCCCGGCTGGGCGAGAAAATCGTCAAACTGAAAGTTAGCACCAGTCTGGCTCAGGCTTTAAAGCAATTTTCGTCGCTGCAGGGCGGCGCAGTGCCATACCGGATTTATGGCAAGGTCTACGCGCCCTTATTACCTGCCGGCATGCCATTCGAGCGGCAGGGGCAATTAAGCGGTCTGGATGATCTACTTAAAAGCACTAAAGAGAAATTCTAGGGGTATATGCCTGTAGAATTTGTTAAATATGGGCTGCATTGATATACCTTGATTGAAATGGATGTATTCAGATTGTGCGTTGATGATTATAAGTGCCTACGGCACGATGGTTTTACAGTCGCAATCCGCGACGGGGACTTACTTTTCTTGGGATTTTATATATTCAGTACCCAAGAAAAGTAAGCAAAAGAAGGCGGCCCCGCCTGCGGCCCTCCGGGCTACCCTCGGTCGGTCGTGAGCCAAACGATAAAACTGTTTGTCTCGCTCCACTCCCTCGGCGATGGGCGACAGGGGGTTTTAAACCCCATCTCAATCATCGCGGCATACCATCAACGCATACTCCAAACATTAGCAATACAATCGGCTAGATTGACCGCCAAACCATCACACAGAAGACCAAGACAATGATACTGAACCAGCGTCAGCAAGAATTGCTTGAATGGGTGCAACGCGCCGGGCATGTGAGCGTCGATGAAATGGCGCATCATTTTGGCGTTGCGCCGCAAACCATTCGCCGCGACATCAACCAGCTGGCCGACGAGCGCAAATTGCATCGCGTTCACGGTGGCGCCAGCGCGCATTCCAGCGTGGAAAACGTCGAATATTCAACGCGCAAAGATATGCGCAGCGATGAAAAAGAGCGCATCGCCAAGCTCGTTGCCGAGCATATTCCCAACCATGCTTCGGTGTTCATGAATCTGGGCACCACCAGCGAAGCCGTCGCGCGCGCCTTGCACAATCACATTGGCCTGCGGGTGATTACCAATAATCCGCATATCGCGATGACGATGTGCCACTACCGCGATAGCGAAGTGGTGCTCGCGGGCGGCGTGATGCGGCCGAAAGATTACGGCATTTGCGGCGAGGCGACGATTGAGTTTATCCGCCAGTTTCGCGTCGATTACGCCGTGCTCGGTGTCGCGTGCATCGAAATGGACGGCACGCTGCGCGACTTTGAAATGCGCGAAACGCGCACCTCCGAGGCCATCATCGCGCAAGCGCGCAATGTGTTTCTGGTCGCCGACCATTCCAAATTCGGCCGCCCATCGCTGGTGCAAATGGGGCATTTGCGGCAAGTGACGGCGCTGTTTACTGATAGCGCCGTGCCGGAAGCCTTGCTGCCGGTGCTGCAGGAGGCAGGCACCGAGCTGTATATCGCCAGCGAATGATGTGTTGAGTATTGTGAGCATTCAGGTGTTGTGAGCATTCAAAAAGAGAGCACTTCGGTGCTCTCAGGCTGCAGACAAAGTGAGTGACGGCATTTTTCAAGTCTCGGCAAAGCCGAGCCTAGGCAATAACGCTGTGACTTCGCAGCCTTTATGTTTTATTCCCACCCCTCCCGTCCCCTCCTTGAGGGGAGCCTCGCTTCGCGAGCGGGGTTTGTCATCTATCTGAGAGCACTTCGGGGCTCTTTTTTTTTGCCTTCCGTTTTCAAAAACGAACAATTTGTTCGATTTGTGTTTTTAATTCGAAAAAATGCGCGCATAATGTTCGTATGTGAACGTTTTTTTGTGCGACTTGTTCGTTTTTGGGGTGCGAAAATGAATGCAGCAATACCAAGGCAGTTGTTGAATGCTTATCCCTATGCTCAGGTTGACGATGTTGCTGAGCGGCAGAAGCTGGTCATCGGCAACTGGAAAATGCATGGCAGTCTGGCGCTGTGCCGTGAGGCGATTCCACGGCTGGCGCGTTCAGTGAATCCAGAAGTGCAGCTGGTGCTGTGCCCGCCTGCGCCTTTTCTGGGTGAAGTGGCTCGCCTCGCGCAAGGCACCGCAGTGCAATACAGCGGGCAGGATGTGGCCGAGCAGCAAAGCGGCGCGCGCACTGGCGAATGGTCGGCGGGTATGCTGGCCGAGCTGGGCTGCCGTTATTCGCTGGTCGGGCATTCCGAGCGCCGCCAGCATCATTATGAAGACGATGCGCTTATTGCCGCCAAAGCCCGCTCTTGCCAGCAATCCGGCCTGATTCCGATTGTTTGCATTGGCGAAAGCCAGGCCGAGCGCGAACGCGGCGAAACTGCGCAGGTGCTGTACAACCAGCTCGACTGGCTGATGACGACACCCTTGTGGCGACAGGCGATTGTGGCGTACGAGCCACGCTGGGCGATAGGTAATAATCATCCGGCGACGCCTGAGCTGGCGCAACAAACGCACGCGCTGATCCGCGCCTATCTGGCGCAAACCGACGCTGTGGCGGCGGCAAAAATTCCGCTGCTCTACGGTGGTAGTGTCAAAGCCGATAACGCCGCCGGTTTTATGGCCATGCCTGATATTGATGGCGTGCTGGTGGGCGGCGCTTCGCTCGATACCGCGTCTTTTCTCGAAATTTATGCCAGCGCCGTGCTTTGTGGTTCCGAGCATCGTCCTGTTCAACAGTTGGCTCAACTGGCAAGAATGGTGGCCTAATTATGAAACTATCGTTAAACGAATTTATCTGGCAGCAACGCAGCGATGAGCGCTTGCAGCGCGTTGCGCCACTCTTGCTGGCGCTGGCGCAAAGCTGCCGCCTGATTGCGCAAGCCGTGCGCGATGCGGCGCTGAACAATGCCACCGGCGCGGCGGGTAGCAGCAATATTCAGGGCGAAGCGCAGCAAAAACTCGATGTCATTAGCAATGAGCTGATGATGGCCGAAACGCGCGAGCTGGTGCGTGCGCTGGCGTCCGAAGAAATGGACGATATCGTGCCGTGCAACCCCGATTCCGAACTGCTGCTGGTTTTTGATCCACTCGATGGCTCGAGCAATCTGGACGTGAATATTTCGGTTGGCAGTATTTTCTCGATTCTGGCCACGCCAAAAAACCCTGCGGGCGATATTTCTGCCGAAGCATTTCTACAAAATGGCCGGTCACAGTTGTGCGCAGGCTACGCCCTGTATGGCCCGGCGACGATGCTGGTGATCACCACCGGCAACGAGGTCAACGGTTTTACTTTTGACGAGCACAGCGGGCTGTTCATGCTGACGCATCCAAAACTGCGCATTGCCGCAGAAGCCAAAGAATTCGCCATCAATACGTCGAATGCCCGCCACTGGCCTGCACCCATCCAGCGCTATATCGCCGAATGCCAAGCGGGCAGCAGCGGCGTGCGCGGACGCGATTTCAATATGCGCTGGGTCGCGTCGATGGTGGCCGAAGTGCATCGCATTTTGCTGCGCGGTGGCGTGTTTTTATACCCGCAGGATGCTCGCACAAACGCTAAAAATGGCAAATTGCGCCTGCTCTACGAAGCCAGCCCGATGGCAATGCTCGTTGAAGCGGCCGGTGGTGCGGCGTCAACCGGATGCGAGCGGCTGCTGGATGTGCAGCCCGAACGCCTGCATCAGCGCGTGCCGGTGATACTCGGAGCCAAATCCGAGGTGGAGTTGATTGCGGGGTATTGCCGTGAAGATATTGATAGTAATTCCCTACAGAGCAATACCCAGCAATCAATACCGCTGAGTCGCCATCAGACTTTGTTCGAAACCCTGTTTAATTAAATTACCCAAGCCGCCCAGCCACCCAACCGGAGCAATGCCATGTCACTTGTTTCAATGCGCCAACTTCTCGATCACGCCGCCGAATATCAATACGGCCTGCCTGCGTTTAATGTGAACAATCTGGAGCAGGTGCGCGCGATTATGCTCGCTGCGGACCGCACCAATAGTCCGGTGATCATGCAGGCCTCGGCTGGTGCACGCAAATACGCCGGTTCGCAATTTTTGCGCCATTTGATACTGGCCGCGATTGAAGAATTTCCGCATATTCCGGTCGCGATGCATCAGGATCACGGCACCAGCCCGAAAATCTGCGAAGAGGCAATCCGGCTGGGTTTTTCATCGGTGATGATGGATGGCTCGCTGCTCGAAGATGGCAAAACCCCGGCCGATTATAATTACAACGTCAGCGTAACGCGGCAGGTGGTTGAGCTCGCGCATGCGCGCGGCGTATCGGTTGAAGGCGAGATTGGTTGCCTCGGCAGTCTGGAAACCGGCAAGGCTGGTGAAGAAGACGGCGTGGGCGCTGCAGGCACGCTCGACCACACGCAACTGCTGACCGATGTCGAAGAAGCCTACGCCTTTGTGATGGCGACAGGCGTTGATGCGCTGGCGATTGCCATTGGCACCAGCCACGGCGCGTACAAATTTTCTCGCCCGCCCAGTGGCGAAACGCTGGCGATTGAGCGCATCCGCGAAATTCACGAACGGCTGCCGAATGTACATCTGGTGATGCACGGCAGCTCGTCGGTGCCGCAGGAATGGCTGGAAATCATCAACGAGTACGGCGGCGACATTGCGCCAACGTGGGGAGTTCCGGTTGAGGAAATCGTACGCGGTATCCGCTATGGCGTGCGCAAAATCAATATCGACACCGATTTGCGCCTCGCCGCCACCGGCGCAATCCGCCGCTTTATGGCGCAAAACCCAGCCGAATTCGATCCGCGCAAATACTTGCAGGTTTCAACCGATGCGATGCGCGATATTTGCATCGCCCGCTACGAAGCTTTCGGCAGCGCAGGGCAGGCGGCCAAAATCAAACCGCTGGGGCTGGACGTGATGGCCGAACGCTACGCACGCAATCTGATTTCTCCTATCCCCAGCCGCCGTGGCGGCGTGGGCGCGGGAATCAGCGCCTTGAATATTAATCAAGCGCACGATCTGGACCGCTTTCTGCTAACGCGCGATTGCTACTAATCGGCTATTGATGGGTATATTGCTGCAGGTGATATTTATATTAGTTTTCAGTCATATACCCAGGCGAGAATCGCTAGGCAGCTTGCCGTGAGCCTGCTGCCAGACGCGGCGGAAATCGCGTGCCGAGCCAAAGCCTGCTTCCTGTGCGACTTCTTCAATCGTTAGCGCCGGATTGGCGAGTAATTGTTGCGCTAAAGCCAGCCGGATGCTCTGTTGATACTCGTGCGGTGTGAGTCCGGCATGCTGCTGAAATAGCCGGGTCAATGTGCGTGGCGTGCTGTGTACCGCCTTGGCCAGCTCGTCTAAAGTCCAGCGGTGTTTCATATTCTGGTGCTGCTGAGATGGCTGGGAAAGCAAGTCCTGCGCCTTATGCACCACAGGATGAATGTGGTTGCGGTGCGCCAGCCAGGCCGATAATTGCGGGTCTTGCCCGCTGCGCCGCAGCCAGACGACCATTTCGCGTGCAATCGCTTGCGCCAGACTAGGGCCAAATTCACGCGCCACCAGATGCAAGGCCAGATCAATACCGGCGGTAATTCCGGCGCTGGTGGCAATCGGGCCATCTTCGACAAACAGCCGGTTTTCTTCGATCAGCGCTGTGGGGGCCGTGTGCCGTAGGCGCTCGATCAGCTCGTGATGTGTGGTGCAACGCTTGCCATTGAGCAAACCCGCTTGCGCGGCGATCATCGTTCCAGAGCAAATACAGGCCAACTGATGACGCGCTGAGTCAAATTCACGCCGCAACCAGTCCACAATGGCTTGTGCTTCGGGGCGCTGCAGATTGTGTCTGGAATTTTGTACGCCAATCAGCATGACCAATGCCCCATCGGGAAGCGGCGCAGGTAAGGGCGCGAGCTGGTGCTGGCGCAGCCCGACTGATGAAGTCAGCTCGGGCACGGCGGCGGCCATGTGTAAATTCAGCCCCGCGCCATGCTCGCTGGCAATTTGAAATACTTCGGCTGGGCCCGCCAGATCGAGCAGCATAAACTGCGGGCAGAGGATGAAATAGACCTCACGCATGCTTTACCTGCCATGGCCAGCGCAAGCGTGCGCCAAAAATATTGAGCAATAATCCCAGCATCAAAATCAGCGCGCCCAGCCATTGCTGCACGCTCAGCTTTTCATGCAGAAACAGCGCCGCTGAGGCGAGCCCAAACCACGGCACCAGCAGGCTAAATGGCGCAACCAAATTAGCCGAATGCCGCTGCAGCAGATCATTCCAGATCGAGGTGGCCAATATTGTCGCAATCAAGGCCAGATATAGCACCGCCAGCACCGATTGCAATGATAGATGGCGAAGGGCAGCGCCCACTACGGCCGGGCCATCGACAAGCAGCGTTAACAGGCTGAAGATAGCCAGTGGGGGTAATGCTGCCCAGACAATAAGGCTACTGGGCTTGACGGCTATACCCTGCTTGGCAGTGTGGCGAATTAGAATATTTCCCAGCGCCCAGCCCGCCGCGCCGCACAGTGTGAGGCTAAATCCGAGCAGCGTCATCGTCTGGCCACTCAGACTTTGCCCGTGCGATAGGCCAATCAGCGTCAAGCCGCCTGCCGCCACCAGCAAACCCGCCAGCTGATACCAGCGCCAGCGTTCATTGAGCAGTAGCAGCGCGAAAATCAGCGTGAAAAACGCCTGTGATTGCAATACCACCGACGCGAGGCCTGCGGGCATGCCCAGTTTCATCGCGGTGAATAGGCAACCAAATTGCCCCACGCCCCAGACCACGCCATAGCCCAGCCAGTATTTTGCAGGAATCGCCGGGCGTGGAATAAAGAAAATCGCCGGCAGCGCCACCAGCAAAAAACGCAGCGCCCCCAGCAGCAGCGGCGGCAAACCCTGCAAGCCCCACTGGATCACGACAAAGTTAAAGCCCCAAGTGCTCACCACCACCAGCGCAAGCAATAAATCACGCCACGGCATGATTGGGTTCCTGCGGGCGGCGGCGCGGGCGCAGCACCAGCTCGCCCTGGCAATTGGGGCAGACATGGCGAAAAATCTGCGTGCTGCAAGTGGGGCAGAAAGTGCATTCAAACGAGCAGATATAGGCCTGCGAGCTAGCTGGCAGTGCGCGGCCGCAGCGTTCACAGTGAGGTTTCATTTCAAGCATATTGGCGCTCCTGCAGTGCAAATTGGCCCGACAATTCGGCCTCCAGCTCAGTAACCGTCACGATACGGGCAAAGCGCCCGGCCAGTACCAGCTCGGTGCGCGCTTTGATTTCGGCGGCGCTGTACATCCGGCCATTGGCGTGGGTCATCGCAAAGGTGAGCGTCGCCTCCGACACAAAATCAACGTCGAAACCCAGATCGGACGCCACGCGCGCCGTGGTCTCGCAACATTGCTCGGTGCGGATGCCGCTGATGATGAGTCGGCTAATCTGCCGTTCACGCAGCCAGTGTAGCAAGCCGGATTCGGTGAGCGCATTGTGGACGTGCTTTTCAAAGGTCGCGCTGGGTGTGTGCTGCAAAAAAGCCATCGGCTTGACCCAGCCGCTGTCGGCGTGAAAAGCCGCGTCTTGATCGACGTGCAGAATATTCACCACCGGAATCGCCCTGGACTGACAAATGCCAATCAGGCGATTGAGCTGGCGCTGAAACTGCGGCAGATCGTGCGTATTCCAATACGGAGCATGTTCAAACGATTGTTGTACATCAATGACTAATAGCGCTAAGGACATTTTTGGCGGCATCCTGTGAAAATGTATAGCCAGTATCTACCTTATTAAATATTGATTTAAGACCGGGTTAAGACATTATTCAGGACAAATATAGCCAAATTTATGCTGAAACGGTCATTTTGCACTGTTCAGCTGAGAGTCAGGCTGGGCGCACTATAATCAGCCTCAATCCCTATCCACTGCGGCGAGTCATATTATGAAAATCATCCGAAGTTTAATCATGCTGATTGCCTGCGCAGTCCTCGCGGGTTGTGCCGCAATGAATGAATCCGAATGCCGCGTGGGCGATTGGTATGGTGCAGGTTTGCGCGATGGTCAGCAGGGCGAGCAAAGCCGAATTGCCGAATACGCCGATGCCTGCGGCAAGCTGGGCATTGCACCGATACTGGCCGACTATCAGGCTGGTCGTCAGCAAGGTCTGCGTAGTTACTGCCAGCCGGAAAACGCCTATCTGCTGGGCCGTCGCGGTGCCAGCTATGGCAATGTCTGCGCCCCCGAATTGCAACGGGCATTTTTGCGCGAGTACGAACGTGGCTATCAACGCTACAGCCTGGAGCGCGATATCCAGACCCAGGAAAATAAAATCGCAGCGGCCAAGCGAGAGCGCAAAAAACTCGAAGAGCAAATTGCCAAATCCGAATCGACGGAAGAGCGCCGCAAATTGCTACGCCAGCTCAACCAGCTCGGGCACGAACAAAGCAGCGCCTATCGCGAGCTGAACCGCCTGCAATTGCAGCTGGCGGAATGAGCCAAATTAAGTAAGCAGATTGTTAATGGGCGGATCATTCGGTTTTCTTGCCTAATCCTCCGCCGTCGCAGAGCCCATTCCGCCCAAACCCGTTACAATACCACTCATCTAGTATTCTTAATTTGGTTGAACCCAAATGAGTGAAGTCACTGATAAGTTCGACTATCTTTGTGAGCTGGCTGAACAAGCCTACGGTGAGGAACGGGGTGTTTCTTACGAGTCAACCTTAGTTAATATCTTAGAGTTCGTGAGAAACAACCAAGCATCAAGGACTGAATTTGTTGAAAAATTCAAAGATTTACTTTTGTCCGGGAATGGACCAATTGAAGCCGTATCTTTTTGTTGTGGTTCAATGATTTCGGACACCAACTTAGGTGGTAATCTCGCCACCATTAACGAGGTGTTTCATGAGCAAAGTTCGCAGGACATTTACCCCGGAATTTAAAGCCGAAGCCGCCAGTCTGGTCGTCGATCAAGGCCACACGGTGTCACAAGCCAGTAAGGCGATGAACGTCGGCGAGAACATACTGCGTCGCTGGATTAAGCAGCTGAAACAGGAAAGACAGGGTATCACGCCGCAGGCCAAAGCACTCACGCCAGACCAACGTCGCATTCAGGAGCTCGAAGCGCGCATTGATCGGCTGGAACGGGAGAAAGCCCTGTTAAAAAAAGCCACAGCTCTCTTAATGGCGGACGAACTCAATCGTACGCGCTGGTAGACCAATTAAGTGAGCATGAACCCGTAGAAATGGTCTGCAGCACCTTCGGTATTTGCCGTTCCAGTTATTACCATTACCGGCATCGACGCCAGCATATTGATCGTGAACGAATCGAGTTGCGCGCCAAAGTACGCAATCTGTTTAAGCAAAGCCGAAATGCGGTAGGCAGCCGCAGTCTAGTCTGGATGCTGGCGGTACGAAGGCATTACGGCTGGCCGATATAAAGTGCGCCAGCTCATGCGAGAAGCCGATTTGCAGTGCAAACAGCCAGGCGCGCATCGCTACAAAGTCCACAAAGATGAACGTCCAGACATTCCGCACTTATTGCAGAGGGCGTTTAATCCGGAGCAACCGAATCAGGTCTGGTGTGGCGATGTCACCTATATTTGGGCGGGCAATCGTTGGATTTATCTGGCCGTGGTGCTGGATTTGTTTGCCCGTTGCGTGGTGGGCTGGGCGCTCAGTGAGCACCCGGATGCCGAGCTAGTCAGCCGTGCGTTAGATCATGCCTGGCAACAGCGTGGCCAGCCACTGGGGGTGATGTTTCACTCGGATCAGGGTAGCCAATATGGCAGTCGGTTGTTTAGGCAACGGATATGGCGCTACCGGATGCAGCAAAGCATGAGCCGGCGCGGGTGCTGTTGGGATAATGCGCCGATGGAGCGGCTATTTCGCAGTCTTAAAACAGAATGGATACCAAACCTGGGTATGAATCCGCAGAAGAAGCCAGGCGGGATATTGGCGTTTACCTGATGGCGTATTACAACTGGCAGCGGCCACACACCGCCAATGGAGGACTTGCCCCTGCCATCAAGGAAAAACAACTTAATTTACTGTCCGAGAATTGTTGACCACAACAAGGGCAGCCCAACCTCAAAGGCGCGGTGATTGCGGGTAGCAGCGATCCGGGCAAAAACACCCTGAGCACTACCGCACTGACCACTCGCGACCTAGACAACCATGCCAATTACTCCGCCAGCAGTCTCGGGCTGGGCAGTAGCCTTGGCGTCAAGGACCCGAATGCCAGCGAGAACACCGCGCTGCTCAAAGTCGAAAACGGCCTCAAAGCCAGCATGTCAGTAGCACCTATGCAAATGGCAATCCAATTTTTTGGTGAGAAATGATTTTTCCTGAGTATTGGTTTTGGAGGTGATTGTTGGTATCGGAAATAGGGTTGATACCAACAACAAAATTACAAAAATGGCGCGGACTAGGTGAGGTGCCGTTTGTCAGTTGTTGTTGTGAGCGAAGAAGTTAGATATGGTGCTTTTGAGTGGATTTGGCGAAAATATACCAACAATGGATATTGGATTTACTTAGATAGGTTTGGATCGCGTTTGATACAAAAAACCCCGAAAACCTAAGTTTTTCGGGGCTAATTGGACTTCTTCATTCTACTTTGTATAACAAAATGGTGCCCAAGAGAAGACTCGAACTTCCACACCCTTGCGGGCGCTAGGACCTGAACCTAGTGCGTCTACCAATTCCGCCACCTGGGCACGTCTGATGCTATGATGCTGATTGAAGAGTTGGTGCCCAAGAGAAGACTCGAACTTCCACACCCTTGCGGGCGCTAGGACCTGAACCTAGTGCGTCTACCAATTCCGCCACCTGGGCTCTTTCAATCACCACTTTTGCAACCTTGCCACTATTTCGTAGCGCCGTCGCATCAGAGAGGCGCTATAATATGCAATCAGGCGAAGACCGTCAATCCTTAAAATGAAAAAAACTGGCCCAATGGAAAAAAAACTGGAAAAAAATCCCGTCCCAAAGAAAAAACCGACCCGAAAAATTACCGGCTTGCGTGCCCAAGACCCCTATTTAGAGCGCGAAAAAGGGCGCTATGAGTTCCCTTTGCCCTCGCGTGAATTCATGCTGCAAATCCTTGCCGAGCGCGGTGCGCCGATGATGGCTGAGGAATTGGCCCAATTACTTGAT
Source organism: Chitinibacter sp. FCG-7 (assembly GCF_040047665.1). Taxonomy (NCBI): domain Bacteria; kingdom Pseudomonadati; phylum Pseudomonadota; class Betaproteobacteria; order Neisseriales; family Chitinibacteraceae; genus Chitinibacter; species Chitinibacter mangrovi. Next base: position 3,007,834 of record NZ_CP157355.1, read on the forward strand.
ATTCGTGAAGATGAAATGGTGGCGTTCGAGCGCCGCATGCAGGCGATGGGCCGCGAAGGGCAATTGCTGCTCAATCGCAAAGGCGCTTTGTGCTTGCCTGAAAAACTCGATCTGATTCCCGGCAAAGTGCAAGGCCATCCGGATGGTTTTGGCTTTTTGCTGCGCGATGATGGCGGCGATGATTTATTCCTTGGCCCCAAGGAAATGGACAAAGTCCTGCACGGCGACCGTGTGCTGGCGCGGCTGATCGGTGTTGATCGACGTGGTCGCCCTGAAGGCGCGATTGCCGAGGTGCTGGAGCATGTGAATCAGCGTCTGGTGGGGCGTCTGCATAATGAGCGCGGCGTATTTTTTGTGACTGCAGAAGACAAGCGCATTAGCCGCGATATTTTGCTCGAAGCCAAAAATACCGGTGGCGCTAAAGCTGGGCAGGTGGTGATGGTTGAATTGCTGGTACAGCCATCGCGCTATTCACAGCCAGTCGGCCGCGTGATCGAATTGCTCGGTAATTACGATGATCCGGGCATGGAAATCGAGATTGCGCTGCGCAAGCACAATCTGCCGCATGTGTTCTCACCTGAGGCGCAAGCGCAGGCTGATGCCACACCACAAAAAGTGAAGAAAAAAGACTGGAAGCCGGTACAGGGCGTTGAGCGCGTCGATTTGCGCGATTTGCCGCTGGTGACCATTGATGGCGAAACCGCGCGCGATTTTGATGACGCCGTTTTTGCCGAGAAGAAAGGCAAAGGTTGGCGACTGGTCGTGGCGATTGCCGACGTGAGCCATTATGTGACGCCGAATGATGCGCTCGATTTAACGGCCATTGAGCGCGGCAACTCGGTGTATTTCCCGCGTCGCGTGATCCCGATGCTGCCTGAAGCGCTGTCCAATGGCGTGTGCTCGCTCAATCCTGACGTTGAGCGGCTGTGCATGGTCTGCGATATGCGCGTGACGCAAACGGGTGAAATCAAGAAGTATCAATTCTATCCGGCTGTGATGCTGTCAAAGGCACGCCTGACCTATACCCGGGTGTGGGATATGCTGCAAAACCCCAAGGGTGAAGACGCACAGGCCAATACCCATCTCATGCCGCATTTAAAAACCCTGTATGCACTGTTCAAGGTCTTTGTTGCTGCCCGCCATGAACGTGGCGCGATTGATTTTGAAACGCAGGAAACCGAAATGCATTTTGATGACTTTGGCAAAATCAAAGCGATTGTTCCGGTAGTACGCAATGACGCGCATAAATTGATCGAGGAATGCATGCTGGCGGCCAATGTCTGCGCTGCTAATTTTCTGATTAAAAATGAGCATGCCGCTTTGTACCGCGTCCACGAAGGCCCCACGCCAGAGAAATTGAAAAATCTACGTGAATACTTGCGCACAATGGGGCTGAGTTTGGGCGGTGCGGAAGACCCGGGCGCGAAAGACTATGCAGTATTGCTTGAGAGCATTAAAGAGCGTCCTGACGCGCCTTTGCTGCAAACCATGCTGCTGCGCAGTCTGTCGCAAGCGGTGTACACACCCGATAACGAAGGCCATTTTGGCTTGAGTTATGAAGCGTATGCGCATTTCACGTCGCCAATTCGCCGGTATCCCGATTTGCTGGTTCATCGCGCGATCAAGGCGATTCTGGCGGGTAAAAAATACAAGCCAGCGACCAAGTGGGAGCAGCTCGGCGTGCAATGCTCGATGACCGAACGCCGCGCCGACGAAGCGAGCCGAGATGTGCAGAACTGGCTCAAGTGCTACTACATGCAGGACAAGATCGGCGAAGAGTTTATGGGCTCGGTGTCGGCAGTGACCGGCTTTGGCATGTTTGTATTGCTGGACGATCTGTACGTGGAAGGGCTGGTGCATGTTTCCGAGCTGGGCACTGACTATTTCCATTACGATGAAAAGCGCAAAGAGCTTAAAGGCGAGCGCAGTGGCCAGGTGTACCGGATTACTGATCGTGTGAAAGTACGCGTCGTTCGGGTTGATCTGGAAACCAGCAAAATCGACTTTGCGCTGGTTGATGATTTTGGTCGGCTGCTTGGCGCGAAAAGCGCAGCCGCAGATAAAAACACTGCTAAAACAGCCCCGGCAGCCCGTTCTGGCCGCACAAGTCGGGCCAGTGAGGCCAGACCTGCGGTAGGGACCGCGGCGAAACCTGCGGGTGCTAGCACTCGTTCCGCTAGTGCCAAGCCTGTGGTGGTCTTAAGCGACGAACCTAAACTTGTGCGCAAAAAGCCCGGCACCGCCACGCAGCGCCGCCGTGCGCAAGCCGCACAGAATGATGAGGGCGCACCGGCAGCGGGAACGCGCCGTCGCCGTCGTCGTTAGACAAGATGAGGGCGGTTGCGCTTTGCGTGATCGCCCCCATTTCAAGTTTGTTCAAATCTGTTCTGTTTGCAATCCATTGAAAAAATGAAACCTGAAGGAAACCGGATGTTTATTGTTGATCGTTCTGCTGCCATTATTCGCCCCAAGCAGCCTTTTCTGGATTGGCTCAATGCCTTGCCGGGTAACGATGTCACGCTCACGCTGGCGGAAATCCGCTCCGATTGCACGGTGATTCTGGTGCCAGAGGCGGCTGAACCGGAAGATTCGATTGCTTTTATTGACGATATTGCCGATAAATTATTTGATCAGGAATTGGCTTCCTGGGTGGCCGATGATGCTTTGTGGCCGCCGAAACGATCGTTAAAACTGTTCTGGGAATGGTTTGATGTCGAAGTGCATCTGGGCGTGATGGATGCGGTTTCGGATGATATTCACAATACGCCGACCGATCACAACTATCACTGATCACGAATCACCCACGCTGAATACAAGCTGAATAGTCGCCATTTTTGATGGCGACTTTTTTACGCTGCATCTATCGTGCTGCTGTGCTTAAATGAGCCTCATTCAGCCTGATGTCGGGCGTAACGCAAGGAATCATTTGATGAAAAGAAAAGCAATCTTGGTCGCTCTGCTGGCGATGCCGTGTCTGGCGCTGGCCGATACTGCGCCGCAATACAATGTGGTGAATCTGGACGCCAGTGTAAGCCGGCAAATTGACAATGATATGGCGCAGGCGACTTTGTTTGTAGAGCTAAGCGATAGTGATTCGAGCAAGCTGGCTGAAAAAATCAACCAGACCATTGCTGCGGCTCAAAAAACATTAAAGCAGTTTCCAACTGTGCAATCGGCTGGCACAGGCTATAGCAGCTATCCGGTTTACAGTAATAAAAACAATCAGTTGCAAGCCTGGCGCAGCCGTGGCGAGTTGCGGATTAATTCAAAAGATTTTGCCGCCTTGTCCCAATTGATTGCCCAGCTGCAAAAGCCTCAAAGCAATGGCATCGCGCTGCAATTGGCCGATATTCGCTATGAAGTCTCCGAGCAAAGCCGCAAGGCTGCTGAAGATGTGCTGATTGAAGAGGGCATCAAGGCTTTCCGTGCGCGGGCGAATATTATCCAGCGCAGCATGGGTGGTGCAGCGTGGAAAACCATGCAGATGAATGTGCAGACACAAGCCAATTATCCGCAGCCGCGCATGTATAAGGCTGCTCTGATGGCGGCCGAGGCTGCGCCCGCTCCGGTCGACGCTGGCGAAAGCCGCCTGGTGGTCAATGTCAATGGCAGCATTCAGGTCGGCAATTAATGCTGCCTGCGGTTCTGCAGATCAACCCCGCGTCGAAATGGCAGCGGGGTTTTTTGTGTCTAACGCACGCTCTGGCGCTGCTGAATGCCTGGTGGCTGGCCTGGCCATGGGCCTTGATGCTGAGCGCGCTGCTCTTGCTGTCTTTGCGTTTTTATTGGCTTAAAGCTCAAGTGGTTAACCAGATCCAGTGTTTGCCGGATGGATTGTTGGATGTTCACACTCGTGCAGGGCAGCGATACAGCATGCAACTACTGGCTTCCAGCGTATTGACTGCGCATGTGCTGGTGCTGCATTTGCGTGGCGATGGGCAGAAATTCCAGGTGGTGATTTGGCCAGATAGCGCGCCAGCCGAGGTGCTGCGCCAATGGCGCGTGTATCTGCGCTGGATCTGGCCAAATTTGCATCGCAAATAAGCGATGGAACCTCTGCACGAATCAAAATAGCAAAATCACCCCCTGATCAAATCAATGGCTTGCGCTTGAAAATCTACTCCGAGATCGATTCGTTCAGCGGTTTTTTTTGGGTATGTGTCTGTAGGCCTTTCTGTGTTTGGTCTGCAGGCATATACCTCTATTTTTTACTTTCCGGTTTCAGTAGAGTGGGTTTGGATTCCAGATCAATCCCGGGGTAATCGCGGCTGTAGTGCAGGCCGCGGCTTTCTTTGCGCGCCATCGCGCAGCGCACGATGAGTTCGGCGGTAATCACCAGATTGCGCAGCTCCAGCAAATCGTTGGAAACCCGGAAATTGCGGTAAAACTCGTGAATTTCACTCTTGAGTAGTTCAATGCGGTGCAGCGCACGCTCCAGCCGTTTATTGGTGCGCACAATCCCGACGTAGTCCCACATAAAGCGACGCAGCTCATCCCAGTTGTGCGAAATCACCACTTCCTCATCCGGGTCGGTCACGCGGCTTTCGTCCCATTCGGCGATGTCGGGCAGTGTTTGCGGTGCCTGCTGCAGAATATCGTGCGCGGCGGCTTTGCCCAGCACCATGCATTCAAGTAGCGAGTTGGACGCGAGGCGATTTGCGCCATGCAAACCGGTACACGCGACTTCGCCAACCGCGTAGAGACTGGCCAGATCGGTACGGCCATCCAGATCGGTGATCAGGCCGCCGCAAGTGTAGTGCGCCGCCGGTACCACCGGGATCGGCTCTTTGGTGATGTCGATGCCCAGCTCAAGGCAGCGCTGGTAGATATTCGGGAAATGCTCTTTCACAAAAGCGGCGGGTTTGTACGAAATATCAAGGTAGACGCAATCGTAACCGCCACGCTTCATTTCAAAGTCAATCGCGCGTGCAACGACATCGCGCGGGGCGAGTTCGGCACGTTCGTCATGGCTAGGCATAAAACGCGTACCATCGGGCAGGCGCAAAATACCGCCTTCGCCGCGCACCGCTTCGGTAATCAGGAAGGATTTGGCGTGAGGGTGATACAGGCAAGTCGGATGGAACTGGATAAATTCCATATTCGACACACGGCAACCGGCGCGCCAGCCCATCGCGATACCGTCGCCGGTCGCGACGTCGGGATTGGTGGTGTACAGATATACTTTGCCCGCACCGCCAGTGGCCAGCACGGTAAACGGCGCCAGAATGGTTTCAACCCGATCGGCGGTTTTGTCATACACATAAGCGCCAACACAACGGCTGCTCTCGCCGCTGCGCTCGGTGATCAAATCAACGGCGATGTGTTCTTCCAAAAGGGTGATGTTCGGGTGCGCCGCGACTTTGATCGCCAGCGTGTCAATCACCGCCGCGCCGGTCGCATCGGCCGCATGAATAATCCGCCGATGGCTGTGCCCGCCTTCACGGGTGAGGTGGTAGCCCTGATAGCTGGTGTCACCTGACTCATCTTTGGTGAAGGGCACGCCCATCTTGATCAGCCAGTCGATGGCGTCTTTGGAGTTTTCGATGATAAAGCGGGTGGCTTCGGTATCGCACAGCCCGGCCCCTGCTACGTGCGTGTCCTTAATATGCAGCTCGATACTGTCCGAGTCATCCAGTACGGCAGCAATGCCGCCTTGCGCCCAGCCGCTGCCGCCATCGCGCAGCTCGCGCTTGGTGATCAGGCCAACTTTTAATTTTTCTGCCAACTGCAAGGCGATGGTCATCCCGCCGAGCCCACTACCTAAAATCAGCACATCGAATTTGCGCATGCGAGTTAGTCCTTTAATTACCGCCGTGTTTCGCCCAGATGCCATATTATCAGAGCTGGCGCTTGCTGGTTGCCTGTAGCGGGTTTGGCGGAGTGGGCAAAGGGGCTTGTATTTTTGCCGAATGCCCCGATTTGATGTTCGTAAAATGCCATTCAACGATTTGATAGGAAGACAGGTTTGACACAGGTCACTGAGCGTGATTTAGACCAGGAGTTAGTGCGGCGAGCCCAAGCTGGTGATCAGCGTGCGTTCGAGTTGCTGGTGGTGAAATACCAGCGCCGGATTGCACGCCTGCTCTCGCGCATGATTCGTGATCCGGCCGAGCTGGAAGATGTGAGCCAGGAAGCCTTCATCAAGGCTTATCGGGCCTTGCCTTCGTTCCGTGGTGAAAGCGCTTTCTATACATGGCTCTACCGGATTGCCATCAATACGGCCAAAAACTACCTGTCATCGCTCGGCCGTCGCCCAATGATGGCGACCGAATACGAGGATGAAGACGGCGAAACGCTGGACGCGGTGGCCCAGGTGCCGGATTTTCACACGCCTGAAACTGAACTATCAAATCGGCAAATTGTCTCTACGGTAAATGAGGCCGTTGAGGCGCTTCCAGCTGATTTGCGCGAGGCAATTACCTTGCGGGAAATGGAGGGCCTCAGTTATGAAGACATCGCACTGGCGATGGACTGCCCGATTGGCACGGTACGCAGCCGGATTTTCCGGGCGCGCGAGGCGATTGCCAACCGCTTGCGGCCTTTACTCAGCGAAGTGGGTAAGGACAAACGATGGTAGCCAATGCTGCGGTGTCGAGTGAGGAAAGACAATGAACGAAAAAGTATCAGCTTTGATGGACAATGAGCTGCCTGCCGAGCAGTGGCCTGAAGTGCTTGATGCCTTAAAGCGCGAACCATTGCTGCAGCAGCAATGGCATGACTGGCATGTCAGTCGCGACGCCTTGCAGGGGCAAGCAGGCTGCTCGGCCGATTTTATGCGCAGATTCTCAGCTCGCTTGGCTGCCGAGCCAGTCGTGATTGCGCCACAGCGCAAGCAGGCTTTTGGAGCCAAGCGCTGGTTGGTACCGATGACGGCGGCGGCATCAGTCGCTTTTGTGGGGCTTGCGGTCTGGCAATTTAATTTTGTACCAAGCAGCTCAACGCAGCCTCAGCAGCTCGCTGCGGTGGTGACCCCGGCTGCACAGCATAAGCAGGTGGATGCCGCGGAAGTGAGGGCTTATCTGGCTGCGCATCGCGATGGCGTAGCCAATCCGATGGGCGCAGATCATCTGGCACGGGTTTCGTTTGAAGTGGGAGAGCAGCGCTAGATGTTGAAGGGATGTTCCGGCTCGTATTGGATGAGTGCCTGCGCGGCACTATTGATGGCGCTGCCCGCCAGCCACGCCGCTGAAATGCTCGACAAGGACGATGCCAGCAAATTGCTGGAGCGCACTGCGGCAGCGGCAAAAACTGCGACTTACGCGGGCACCTATGTTTACCAGCACGGCGAGGAAATATCGAGCTATCGAATGATTCATGTGCTTGATGGCAGCAATGACGCCGAGCGGCGCGAAACACTGGATGGCCCGCCGCGTGAATACTACCGGCATGGCAATCAGGTGAGTATCTATCCAGCCGATCCGCAGCAAAAAGCCCTTGATCGCCGTTACACCGCCAAACTCTTTCCCCGGCAATTGCCTGATCCGGCGAGTAAATTGCTCAGCGCCTACGGTGTCGTCAGATTGGGGCATGAGCGCGTGGCCGGACGCGATGCGACGGTGTACCAATTGCAGCCGCTTGATCAATACCGCTACCCGCACCGCTTCTGGGTTGATGAAGCATCCAGCCTGCTGCTGAAGTGGGTTGTAATGGGTATGCGCAAGGAAGCAACGCAAATATTTGCCTTCACGAATATACAGATGGGAGGTAATGTTGATCGCAAATTGCTTAAACCCACGCGCCAGCTGCAGGCTGTAGAGATTGAAGCGGGTAATGGCCTGGCGCAGATGCCGCAAGAGGCGCATTGGGACATCAAAGCCTTGCCAGCCGGTTTCAAGCTGCTCAAACAAACCAGCAAAACGCTGCCGGGCAAACACCGCTCGGTGATTCATCACCTCTACAGTGATGGGGCGGCGACCGTTTCGGTATTTATTGAGCCATTCCATCAGCGTCTGCCGCTGGGGCTGGCGCACCAAGGCGCGATGCATATGTATGTGCGCCAGAGTGGCACACATCTGGTCATGGCGCTGGGCGAGGTGCCGGGCGTGACGGTTGAAGCGTTCGCGAATGCGTATAATGCGCGCTGATTAATGACCGTAAATGATTTCTCATGATTGAAACGCAAGCCCAAGTGATTCGTACCGAAGGTACTTATGCCTGGATCCGGATCCGGCCGCATAGCCCGTGCGGCAATTGCGACCCTGAAACCGGTTGCAAATCGGTTGCGATCACCCGCATGTTCGGGCAGGCGCAGGATAGTTACCGCGTCAGCAACCCGATTGCGGCGCAAAACAATGATCTGGTCATGGTTGCGATTGCCGAAGACGCTTTGCTCAAAACAGCCCTGTGGGCTTATGGTCTGCCGATGTTGCTGCTATTGCTGGGGGCGGGCATTGCCAGTTACTGGTTTCAACACGATGAATTGGCGACTTTGCTTGGCGCCGGGCTGGGGCTTTTTATCGGCTTTCTGGTCTTGCGCCATCTGCCCGCCAGCAATGCCGCCGAGCCCACGATTATTGCCAAAGTGCAAACTGGACAGGTTGTTAAAACCTGTGAACTAAAACGTACTCATTGACCCAGAGGAAGGGACTATGCTGAATCGATTTTTGCTCACAACCATTTTGTTAGGTAGCACAGTGGCTGCAAGCGCCACTTCGGCCGCATTGCCTGATTTCACGACCGTGGTTGAAAAAGAAGGCAAAGCTGTCGTTAATATTTCAACGACTGCGTCGGTGCGCGACGATGATGCGGCTGCGCCAGGGATGGACGCCGATACGCTTGAATTACTGCGCCGCTTTGGTTTTCCCATGCCACCTGGCGCACGCGGCGGCCAGCCACGGCAACATCAGGCCCAGTCGCTAGGCTCCGGATTCATCATCGACAGCAATGGCTATATTCTGACCAACGCGCATGTGGTCGCTAAGGCGGACGAAATTACCGTCAAAATGGTCGACAAACGCACTTTCAAAGCCAAGGTGGTCGGCTCTGACGCGCGCACCGATGTGGCTTTGCTGAAAGTGGATGCCAGTAATCTGCCCAAGGTCGCTCTGGGTGATGTCAATAAGCTCAAGCAAGGCGAGTGGGTGTTGGCGATTGGCCAGCCTTTTGGTCTGGATAATACAGTCACCGCCGGTATTGTTTCTGCCAAGGGGCGCAGCCTGCCGGATGAGAATTTTGTCCCCTTCATCCAGACTGACGTGGCCATTAATCCCGGTAACTCTGGCGGCCCGCTATTTAATATGAATGGCGAGGTCGTCGGCATTAACTCGCAAATTTATAGCCGTTCGGGTGGTTATATGGGCTTATCGTTTTCGATACCGATTGATGTCGCCATGAAAGTGGCGGATGAGCTCAAATCAAGCGGCAAAGTGACGCGCGGGCGGATTGGTGTTTCGATTCAGGATGTCAGCGAAGATCTAGCGAAAAGCTTTGGTCTGAATAAAGCCAGTGGGGCGCTGTTAAGTTCGGTAGAAAAAGATGGCCCGGCTGATAAAGCTGGACTGAAAGCTGGCGATATCCTGCTGAAATTTAATGGCCAAAGTATTGCCAATTCGGGTGAACTGCCTCGCGTAGTGAGCGCGGCCAAGCCAGGCAGCAAGGCGACGGTGCAAGTGTGGCGTGATAAAGCGGCGCGAGAATTTCAGGTGACCGTGGGTCAGCTGGAGGAGAGCGACAAAAATACCGAAGGCCGTGAATACAAAGGCAGCAGTGATGACGCCGGCAAATTCGGTCTAGTGGTGCAGGAGTTGAACGCTCGTCAGCTCAAACAACTAGGTATTCCGTTCGGCTTGCTAGTGCGCGATGCAGACGCAGCAGCGGCTAAGGCCGGTTTGCAGGCCGGCGATGTGATTGTGGGGCTTGGCGGTCTGGATTTGAGCAGTATGGCGCAGCTAAGAAAAGCGCTAAACGATCTGAAAGCAGGTGAATCATTGCCATTGCGCGTGTTACGTAACGGCAATCCAGCTTTTATCGTGTTAAAGGCGCCCAGTAAATGATGCAATTGAAGTTATACGGCCGTGAGTATTGCAGTTTGTGCGTGGTGATGCGTGAGCAGTTGCTGGTGCAAGCTGCAGGCCGCTTTGAGCTGGAATGGATTGATATCGAAGATATTGACGCGCTGGAGGCCTTATACGGTGAGCTGGTGCCGGTGTTGACCGATGCTGGCGGCAAGGAAATCTGTCACTACCATCTGGATCTTGCAGCATTGGATGCTAGGCTGGCCGATTTAGGCTAAAATCGCGGATTAACGCAATTCTAGGGCACGCGTGGCGTGCCCCTTTTTTATCTTGAGTTGCCCTTGACAAGACTTGGCTGGACACATGGATCATATTCGTAATTTCTCAATTATTGCCCACATCGACCACGGTAAAAGTACGCTGGCGGATCGGTTTATCCAGTTTTGTGGCGGCTTGGAAATGCGTGAAATGAGCGAGCAGGTGCTCGACTCGATGGATATTGAAAAAGAACGCGGCATCACGATTAAAGCTCAGACTGCCGCGCTGCAATACAAAGCGCGTGATGGCAAGACTTACAATCTGAATCTGATCGACACGCCAGGACACGTTGACTTCAGCTATGAAGTGAGCCGCTCGCTGGCTGCATGCGAAGGTGCGTTGCTCGTCGTTGATGCGTCACAAGGCGTAGAAGCGCAGACCGTGGCGAACTGCTACACGGCGATCGAACAGGGTGTTGAAGTTCGCCCGGTGCTCAATAAAATCGACTTGCCAGCAGCCGACCCGGACCGGGTCGCGCAGGAAATCGAAGACATTATCGGCATTGAAGCGGGCGGTGCGGTTCATGCTTCTGCCAAGTCGGGTATAGGCATAGAAGACATTCTGGAAGAGGTTGTCAACAAGATACCCCCCCCAAAAGGCGATATAGACGCACCACTGAAAGCGCTGATTATCGACTCATGGTTTGATAATTACGTCGGCGTGATCATGCTGGTGCGCGTCGTTGATGGCGTGCTGCGCCCGAAAGACAAAGTGCTGTTCATGTCGTCCAAAGCCCAGCATTTGTGCGAACAGGTTGGTGTGTTCACGCCTAAATCGGTACAGCGAACCGAATTGAAAGCGGGCGAAGTAGGCTTTGTGATTGCCGGTATTAAAGAGCTGGCCAGCGCCAAAGTCGGCGATACGATCACGACGGTGAAAACACCAGCGGCCGAGCCATTGCCTGGTTTTAAAGACGTTAAATCGCAGGTCTTTGCTGGTCTGTATCCGGTTGAAAGCCACGATTACGAAAAACTGCGCGATAGCCTGGAAAAGCTGCAGCTGAACGACGCCTCGCTCAATTACGAGCCGGAAGTCTCAAGTGCGCTGGGCTTTGGTTTCCGTTGTGGTTTCTTGGGCCTCTTGCATCTGGAGATCGTGCAGGAACGTCTCGAGCGTGAATTTGATATGGATCTGATCACGACGGCGCCGACGGTGAAATACGAGCTGGTGCTGCGTGGTGGTGAAACAGTCCAGATTGAAAACCCGTCCAAACTGCCCGATCCAAGCAAATACGATGAAGTGCGCGAGCCGATTATCACGGCGACGATTCTGGTGCCGCAAGATTATGTCGGCCCGGTGATGACGCTGTGTAATCAAAAACGCGGCCAGCAAGTGAATATGCAGTATCTAGGTCGTCAGGTGATGCTGACTTATGATCTGCCGATGGCTGAAGTGGTGATGGATTTCTTCGATAAATTGAAATCGGTTTCGCGCGGCTATGCTTCGCTTGATTACGATTTCAAAGAATTCCGTGTTGGCGATCTGGTCAAACTGGATGTACTGGTTAATAGCGAACGCGTTGATGCCTTGAGCTTGATTGTTCACCGTTCAATGAGTCAATATCGTGGTCGGGAGCTAGTGGCTAAAATGCGCGAGCTGATTCCACGCCAGATGTTTGATATTGCCGTGCAAGCGGCGATTGGTAGTCAAATCGTGGCACGTGAGACCGTTAAAGCGGTACGTAAAGACGTTTTGGCCAAATGTTATGGTGGTGACGTTTCGCGTAAACGCAAACTGCTGGACAAACAGAAAGCCGGTAAAAAGCGCATGAAGCAAGTGGGTAATGTCGAGATTCCACAAGAAGCTTTCCTCGCCATTTTGCAAGTGTCAGACAAATAAGCACATTAGGGAAACAGCATGAACTGGTTGTTGATTGGCGTTGTGTTACTTATCCTGGGCCCGGTGCTGATTGGCGCAGGTGCCAAGCATGAACGCAAAGGGACAGAGCCGCCGCAATTGGTTCAATATGGCTATCTGTCTGTCGTTGTCGCGATCTTTATTCTGATGGTGCAATTTTTGTCCATCAGTACGGCGATGCTGCTCTTTGTCGTGATTACCGGGATTATCTGGGCGCTCGACAAATTCATGTGGCAAAAGAAACGCGGACAGAATCCAGTGGCTGACTGGGTTGAGTATGGCCGCGGTTTTTTTCCTGTGATTCTGATTGTCTTTGTCTTGCGTTCTTTTTTGATCGAACCTTTTCAGATTCCGTCGTCTTCAATGCGCCCTGGCTTGATCGTCGGTGATTTTATTCTGGTCAATAAATTTGCTTATGGCTTGCGCTTGCCAGTGAGCAATTCGGTCGTGATACCCGTTGGTGCACCAAAGCATGGCGATGTCATGGTATTTAATTACCCGGTAAATCCTGCAATCAACTACATCAAACGTGTTGTTGCCTTGCCGGGTGATACAGTTGAATACCGCAATAAAAAGCTGAGTGTCAATGGCCAGCCAGTCAACACCCAGCCTGATGGCGAGCACAGCTATATCGAGCAAGGGGTTTATGAAGTTCGCAATCAGCAATTTATTGAAAAGATGGGCGAGCATCAGTTTAAGACACTCAATATGGCCGATACACCAACTCTTAGTCTTTCCGAAGTGGCAGACTTTCCTGGCCGTGAAAATTGTCGCTATGATGATACTGGCTTTATCTGCAAAGTACCGGCAAACCAGTATTTTGCAATGGGCGACAATCGTGATCACAGTGCCGATAGTCGCTACTGGGGTTTTGTTGACGATAAATATGTCGTTGGTAAAGCATTCTTGATCTGGATGAACTTCAAATATCTTGACCGGATTGGTTCGGCAATCAAATAAACACACAAACTATCTACAGGGGTGAATGATGAAAAAACAAGCCGGAATGTCATTTTTTGGTTTTATCATTGTGGCGATATTGGTGGGTCTTACTGCAATTACCGCACTGACAGTGCTTCCTGCATACATTGAATATTTTAGTATCAAGCAGGCTGTTGCCACTGTGGTCAATCAAAATAGCGGTGCAACCCCAGCAGTGATTCGCGAGTCATATTCTAAGCATGCCATCATTAGTGACATCAAATCGGTTACGCCACAAGACCTTTTGGTTAGTCAAGCTGGCGGTATTACTACAGTACGCGTTGACTATGAAAAAGTTGTCCCGCTAGTTGGTAATATTAGTTTCCTACTGCAATTTGAAGTCGAAAGTAGCTCAGGGGCATCAAATTAATGAAGTAGTAAGATGCTGGTGGCGTAGTGAAATACTGTATCGCTTCCTGGAGAAATTGTTGTTCAGCTACTTATTGTGCATTACTTTTTGAATTAGGAATTTATTTTGTCAGTAGTGTTACCTGCCGAGCGCTTGCAAAAGGCGCTCGGTTATATTTTTTCTGAGCCCAAGCTTTTAAAGCAGGCATTAACCCATCGCTCTTTTTCTTCAACGCATAATGAGCGATTGGAATTTGTCGGTGATGGAATTTTGAATGCACTCGTGGCGCGGCGGCTCTATCAAGTCTTTCCGCAATTTAGCGAGGGCGACTTGTCCCGTTTGCGCGCACATTTTGTTCGCCAGGACTCGTTGGCTGTGATTGCTACCGAATTGCAGCTAGGCGACTACTTGGCCTTGGGTGAAGGTGAGCTAAAAAGCGGTGGGCATCGCCGCCCCAGTATTTTGGCTGATGCGCTAGAGGCGGTTTTAGGCGCCATCTGGCTGGATGGCGGGTTTGACGAGGCAGCCAAAGTGGTTGAAAAACTGTTTGCGGCCAGAATTGCCGAAGTCAATCCGCTGGATGCCATGAAAGATGCCAAGACCTCCTTGCAGGAGTGGCTACAGGCTCGCAAACTGGCCCTGCCGCAGTACGAAGTTTTGCGCCAGATCGGTGAATCACCAGACCAGATTTTTGAAGTTTCATGCACCTGTGTTGAGCTTAAAGTCGCAACCAAAGCAGAGGGTACAAGCCGCCGCGCAGCTGAACAGGAAGCTGCAGGTCGCTTATTGCATCAATTACGCCTTCAACACCCCGGCAAAAAGGTAGTCAGAAAATGAATGAAGAACTCTTGAATGCACCGAGTGCAGATGGCTATCGCTGTGGTTTTGTTGCGATTGTAGGCCAACCCAATGTTGGTAAGTCCACGATGATGAATCATCTGATTGGTCAAAAGCTGAGTATTACTTCGCGCAAAGCGCAAACCACGCGTCACCGCATTACCGGTGTCCTCACTTCGGATACCGCACAGTTTGTCTTTGTCGATACGCCGGGTTTTCAAACCAAATACCGCAATGCGCTTAATCAGGCGATGAACCGTAGTGTAACGACGACACTGGCTGATGTTGATGCAATTTTGTTTGTCGTTGAAGCCGGACGCTTTGGCCCGGCTGACGAAGCAGTGCTGAAACTGCTGCCGCGTGATCGGCCAGTGATTCTGGTCATTAATAAAGTCGATTTGCTCGATAATGTCGGCACGATGTTGCCTTTTATTGAGAAAGTATCAGGCCAATTCAATTTCGCCGCGATTGTGCCGATTTCGGCGCAAAAATCACAAAAACTCGACGTGCTGCTTGAAGCGGTTGAGCCACTGCTGCCTGAATCAGTGCCACTATTTGCGCCGGATCATTTGACTGATCGCAATGAGCGGTTCTTGGCTTCCGAAATCATTCGCGAGAAAATTTTCCGCATGATGGGCGAAGAATTGCCCTATGTGATGGCCGTTGAAATCGAAAAATTCGAAGAAGAAACGATGGCCAATGGCAAGGAATTGCGCCGGATTTATGCTGCGATTCTGGTCGAGCGCGAAAATCAGAAAGCCATTTTGATCGGTAAAAAAGGCGAAAAGCTGAAAAAAATCGCGACGGATGCCCGGCTGGACATGGAAACCATGTTTGATGCCAAAGTGTTTCTTGAAGTCTTTGTCAAAGTGAAAAGCGGCTGGGCGGATGACACGCGTCTGATTCGCCAGTTTGGCTACGAGTAATTACTTATGGCGCGCGGTGCAGCAAAAAATCGGATCAACGATCATCCGGCCTTTGTGCTGCACCAGTATGCTTACCGTGAAACCAGTCGCTTGCTCGATGTATTTACCCGAGATTATGGTCGGCAAACGATTTATGCGCGCGGCGTGCAGCGCCCAGGCTCTCAGGTTCGCAGTGTCTTGCTCAGCTTTCAGCCCTTACTGCTTTCATGGTTTGGAGCGGGTGAGGTCAAAACGCTGCATGCAGCCAACTGGCAACCCGGTCTGCCACAACTCAGCGGCTTGCCATTATTGTGTGCCTTTTATATTAATGAGCTATTGCAAAACCTGTTGATCAAGGACGAGCCACACCCTGATCTGTTTGTCGCCTATTTTGATGCCATGAAAGCGTTGGCACTGTGTTCAGCCGATGCACGCGAGGTTGAACCCATTTTGCGCCTGTTTGAAAAAGCCCTGCTGCTGGAGCTGGGGCTGGGCCTGGATTGGCAATCTGAAGCCGGTGGTTTGGCCGCGATTAATCCCATGCTGCGCTACCAGTTTGTCGCTCAACATGGTTTTGTACCTAGCGAGGCAATTGATGCTTGCAGTGGGCATCTGATTTTGCAGTTTGCTGGCAATGATATGCGTGATGAGGCTTTGTGGCCGTGGGCTAAAACCTGGATGCGTCAATCTCTGGCCTTGTTGTTAGGAGATCGAGTGTTATATACCCGGCAGTTATTGCTCGATTTGCAGCGTATATAGGGTATGTTGCTGTAAGCATTCTCTGTGTTGGTCTGCCGATGGATACTCTGGCTGAGTATGTAAAGTCGTTGAATATGCTTTATCTATCGTTTTATTTGTTTCAATCGTATTGCACTTGTTTGGCCTTGAGTTGATACAATCTCAACCCTCAGTACATCGCTGGCATTATTACATGATGCTTAGGTAAGGCAATAAAAGCTTATGCAGCCCGCCGATTTGGCGCTATCTTAAAAGCAGGCTGCGGATATTTCTCCTTGGCATAATTCGGGGGTGGCATATGATCAGTATTTCGCACGAAACGGGCTATATTCATGTTGTGATCTTTGGGCAATTTACTTTGCAAGATTACAAAGAGTTCGAAGATAACGTATTGTACGACATCAGCTTTCATGGCCCGACCCGACTGCTGTTTGATCTAAGCGAGATGACGGGTTACACCCTCGACATGGCCTTGGAAGAAATAGATTTTACCCGCAAACACAAGCAGGACTTTGCTCAGGTGGCGGTTGTCAGCGATGATCAGTGGGTAGTCTGGTCGGTCTGGATCAACCGGGCGATTGCCGATGCAAATATCATGGTTTTTGAATCGGTGGCCGATGCGTTACTGTGGTTTGCAGAAACCGAAGTTGTACCTACATAATCGAATGAATTGCTTATTCACACTAGGCTGGACTGCGCATGCTTGATCGTTTCTCTGCTCTATTTTCAAAAGATAAATCGCCTTTGGCCAGCCTGAAAGCGGCAACCCAATGGTGTAAAAATCTTGATCTGGCTGACCCGGCAACGCGTAGTGCCAAAGTGCACGGAATCGTGACTGATTTCATTGCGGGCAACCAGAATGCATCATTCGAGAGCCTGCAAGCGCTAATGCTGATTGATGAGCATGTCCAAGAAGCATTTGATGCGGTGTGTTACCAATACGTGTCCAATCCGCGCATGTCCAAAGAGATAGAGCAAAAGCTCTGGAAGGACATCGTTGCCTACGCACACGATATGGTCGACGCTTACCAGCGTTTTGTGCAGGCAGAGTCGAATGAAGCCCTGCAAAAGCAGTTCGCTCCGTTGATGCCGATGGTTTTGGCGCGCAGCTTGCGTTATTTGGCTATTCAAGCCAAATGGCATTACTTCCGTTTTGAAAAAGTCCCGCCAAAAATCTGGACAGTCGCGCATCAGCTGTATCGTTTATCTGAAATCGGTGGCTTTGATAGCAATCCATTCTCGATTTATCCCCAGGCATCAACCGAGATTTCATCCTGCGCCGATGAATATATCCAGATGCTGATGCTCAATACGCTGGCGAATAACAATCTGTCTGTTCGCCAGATTGACCTAGTGGATTCGTGGCTGGAGAAATGGTCCAAGCTGATCCAGATTTCCCGCAAATACATGGACGACAGGCATCATTTCTGTGTGAATTTGCAAGAGTCCCAGGGCGCACAAAAAATCAATACTGACTTGATGGGTGAACCCTATCGCTACTGGAGCCTGAATGAAATTGTGAATCAGGTACAGGAGATTCTTGGCCGATTGCTTACAGGCGCAAGCTATGCCTCGCTTGACCTTGGTCCCGATGCCCGTGGACCTGCTGTGACCGAGTTGCTTAAGCATCTGGACGTGTTCTGGACCATGAGCATGCGCAATAGCCAGGTCAAACGTAGCGAAAGAACCAAAGTCACTAAAGCGGTTGACGTCATTTATGGTCTGGACCGCATTTGCGGGTATATCAAGGAAGATAACGACAAATTCATGCGCCAGGGGCGTGATGTCAAAGATCAGATTGATTACGATGAAATCATGGATATGCGTCTCTATGGTTTTGTTTCATCACGAACCAAGCAGAAAAGTACCGTTTCCAACCCTTATGTGGTCAATAAAAAGCTGAATGACTGGCATACGTGGGCCATTGATAATGAAAGCAACGGCGGCTATGGGGCTGTGCTGCGCTTTTCGGAAAATGAATGGATACGTCCCAATTTATTGCTTGGCTTGCGGTTAAATGCTGGCGATAACTGGCAAATCGGGGTGTTGCGCCGTATCGCCAGAATTAGTGATGATGAAATCTCTGCTGGCATTCAGGTGTTGACGACTACACCGGTGATGGTCGGCATGCATTCGGAGCAAAATGACCGGCTCGAAAACATGACGGTGACCGAGCTGGGCTTTACTGGTGGTTTGGAGTTGCCCAATGTGCGCACCGCGCTCTATGTGCCACACCAGATCGAAGGCAAAAGCGTGAATACCCTGATTATGCATTCTGCTGATTATGGGCTGGACAAGATTTATCAGGTCAGAGCGCGCGATAAGCGTTTTTCTGTCAGTTTGGGTCTCGTGCTGGAAAAAGGCATTGACTGGATTTGGGTATCGGTTAATGTTTTAAGGCAGGAAAACTAAACATAGACTCGGACATGACATAAAAAACGGCGCTTTAAGCGCCGTTTTTTATGTCTCATGCTGATACAACTATCAGGCCAGATTTTTCTGGATAAATTGGCCAATCCATTGAATTTCAGGCAGGCAAACTGAATGCTGGATGGGGTAAGTCTGCCAACTCACATTAACGCCAAGCTGGCTAGCATAATCTTTTGCTTTTTCACCCAATGTAATTCCAACAACCGGATCGTGGCTTCCATGTGCGGCCAGCAGTGGCGTATTCATATTGCCATGAATAGTTTCACGGCTAATGAGCTCTTCCGCTGGTAAATAGGTCGATAAACACACAATACCCGCCAATGCTTCCGGGTGAGTTAAGCCGGCAGTATAGGCAATTGCGCCGCCTTGGGAAAAGCCTGCCAGAATGATACGGTGGGTGGGTATACCTTTTGCATTCTGGTCAGCGATTAAATCGCGAACAGATTGCACACTGGTTTTTACGCCTTCAATATCGGCCTGACGGCTGATCTGATCAAAGTGCACGATGTCGTACCAGGCGCGCATGACATAGCCGTTATTGCACGTAATCGGCATCTGCGGTGCATGCGGGAAGACAAAGCGCACCGCCAGATCTGCAGGCAAGCCCAGTTCGGGCACGATGGGGGCAAAATCATGACCATCGGCGCCCAAACCATGCAGCCAGATCACCGCAGCGCTAGGATTGTCACCAGTTTCGATTTCAACACAAGGTAGTAGATTGCTCATCTTTAATCTCTATTGATTGGGCGAATTACTGCGGGGCGCGAATTGCGGCTTTCGGGCGAAATGCCGCCACGACTGCATTATGCGTTTCGACGTAAGGGCCTTCTAGTAGCTGAATGCAATACGGCACCGAAGCAAAAATGCCGTGTACCAGCACTTTGCCATCCGCGTCTTTCACGCCTTCCAGTGTTTCTTTGATTGATTTGGGCTGGCCGGGCAGGTTTAAAATCAGGCTGCTGCCGCGAATCACACCCACTTGGCGCGATAAAATCGCCGTCGGTACATAGTGCAGGCTAATCTGGCGCATTTGCTCGCCAAAGCCGGGCATCTCGCGATCAGCAATCGCCAAGGTTGCATCAGGCGTGACGTCACGCTTGGCCGGGCCCGTCCCCCCGGTGGTGAGTACCAGATGGCATTGCTCTACATCGACCAATTCAATCAGCGTGGCTTCAATGATTGGCTGCTCGTCGGCAATCAGGCGGCTAACGATTTCAATGGGGCTGGCTAGCGCAAGGCTTAGCCATTCTTGCAGTGCTGGAATGCCTTTGTCTTCGTATACACCGCTGCTGGCGCGATCGGAAATCGACACCAGACCAATTTTCAACACATCATTCATTGGATTTAAAGCTCACATTGATCGAGTCTGGGCTGCTTTCAACATTGAGCTGTGCATAGTGCTCAACTTGCCACTGTGCCAAACCGCTGTCATCGTGTCCGCCTGCGCTGGTCACTAGGCAAACCGCTGCGCCTGCGGCATGGGCCGAGCGTATGCCCGCGCTGGCGTCTTCAAACGCCAGACATTGATCAGCGCTCAAACCCAGCTTGGCGGCCCCCATCTGGAATGGGGCAGGGTGGGGCTTGCCGTCTTTGACATCGTCAGCGCCCACAATATGTTGTGGCAATGGCAGGCCAGCAAAAGCCAATTTAGCCAGAGCCAGATCGCGGGGGGCTGACGTCACCACTGCCCATTGGTGGGGTGCCAGGCTACTTAGCAATTCATGCGCGCCAGCAATTGCGACAATGCCTTCCAGCATCAGCGCTTCTTCGGCCAGCAGTAATTCAACTTCGCTTTGCGCATCCAGATGGGGGGCCACAATCTGGATGGTTTCAATGCCACGACGGCCATGCATCACGGCCTGGATGTCGGCAAAGTCCAGTTTGTGCCGTAAGGCCCAGTTGCGCCATAACAGCTCGATACATGATCGTGAATCAACCAAAGTACCATCCATGTCAAACAACAGGCCCTTTACGGCAATGCTCATTCTTCGTCTTCCTCTGTGTTGTCGCTCAAACTCGGCAGTGCCGGCTCTTTAATGTGCGATTTGATCAATTGGAATAATTCACGGAACGCTTTGGGCGGCGTATGTTTGCCACTTTCCTGCGCCTGGCGCTCTTTGATCGCGTTGCGAATCAGCTGGCGCAAATGCTGAATATCTACTTCGGGGAAATCCGCAATAAATTGCTCGACCGCTTTGCTGTCGACCAATAATTTCTCGCGCAGGCGTTCCACCTGATGCAGCCAGGCGGTGTGTTTATCCGAGTCGCCATTGAGCGCATCTAAAAATGCATAAATCGGCGCAGCATCAACATCGCGCATCAATTTACCGATGTATTGTTTATGACGAGCCGTTGCGCCATTGGCGGTAATCCGTCGGCCTTCGTTCAGGGCATCGACGAGTTTTTCGGGCAAATTGAGCGGTGCCAGTTGTTTGGCGCTGTAAGTCATCAGCGTAGCGCCCAGCTCCTGCAATGCAATCGCTTCGCGCTTTAATTGGGATTTACTGACGCCTTCAATTTCATCGTCGTGTTGTGGTTTGGCCATATAGGGTATCTAACGCCGGTGCAAAAGCAGTATGATAACAAACTTGGGCTTAAGCTTGCTGCCCGCCGCTGCAATTAGCGTGTCAATACAAGCAATTACTTTTCCAATTTATCCAACGGAACATAAATACGTGTCTGAATTCAGTTTTAGCGAAAGCACTTTGCGTCAATTGGCCAGTCAGGTGTTAGATATTGCCAAGCAGCAAGGCGCCACCGCCTGCGATGTGGAAGTTTCCGAAGGCTCTGGACAAAACGTTTCGGTACGACTGGATGAAGTCGAAACCATTGAATACAACCAGGATAAAGGCGTTAGTGTCACCGTTTATCTGGGGCAACAAAAAGGCCACGCTAGCAGCAGCGATTTCTCGCCGCAAGCGCTCTCTGACACCGTGAAAGCGGCGTTGGCGATTGCCAAATACACCGCTGCGGATGAATTTGCCGGGCAAGCTGATCCCAAACGCCTGTGTACCGTGTTCCCCGATCTGGATTTGTATCATCCGTGGGATTTGTCGGTGGAAAACGCGATTGAACTGGCGCGTCAGTGTGAGCAGGCGGCTTTGGCCGTGGATGAGCGGATTGATAATTCCGATGGCGCAACGGTATCAACGTCGGCCTCGCGCTGGGTGTATGGCAATTCGCAAGGTTTTATCGGCGCAGGCACCAGCACGCGCTATAGCGTATCGGCCGCGGTGATCGCCGAAGACGATAGCGGCATGCAGCGTGATTACTGGTATACCGCCGCGCGCGCCGCCAGCGATCTGGAAGCCGCTGCTGCCGTGGGACGCAAAGCGGGGGAGCGCACCGTGCGCCGCCTTGGCGCGCGCCGCCTGAAAACCGGTGAATATCCGGTGTTGTTTGAAGCCAGTGTTGCCAGCTCGCTGATTGGGCATTGGGTGAGCGCGGTATCGGGCAGCAGCTTGTACCGCAAATCGAGTTTCCTCGTTGATAGTTTGGGTCAACCGGTGTTTGCGCCGTGTGTGACGATTACCGAAGATCCATTCACGCCGCGCGGATTTGCCAGCGGTGCGTTTGACGCCGAAGGCGTGGCAACGTCGGCGCGTACCGTGGTTGATCGTGGTGTTCAGCAGGGGTATTTCCTTGGAAGCTATTCTGCACGCAAGCTAGGGATGGATACCACCGGTAATGCTGGCGGCCCGCATAATCTATTTGTCGCGCCGACTGATGTTGCATCGAGCTTGCTGGCCAAAATGGGTACGGGTTTGCTGGTCACTGAATTGCTCGGCCACGGCATCAATATGGTAACGGGCGACTATTCGCGTGGTGCGGCTGGTTTCTGGGTGGAAAACGGCGTGATTCAATATCCGGTTGAAGAAATCACCATCGCCGGCAATTTGCGTGAGATGTACCAGCGCATTGTAGCGGTCGGCGATGATGCGCTCGCGTCAAGCAGCCGCAAAGTTGGCGCGATCTTGATCGAGCGCATGACCGTCGCTGGCGATTAACAGGCACTTAATCGATGACTCCACCACTTGATAAACCCGATTACTGGTCGCAGGCCACGCAGGAATTGGCGGTGGCCGATGCAGTGATGGCGCAACTGATCGCGCAATACCCGGATGTCAGCTTACGCACGCGCGGCGATGCGTTTCATACGCTGGCGCGCTCGGTTGTTGGCCAGCAAATTTCGGTCAAAGCCGCCGATTCGGTCTGGAATCGGCTGGCGCTCTTTCTGGGTGACGTCACGAGTCATGCAGTGCTGGCTGCTACTGTGGAAGAGCTGCGTGCTTGTGGTCTTTCGCAACGCAAAGTGGAGTACCTCAGCGATTTGGCGCGCCATCATGTTGAAGGCCGGCTTGACCCCAGCGCCTGGCATGATTGGGATGACGAAGCGGTGATCAAAGAGCTGGTGTCAATCCGCGGCATCGGCCGCTGGACTGCCGAGATGTTCCTGATTTTTTATCTTGCGCGCCCGAATGTACTGCCGCTCGATGATATCGGCCTGATTCGCGGCATCGCCGAGCATTATCACGATGGCGAGCGTAAGCCTCGCGCCGAGCTAAAACAGCTCGCCGAGCTGTGGCAGCCATGGTGCTCGGTGGCGACGTGGTATCTTTGGCGTAGCCTTGATCCTGTTCCCGTTGAATATTAAATAAAAAGCCGTCAATAAATATGACGGCTTTTTTAATACTTCAGACCACTTTTTGAATTAAGCAATGGTTTTGAGCTTGCCACGGAAATCAGCGATAGTTTTATAGCCTTTATCGTCCATAATCGCAGCCAATTCGTCGAGCACGCGTGGGAAAATCCCCGGGCCTTCTTCGTACAAACTGGTGCCAATTTGCACCAGCGTCGCGCCAGCCAGTAGATGCAGGAAGGCTTCGGTGCCCGATTTCACACCGCCGCAGCCGATGATGGTTTTTTCCGAGCAACGGCGATAGAACGCATTCACATTGGCCAGCGCGGTGGGCAAGACATAATCGCCGCCCAAACCGCCAAAGCCGTCTTTGGGTTTGATCAGCGTGGTTTCACTCTCCAGATCGATCACTAGCGCGTTGCCAATCGAGTTAATGCAGGTGACAAATGCCACTAATGGATAGCGGTTGAGAATTTCAGCTGCCTCGTCAAAGTGCGCCATATCAAAATACGGTGGCAATTTGACGCCGAATGGCCGCTGATAGCCCGATGACACTTCGGCCAGCAAGGTATCCATGGCGTCAAAATCGTAGCCAATTTGCGATTTGCCCGGCACATTAGGGCAGGACAAATTCACTTCCAGAATCGCGGGTGTAACGGCATCTTTCAGGCTGTCGACCATGGTGAGATTGTCGTCCAGCGTCAGGCCGGAAATCGACACAAACAGGGGCTTGTTTTCGTGGTCGTGCCGCTGGGCATAGCGCAGATAATAGGCAAACCCTTCGTTGGGTAAGCCCATTGAATTGATGCTGCAGACCTTATTTTCCTTTGGCCCGCCATGCCCAAAGACGCGATAGCGCGGTTCCGGGTTGCCATCACGCGGGTGCAGCGTGCAGCTTTTGCTCACCATCGCGCCTGCGGCGGATTCGGCAAGCGCTTCAAGTTGCGATGCCACGCTGCACCAGACCCCGGATGCATTCATCAAGGGGTTTTTGACTGGCAATTCCAGAAATTGTGTGGTCAAGTCCGCCATGACCTTCTCCTTAAACTCACGATTAGTGTCGATTGTAGGCAATCGTGCCGCACTGCAATGTGAGTCAGGTCAAACAATTGGGCAAAAGACTTCAATTGGACAGGATGCAGATCAATCCCGAGCTGGTACGAGCAGTTACAATAGGCCTATTCACTATGAGTTGGCCGCGAAGCGTTGATGTATCGTTTGTAAATTGTCTGCAAATTGGTTACGGATGGTTTGCATTTTTATTTGTTGCTAAGCGGGCCAACTGCGCTATTGCCGAGGATGGATTGATGACGACCCCGATTTCAGAATTTCCGTTTAGCCTGTTAGCCGACGAGCTGCAGCGCGTACGAGCTAATACCCCACTGGTGCATGTGCTCACCAATGAGGTAGTGCAATGCTTTACAGCCAATACCCTGCTGGCGCTTGGTGCATCCCCCGCGATGGTGGTGGCCAAGGAGGAAGTGGCCGGTTTTGCCGCCTTGGCCGATGCGCTGCTGATTAATGTGGGTACGCTGTATGCCGAACGCCTGGAGGCTATGAAGTTGGCCATTGCCGCGGCCAATGCAGCAGGCACGCCTTGGGTGCTCGATCCGGTGGCGGTGGGCGTGTTGAGCTATCGCACCGAGGCCGCCAAGGCGATGCTGGCACTCAAACCGGCGGCGATTCGTGGCAATGGCTCGGAAATTATGGCGCTGGCTGCTGGCATGGGCTTGGCGCAAAACAGTCATGTTGGCAAAGGCGTCGATAGCACCGCCAGCTCCAATGCGGCACTTGGCGCAGCACAAGTGCTGGCCAAGGCCACTGGCGCGATTGTGGCGGTGACGGGCGCGATTGATTACATCACCGATGGTGAGCAAACCTGGTCGGTTGAGTTAGGCCACCCGCTGATGACCAAGGTGGTTGGCACTGGTTGTGCCTTGTCAGCCGTGGTGGCGGCCTTTGTGGCGGATGCGCCCAATCGGCTGGATGCCGTGGCTGCGGCTTGCGCGCTGATGGCGCTGGCGGGCGAGCGCGCCGTTGAATGCGCCGATGGCCCGGGGACGTTTGTGGCGCCGTTCTTGGATGCGCTGCATATTATTCACCCGAATCAATTGCGGCAGGTGGGCGTATGAGTGCTGAGGTGAGCAAAGCCAAAATTGATGTCAGCCTGTATCTGGTGCTTGATCCCGACTTGTGCGGTGGCATGACGGCCATGGTGGAAACGGCCAAAATCGCCGCGCAAAATGGCGCCACGGTGGTGCAACTGCGCGCGCCCAATTGGAAAAAAGGCCTGTGGCTGCAATGTGCCCAGCAACTCAAAGCGGTGCTTGCGCCATTGAATGTGCCGCTGATTATCAACGATCACGTTGATATTGCGCTGGCGGTCGATGCCGATGGCGTGCACGTTGGGCAAAGTGATATTCCGGTGCAAGTGGTGCGCCAGCTGATTGGCCCGAATAAAATTGTGGGCTTATCGACCAATAATCTGGCCAATGTCGAGCAACTGCTCACGCCAGAGATTGCCAATTGCATTGATTACATCGGCGTTGGCCCGGTTTATCCAACGAGTACCAAAAAAGACGCCTCGCCGGTGATTAGCACCGCTGAAATGGCGGCGATGTTTGCCTGCACCGGATCGCTACCCGCAGTAGCGATTGGCGGCATTGGCCGCGGCAAAATCGCGCCGCTAATAGCCGCAGGGGCCGATGGCGTAGCGGTGGTGTCGGCAATTTGCGGGCAGGCCGATGTGGCGCTGGCGACTCGCAATCTGGGCGCTGAATTAAAAGCTGCACGCGAACAATGATCAATTAACTGCGAATTGAACTTCAGGAAATCAAAGATGACTTCAAGTAACACCGAAACTATTCGCCATGCCTTAACGATTGCCGGCTCAGACTCGGGCGGTGGCGCCGGGATTCAGGCTGATTTGAAAACCTTTTCGGCCTTAGGTTCGTATGGCATGAGCGTGCTCACCGCGCTGACCGCGCAAAATACTCAAGGTGTTAGCGCGGTGCATCCGGTGCCGCCAGAGTTCATTACCGCCCAGTGCGATGCCGTATTTAGCGATATTCGCGTCGATGCGGTCAAAATGGGCATGCTGGCCAATGCAGACATTATTTCTGCCGTGGCCGCCAGTCTGCGCAAATACCAGCCTAAGTATATCGTACTAGATACCGTAATGATTGCCAAAGGCGGACATACCCTGCTGGACCCCGCTGCGGTCAATGCACTGCGTGACGAATTATTGCCGCTGGCGAGTATTATCACGCCCAATTTGCCCGAGGCCGCCGCTTTGCTTGGTGTATCTGAAGCGACTACGGAAGAGCAAATGCGCGAACAAGGCCGCGCCTTGCTCGCCGCCGGTGCGCAAGCGGTGCTGATGAAAGGGGGGCATTTGGGCGGCGAACAGTGCCCGGATTGGCTGATTACCGCCGATGCCGAAGTGAATTTCCCCGCCGCACGCATCGCAACCCGCCATACCCACGGCACCGGTTGCACCTTGTCTGCGGCCTTAGCCGCTTTGCGCCCCCAACGTTCCGACTGGGTTGAAACGGTGCGCGATGCCAAAGCCTGGCTGCTGACGGCGATTGCGAATGCCGAGCGCTTGGACGTCGGCCACGGCATCGGGCCGGTGCATCATTTTCATGAATGGTGGTGATTTTTGCAGCTCTGAGCCGAGAAGACGCGTGTAGAAAACCAGATCGACTTATTTTGTTTTTTTACCCGCTGCTTCATCCCACTGCTTGAGTACGCTCATCTTCTCGGCAATCTTGATTTCTAGACCCCTAGGCACTGGCTGGTACCAACCAGGTTCTGCTATGCCATCTGGAAAGTAAGTTTCACCTGCTGCATAGGCATTGGGTTCATTGTGAGCATACCTGTAGTCATGCCCATACCCCAGCTCCTTCATTAATTTTGTTGGCGCATTCCGAAGATGAACAGGCACTTCTCGACTCTTATCTTGTTTGACAAACGCACTTGCCTGCTTGTAGGCCATGTAGCCTGCATTGCTCTTGGCGGCAATCGCCAAATAAATCACCGCTTGCCCCAGTGCCAATTCACCCTCTGGACTTCCCAGTCGCTCAAAAGTTGTGGCGGCATCATTGGCGATCTGCATGGCTCTCGGGTCAGCTAAGCCTATATCCTCCCAAGCCATCCTGATGATTCTTCGGGATAGATACTGTGGATCGGCACCGCCATCTAACATTCTAGTTAGCCAATATAAAGCCGCGTCAGGATTGGAGCCTCTGACTGATTTATGAAGGGCTGAAATTTGGTCATAGAAATTGTCCCCGCCCTTGTCAAATCGCCTTGAATTCAGGCTCAATGCGTTTCCAATAAACTCTGCATCAATCACTTCTATGCCGGTAGCGTTTGCTGCCGTTGCGCATTGCTCCAGCAGGTTCAGAAATCTTCTGGCATCACCATCGGCATATCCAATAATGGTGTTTACAGCCCGCTCTTCAAACTTCAAGTGCCCCAGAGCCTGTTCTTGAACTCTTTTTAACAGCAGTCTTAACTCATCTTCTGATAAAGACTTCAGCACATAAACTTGAGCTCTGGACAGCAAAGCGGAATTTACTTCAAAAGAGGGGTTTTCAGTCGTAGCTCCTATGAAAGTGACCAAACCACTTTCTGCATAGGGGAGCAGAGCATCCTGCTGAGACTTATTGAATCTGTGAATTTCATCGACAAAGAGAATTGTCTTGCGATCTCTATCCAGGTTGTGCCGGGCTTGCTCCATTGCCGCTCTGATGTCTTTTACGCCAGAGAAGACCGCAGACAATGCAATGAATTCACAGTTAAAGTAGTTGGCAGTTAATCGTGCCAAAGTGGTTTTCCCAACGCCTGGCGGGCCCCAGAAAATCATGGAATGGGGTTTGCCTGACTGAAAAGCTAACCTTAATGGTTTACCTTCATGTAGAAGGTGTGATTGGCCGATAACCTCATCTAAGGTTTTTGGTCTGAGTGCTTCAGCTAGTGGCGCAACTGGCTGTTGTTCGAACAAATCATCCATACTTCACCCCAATTGAACCGCTGGAAAGAGCAAGAAATTGCCTGATGTCTTGTAGGCCAATAATTTGGTTTTTGTTGCGAAGACCGATGAGATCCAGAGAAAATATCATTCACGGATAACGTCAACGCCCTGTGGTGGGGTGAAGTTGAAAGCCTGGGCTGACATGGGCTGATTTTGCTGCATTTTACTGAATTGAATACTAGTCGTCTGATTGAATTGATCGTCCAGCTCCATCCGGTCCAGTTGTCCTTTGAGTAGCCCTATCCGGATTTGTGCAAAGCTGGCATCTTTGTTTTTTGGGGTGAGAGCAACCCAGCTTATGCCATTTTTGCTCGGCAAGGTTTGTAGGTTAAAGCTCTGACTCAGGTTATTGTTGCCGGTCAGGATGGCTGCCGGGCTGGCATCGAGTGCTTTGCTGGCCGGTTTGATGGTTACTTGCGCCAGATCGAGATCATAAAGCCAGACTTGCTGACCATTGCTGATGATTTCCTGATTGTAGGGCTGTGCGTAAGTCCATTTGAACTTACCAGGGCGCAGCAGAAAAAATTGGCCACGGGAGTTTTCAACTTTGCCCGATTTTTGGCGGACTGACTGATTGAAGTTGGCGCTGAGACTTTTGGTGTTGCCCAAAAAAAACTGCAGCTCGTTGATGGCCGCATTGCTGGCAACAGCAAATTGCACCAATCCTGCACTGGCAAAAGCGAACACAATCTTGTGGGTCTTGAGTTTAAGCATTGGCTGTATCGCTGATCGTCTGAATGTCTTGGAGGCTAGCATGAAAAAAGCCCCGCAAGCGGGGCTTTGATAGCGGTATGCTAAAAATTACTTAGCTGGAACTGTTTCAACAACAACGCCAGTTACTTCAACTTCTACGCGACGATCCGGAGCCAGGCACTCAACCAGTTTCGCACGAGTTTTTTTGCTGTCCTTGATGTTGTTGCAAGTGTCGCCAGTAACTGGATTTGCTTCGCCGCGGCCTTCAGCAGTAATCAATGCTGCAGCATCAGGAGCTTGAGCAACCAAGTATTCGCGAACTGTGTTAGCGCGACGCTCTGACAGAGCTTGGTTGTACGTTTCAGAACCAATGCGGTCGGTGTAGCCGATCACAACTGCTGAGCCTTCAGAAGGTTTCAGTGTTTTCAATTCAACAACCAAAGCGTCCAGTGCGTCTTTACCGGCGGGTTTCAGTGTTGCTTTGTTGAAGTCAAACAGAGCATCCGATTTCAGCGTGAATTGTTTTTTGTTAACGACTGCAGGTTTTGGCGCAACAACGACAGGTTTTGGCGTTACAACTGGCGCTACAACCGGTTCAACATAGCCTGGGCAGCCTTTTACAACCTTGTCAGCACTCCAAGAACCTGTTTGCCAGCATTCGCCAATACCATTTTTAACAACGCCTTCCGGATTTGCCTCTGACACATTGGTGGTGTTTGTTACATATGCATCAGTAGCAGCTTGAACGCCGAAAGAGGCCAGAGCTGCAACAACTGCGAGAGAAGCGATAGATTGCTTGATCATGAGAGTTCTCCGTTAATAAACTTCAAATTTAAAATCAGTCATGACGTTCCGAATCAAAATGTCATAGCGTCATCATGCTTTAGATTGCTTGCCTAAATTTAGCAGTACTTGCTTTTATATTCAAATTGAATAATTACCGTAAGTAGTATCAAGTATTGCCATTTACATTGCTGCAAATATATGACAGAAGCAATTTCTAATTTACCTATATTCTAGGAGCATTGTGCTTGAGAGGGCAACCTCATTTCTGTAAACAAATGCACATTCTGCTTACAGTTTGAGCTGGCATTGGTGCAAAAGTGCGGCTGTGCTAGAATCGTGAGCTGCTCTAAGTGGTATTTTTCCATCCGATTTTGGATTGTATGCGATAGCGACTTGCCCTTTTGGGCAACGCAACTCGACAGTCTGATACAAACTTAAAGAAAACGCCAAACGCATGTCCGAACAATTTAGCTTTGCCAAAGAAACCATTCCTGTAAGCCTTGAAGAGGAAATGCGCCACTCCTACCTCGATTACGCCATGAGCGTGATTGTGGGTCGTGCGCTTCCCGATGTCCGTGACGGCCTGAAACCTGTGCATCGTCGTATTCTCTTTGCGATGCACGAGAGCAGCAATGTCTGGAATCGCCCCTATGTGAAGTGCGCGCGCGTGATTGGTGATGTGCTGGGTAAATACCACCCGCATGGTGACTCGGCGGCTTATGAAGCTTTGGTGCGGATGGCGCAAGATTTTTCGCTGCGTTACACGTTGATTGACGGTCAAGGTAACTTCGGTTCGATTGACGGGGACCGCGCTGCGGCTTATCGGTATACCGAGTGTCGTCTGGAAAAAGTATCGAGCGAGCTGTTGGCTGATATCGACAAGGAAACCGTCGATTTCACGCCGAACTACGACGAGAAAGAACTTGAGCCAACGGTTCTACCAACCCGAATTCCAAATCTTTTAATTAACGGCTCTTCTGGTATTGCGGTGGGGATGGCGACCAATATTCCGCCGCACAATATCACCGAGGTGATTGACGCGAGCTTAGCGCTGTTGGCCAATCCTGAGCTGAGTATTGATGAACTGATCGACATCATCCCTGCGCCTGATTTTCCTACTGCCGGTATTATTTACGGTGTGCACGGCGTACGCGAAGGCTACCGCACCGGTCGCGGCCGCGTGGTGATGCGCTCGCGCACCCACATTGAAGACTGCGGTAAAAATGGTGATCGCCAGGCGATTATTGTTGATGAGCTGCCATATCAAGTGAATAAAGCGCGCCTGCTTGAGCGTATTGCCGAGCTGGTACGTGAGAAAACGCTGGAAGGCATTTCTGATCTGCGCGATGAATCGGATAAATCCGGCATGCGCGTGGTGATTGAGCTTAAACGCGGTGAAATGACCGACGTGGTGCTTAACAACCTGTTTAAACATACGCAATTACAGGATAGCTTTGGTATCAATATGGTGGCCTTGGTCGATGGCCAGCCACGCCTGTTGAATCTGAAACAAGTTCTTGAATGTTTCCTGAAGCACCGTCGCGAAGTGGTAACGCGCCGTACTGTGTTTGAATTGCGCAAAGCGCGCGAGCGCGGCCATGTACTGGAAGGCTTGGCAGTAGCCTTGTCGAACGTCGATGAGATGATCGCGCTGATTAAAGCGGCCGCTACGCCGCCCGAAGCCAAAATTGCACTGATGAGCCGCGAGTGGCGCTCTGAGCTGGTCGAAGACATGCTGTCGCGCACCGATATTAATGCGTCGCGCCCGGATGGCCTTGGTGAAGAGTTTGGTCTGACGGGAACTGGCTATCGCTTGTCCGATGTGCAAGCGCAAGAAATCTTGCAAATGCGCCTGCAGCGCCTCACAGGTCTGGAGCAAGACAAGATCGTCGGCGAATACAAAGAAGTCATGGATAAAATCCTCGACTTGCTCGATATCCTGGCGCGTGCCGAGCGTGTGACCGAAATTATTCACAATGAATTGAGCGAAGTAAAAGCCAACTACGGCGATGTGCGCCGCTCTGAAATCGTCGCGCATGGCGAAGATATTTGTCTGGAAGATCTGATTACACCGCAAGATATGGTCGTGACGCTGACGCATGGCGGCTATATGAAAACTACGCCAGTGGAAGAATATCGCGCGCAAAAACGCGGCGGTCGCGGTAAACAAGCTGCGGCGACCAAAGACGATGACTTTATCGACAGTCTGTTTATTGCTAATACCCACGATTACATCCTGTGCTTTAGCTCGCGTGGTCGAGTTTACTGGCTGAAAGTCTACGAATTGCCACAAGGTGGTCGTACCAGCCGCGGTAAGCCGATTATTAATCTGCTGCCGCTGGAAGAGGGCGAAAAGATCAACGCCATCTTGCCGATTAAAGACTTTAGCGAAGACAAATACGTCTTTATGGCCACTGCCGATGGTACGGTGAAGAAAACGCCGCTGACTGATTTCTCTCGCCCGATGAAGCGCGGCATTATCGCGATCAATCTGGAGGAAGGTAATTATCTGGTTGGCGTTGCGCTGACGCGTGGTGCGGGCGGTGCGGTGCTCGATGATGAGGCCGCCGACGAAGACATCATGATCGATGACGAGAGCGCAGAAGAGGCTGGCGATGCAGTTGGCATCGACGACGATCAAGTGATGTTGTTCTCTGATGCGGGTAAATCGGTGCGCTTTAGGCAGAGTAAAGTGCGCCCAATGGGTCGTAACTCGAAAGGTGTGCGTGGCATGAAACTGGGCGAAGATCAGAAAGTGATCTCGCTGCTGGTGGCCAATTCTGATACCCAAATGGTCTTGACTGCCAGCAATGGTGGTTACGGCAAACGTACACCAGTGGGTGATTTCCGCCTCTCAGGTCGCGGCACGCAAGGTGTGATCGCGATGGATCTGACTGATAAAACCGGTCTGAAACTGGTTGCGGCGAGCTTGGTTGAAGACACCGACGACGTGATGTTGATTACTACTGGCGGCGTGCTGATCCGCACCAAAGTCTCGCAAATCCGCGAAACCGGCCGCTCGGCGCAAGGCGTGCGCTTGATTAATCTGGACGACGGCGAGCAATTGTCGGGTCTGGAAAAAGTCTGCGAGCCTGATGACGAAGAAGAGGGTATCGACGTAGAGGCCTCAACCAGCGATGCTGCTGCCACAGATACCCCAGCTGCAGATACCCCAGCTGCTGATGGCGCTGAATAAACTTCACAGATGTAAATGATCACGAAAGAGGGATTTGCGATGAATAGCTTATGGTTACCCGTGGCAAATCCCGATTTTTTTGCCCAAGTCGGGCCGTGGTTTATGGCTTTACCGCACTGCAAAACGCTGGGGCTGGAATTGGTCGCAGCGGAAAAGGGCAAAGTCACGATCAAACTGCCCTTCAAACCCGAACTCATCGGCAACCCTGAAACCCGTGTATTGCACGGCGGCGTGGTGACTTCATTAATCGATACTTCATCGGGCGTGGCGCTGTATACCTTGCTACACGTACCTGAAGCCGCCGCCACACTCGATTTGCGCATCGATTATTTGCGTCCCGCCAAGCCCGATTTGCCACTGTATTGCACGGCTGAATGCTATCGTTTGACCGATTCAATTGCCTTTACGCGCGCCACTGCATACCAAGAAGATCCAGCCAAGCCTGTGGCGCATTCCGTTGCAACATTTGCCCGTACGTCTCCAACCGACAAAAGTGAAGCCTAATGGAACAATCTACTTCTGAATTGTGCTCAGGTATATCGTCGTGTGCCATGCTGGAAAAGGCTTTGGAGCAAATACCCTACGCTAAATTGCTAGGCGTTCAGGTGCGCGAACAAGATGAACAGCCGCTGTTTTTCCTGCCATATGCCGAAAAAAATATCGGCAATATTCTATTGCCCGCCATTCATGGTGGCGTGATTGGTGGCTTTCTGGAAAACGCGGCCGTGCTGCACCTGATGTGGGCGCGCGAATCGGCTGGTATTCCGCGCATTGTTGATTTTTCGATTGATTATCTGCGCTCGGCCCGTGCGCTTGATTTGTACGGACGCTGCGAAATCGTGCGCCAAGGCAAGCGCGTTGCCAATGTGCTGATGACCGCCTGGCAAGATGATCCGGCCAAACCTGTGGCGATGGCGCGCGCGCATTTTTTACTCGCTTAAATGCATTGATCGTCGCTAGCTACTGGCGGTCGATTGATAAGTACTCACTGTTCAAGAGATTGGCTTTATGACTCAAGTATTTAATTTTTCCTCTGGCCCTGCGGTATTGCCTCCCGAAGTTTTGCGCCAAGTGCAGGCTGAATTGCTCGATTGGCATGGCTCGGGCATGAGCGTGATGGAAATGAGCCATCGTGGCCCTGAGTTTGGTCAGATTCTGGCCGAGGCAGAAGCCGATTTACGTACTTTGCTGGGCATTCCTGCCAATTACAAAGTGCTATTCCTGCAAGGGGGGGCGCATCTGCAATTTGCCATGTTGCCGTTTAACTTTGCTGCGGCCGAGAGTACCGTTGATTTTGTGAATACCGGCCATTGGTCGAAAGTGGCGATCAAAGAAGTCAGCCGCTACGCCAAGGTCAATATCGCTGCGAGCAGTGAAGATAAAAACTTCAGCTATGTGCCCGACGAAGCAACTTGGCAACGTAGCAAAGACGCTGCATTTTTGCACTATTGCAGTAATGAAACCATCGGCGGCGTTGAATTTAATTTCATCCCCAAATCGAACGGTGTGCCGCTGATTTGCGATATGTCATCGAATATTTTGTCGCGCCCAGTCGATGTCAGCCAGTTCGGCATGATTTATGCCGGCGCACAAAAAAATATGGGCCCATCGGGTGTAGCGGTGAGTATTGTCCGCGAAGACTTGCTGGGCAAGGCGCGCAGCGACACACCCACGATGCTGAACTACAAAACCTTTGCGGATAACGGCTCGATGTACAACACGCCACCGTCGTTCGGTATTTATGTTGCTGGTCTGGTTTACAAGCATGTGTTGGCGCAAGGCGGC
This sequence comes from Chitinibacter sp. FCG-7, assembly GCF_040047665.1. Lineage (NCBI taxonomy): Bacteria > Pseudomonadati > Pseudomonadota > Betaproteobacteria > Neisseriales > Chitinibacteraceae > Chitinibacter > Chitinibacter mangrovi. Next base: position 3,042,339 of record NZ_CP157355.1, read on the forward strand.
TTGGCGGCGATGGAAGCCAAAAATATCGAAAAAGCCAATGTGCTGTACGCTGCGATTGATGCATCGAACGGTTTTTATAACTGCCCAACGGCACTGGCCGATCGCTCGCGGATGAATATTCCATTTACTTTGGCTGATAGCCAACTGGATGCCAAATTCCTTGCTGGCGCGGAAGAGCGTCATTTATTGCAACTGAAAGGCCACCGCTCAGTCGGTGGGATGCGCGCTTCGATTTACAACGCGATGCCGCTGGCGGGCTGCCAGGCCTTGGCGGCGTATATGGCTGAGTTTGCACAACAACACGGCTGATTAAACACAAGGAATCGACCATGGCTGGACAAGGTTCTGGCGGCAACGTGATCGCCGCACTGTGCAGTTTCTTTATTCCCGGCTTGGGCCAATTGCTGCAAGGGCGCTTGCTGAAAGCAGCGCTGATGTTTGTGCTGGCGGGCGTGTTGTGGGTGATCTTTATGGGTTGGATTATTCATCTGTGGTCGATTCTGGATGCAGCAAAATTTAATCCGAGTAAGAATTAATGTCTGACAAACAATTGCAATTAATACAACAGCATCGCGAAGCCATTGATGCGCTCGACGCGCAAATTTTGCAGCTGATCAACGAGCGAGCCCAGCATGCGCATCAGATTGGTGTGATTAAAGGCAGTGGTGTGGTGTATCGCCCTGAGCGCGAAGCGCAAGTGCTGACGCGGATTAAAGAAATCAACCAAGGCCCGCTGTCGGGCGAAGCGGTGGCGCGCCTGTTCCGCGAAATCATGTCGGCGTGTCTGGCGCTGGAAAAACCGCTGACCATCGCGTATCTGGGGCCAGAGGGTACGTTCACGCAAGCTGCGGCGATCAAGCATTTTGGCCATGCGGCCAATACTTTGCCTTGTGCGTCGATTGATGAGGTGTTTCGTGTCGTTGAAGCGGGCAGTGCCGATTACGCCGTTGCTCCAGTTGAAAACTCAACTGAAGGCGCGGTAGGGCGCACTTTGGATTTGATGGTCGGCAGTTCGCTCAAAATCTGCGGCGAAGTGGTACTGCGCATTCACCATCATTTGCTGCGCGCGACTGACAGCATTACTGGCATCGAGCGTGTTTATGCTCACGCGCAAGCCTTGGCGCAATGTCACGAATGGCTTAATCAGAATTTGCCCGCGCACGTAGAGCGTATTTCGGTCTCAAGCAATGCCGAAGCAGCGCGGATGGCTAGCCTTGACCCAACATGCGCAGCGATTGCGGGTGATGCGGCGGCTGAAAAATACGTACTTAATAAGCTCGCGCAAAACATTGAGGACGAACCGAATAACACCACGCGTTTTCTGGTGTTGGGTGCGCAATCATCGGCGCGTTCAGGTAAAGATAAAACCTCACTGGTGATTTCGGCGCCTAATCGCGCGGGTGCATTGCATGCAGTTGCAGAACCGCTGGCGCGCAATGGCGTATCAATGACCAAATTCGAGTCGCGGCCAAGCCGGACCGGTCTGTGGGAGTATGTGTTCTTTGCCGATGTGGAAGCCTATATCGACGATGAAAATATGCAAACGGCGTTGGCGGAATTGCAAAAAGTGGCGGCGTTTGTGAAGGTACTCGGCTCCTATCCTCAAGCTGTCATCTAACGAATGTATTTTAAAAATGCTGCGCGTCCCGTGATAGCTGATCGGGCGGTACTCGCAATCCTCATGTACTGCAGTACATTCCGGTTGCTGCGTTCCGGCCTCACAGATCTGACGGGCGCTCGCTATTTTTAAAACACACTCGTGCGTCATAGCTTGAGTGGCTAATGGTGGGCAATGCCCCAATTCAAAGGAAGCCTATGAAAGCCGTAACCGTATTTTGTGGTGCCCGCATGGGTGCGCGTGAGATTTATCGTGAAGCCGCGCAAACCTTGGGCAAAGAAATCGCCGAGCGCGGGATGACTTTGGTGTATGGCGGTGGTCATGTGGGGCTGATGGGCGCGGTGGCCGAAGCGGCGCTGCAAGCCGGGGGTCAAGTGATCGGCGTGATTCCGGAGTTTATGGTTGAGCGCGAATTGGGTTATGGCGCGTGCACGACGTTGGAAGTCGTCGATTCAATGCATACACGCAAAGCTCGGATGGCTGAGTTGACTGATGGTTTTATCGCGATGCCTGGTGGTTTTGGTACATTTGATGAGCTATTTGAGATTTTAACCTGGGCGCAAATTGGTTTGCATGCCAAGCCGATTGGGCTCTTGAACGTGAATGATTATTTTGTGCCGCTGCGCGCCATGGTCGCACATGCGGTGAATGAAGGTTTTGTCGGCGAGCGCGATGCGGCGCGGCTGTTGATGGCCAATGACAGCACTGCATTGCTCGACATTTTGCAGGGCGAACCCAGCCAAAGCGCAGGTGAATGGTGGAAAACTTAGGTTTAGCAGTACCTGGTGATGCCAAACGGGCGGCGGAGTTGATTTATCAATCCGACGCCCCTTTTTACGACTACTGGTTTGCACTGCCGCGCGAGCTGACGCTGATCAATCTGGCGCGGCTGTGGCACGAGCCGAATGGCAGTTACAGTTATCGCAATGCGCAGGTGTTACGCAATGCGCAGGAAGAGATTATTGCGCTGGTTTTTCATTACCCTGCCGGGTATGGTGCGCAACTGCAGATTGACGATAGCATAGAGCTACATACCCTGGCACTTGATCTGGATATATTGCGAACACGCCAACGTGATCTGGATTTTTTGTTCCCGCATGTGCCCAATGACGCCTGGTATTTGCGCACGATTGCCGTGCACGAAGAGCACCGCAGCCAAGGCCTCGGAGCGCGCATGCTCAGCCAGGTTATTTTTGCTGCGCGCCAAGCGGGGTTTGATCAACTGCACGTCGATGTCGATAGCGGCAATCCCGGCGCGGTGCAGTTTTATCGCCGCCATGGTTTTGAAGTGCTGGTTGAATCCAAAGTGCGCACCCTGACGCAATTCTCACTGCCTGCCAGCCTGCGGATGGTGAAGTCGCTGTAATAGCAAAAATTTGATTGTTTTGAACGTTTGAAAAGGAAAGTCGATGTCACTTGCTTCACTGGCCCCTGAATACATTCGCGCCATTGCGCCTTATCAACCGGGAAAACCGGTTTCCGAGCTGGCGCGTGAAATGAATCTTGATCCAGCCAAAATCGTCAAACTGGCATCGAATGAAAACCCGCTCGGCATGGGGCCCAAAGCGCGTGCGGCGGTGGAGCGCGAACTGGCAGAATTGGCGCGTTACCCCGATGGGAACGGTTTCGATTTAAAAGCCAAAATCGCCGAGCGTTTCGCCGTTAATCTCGATCAAATCGTGCTGGGTAATGGCTCAAACGATATTCTGGAACTCATCGCCCATGCGTTTTTGAAAGAGGGCGATTCAGCGGTGTTTTCTGAATACGCCTTCGCCGTTTACCCGCTGGCCACGCAAGCCGTCGGTGCGACCAATATCTGTGTGAAAGCAGTCGATTACGGCCACGATCTGGACGCAATGCGCGCAGCGATTTGCCCTGATACCAAAATCGTCTGGATCGCCAACCCGAATAATCCCACCGGCACGCTGGCACGCCCCGGTGATCTGATCGAGTTTCTGGAGCTGTGCCCAAAAAATGTGCTGGTGGTGCTCGATGAAGCCTATACCGAGTTTCTGCCACGCGAAAAACGCAGCGATTCAATTGGCTGGTTGAAACAATTTGCCAACCTGATCGTCGTGCGCACGTTCAGCAAGGCTTATGGTCTGGCTGGCCTGCGCGTTGGCTTTGCACTCGCAAATCCGGAAGTGGCGGATATCTTAAATCGCATTCGCCAGCCGTTTAATGTCAACAGCCTTGCGCAAGCGGCCGCCGTGGCCGCGCTGGATGATCTGGAATTCTTGAAACAATCGGTTGAAGTGAACGCTGCTGGCATGAAGCAGATTACCGAGGTGCTGCAAGAGCTGGGTTTGAGCTTTATTGAGAGCTACGGCAATTTTGTGACCTTCCACTGCGGCGATGCAGCGATGCTCAATCAATATATGCTTGAACGCGGCGTGATTGTGCGCCCGCTGGCTGGCTACAAAATGCCAAACAGCCTACGGGTGTCGATTGGCTTGCCTGAAGAAAATGCACGCTTTATTGCAGTGCTGCGCGAGGCGATGGAGGGCTGATGTGGTCGCTGGCGAGTGTTTGCGAAGCTGATTTTGAGGAGTTACTCGCCATTCGCATTGCCGCGATGCGTGAAAGTCTGGAGCGTATCGGCCGCTATGATCCCGAGCGCGCGCGTCAACGTCTGCGCGCCAACTTTGCGCCTACCGCGAGCCAGAAAATCGTCGTCGCCAATCAAGTGGTCGGCTTTTACGCGTTGCGTGAAGAGGAGCGGGCCTATGCTCTGGATCATTTGTATCTGCTGCCGCAGTGGCAAGGGCAGGGCATCGGTAGTGCCGTGCTAACGTACATCCAGCAGCAATGTAGTAGTAGCAGTAAGTCCATCCGGCTGGGCGCACTGCGTGGCAGCGACTCGAATCGTTTTTATCTGCGGCATGGTTTTATCGCAGTTGCGGAGTCGGAGTGGGATATTGATTATGTCTATGGGGGTATATTGCTGTAGACGTTGACTGGCTTTGCCTTTAGGCTGATACATGGCGCTGTATTTTGCTAACCCAGATCAGCACACGATCGCTTATAATAGCGGCAATTCACCGCACTAGATGAAAAGGATATTGAGATGGTAGATCGTAATTACGTATCGGATTACACCAAATTCATGGAAAAATTCTTGCAGGAAAACCCTGAAGTGGCCAAAGGCCAGGTTGAAGGCCGCGGTTTGCTGTGGGATAAAGAGCCGATCAATCTGGACGAGCGAGCTCGTAACGAGCAGTCTGCTTTGAAAAAATAAGTATTAACGCTCCCATAAAAAAACGCCATCTCGAAGATGGCGTTTTTTTATGGGACAACATAATCCCAGCGGCGCGTTTCAAAGTGGTAGTAGTGAAATGCATACATTTGTTTCGAGTCGAGGTACCACAGCGTAGCTTGGCCGTTTTGTAACTTATACCCGATGCGCGGCTCAGATCTGGCCGCGTCTAGGCCGATTTCTTTAAGTGAGTCAGGATAGCGCTTCTGCTGCATGTTAAAGGCCGTAATTTTTGCAGCGATGGCGTTAAGTTGCTTTCGATCTTGCTGCCAGCGATATTCATGAATTGCAAAGATAAGCGCAAAGCTGGCAACCCAGCAGAGTAATCGTATGCGAACTTCATGCCAGTTGTTCTGACCTGTGGCGCATTTGACTAACTCGATGAAATAAGCAATCGCCAAAAATGGCAAAATAAACCAAGCGAGCATCAAGGCTTGTCGCTGGTGAGCAAGTGAGATTAAGCTGATGCACCCAATAAAAGGGGCATATTTTCGAATCAAAGAGTCAAAACTCATTTTGCGCTCAGCAGTAAAAAAGGAGGCCGAAGCCTCCTTTTTGGATCAGTCATGAATCTGATTGTTTCGGTGGATTATTTAGGTGCTACGCCGCCCACCACTTCCAGCGTTTCCCACTTGCCACCTTTTACTGTGTAAAGCGCGATGGCACCGTTTTTGATGTCGCCTTTCTCATCGAAAGTGATTGCGCCGGTTGCGCCTTGGTAGTCGGTTTTCGCCAGTTCAGGGATGTATTTGGCTGGGTCAGAAGAGCCCGCTTTTTGCATTGCCGCGACCATTACTTTGACTGCGTCGTAGCAATAGGGTGCGTAAAGCTGAACTTCAGTTCCAAATTTGGCTTTGAATTTATCCAGGAAAGCCTGACCGCCGGCCATTTTGTCTTTTGGCATGCCTGGTGATGAAGAAATCATGCCTTCAGCGTCGCTACCCGCCAGTTTGATAAATTCTGGCGTTTGCGTGCCGTCACCGCCCATCACTTTGGCGTTGATGCCCAGTTTCTTGGCTTGTTTTTTCAACGGTGCAGCTTGTGCATCCATACCGCCGTAGAAAATCAGATCAGGCTTGCTGCCTTTGATGGTGGTCAGAATGGCGTTAAAGTCAGTTTCCTGATTGGTCGTAAATTCGCGGCGAACCACTTCAGCGCCAGCGGCTTTAGCGGCTTTTTCAAACTCATCCGCCAGGCCTTGGCCGTAAGCGGTACGGTCGTCGATGATCGCGACTTTTTTCGCGCCCAGTTTCACGGCATATTCGCCCAATACTTTACCTTGCTGCGCATCGTTAGCCATCACGCGGAAAGCAGTTTTAAAGCCTTGTGCAGTGTACGTTACGGCAGTGGCTGATGGAGAAATCTGTGCGATGCCTGCATCAGAGTAGATTTTAGACGCTGGAATTGTGGTGCCAGAATTGAGGTGACCAATCACGCCAGCCACTTTCTGATCGACAAAACGCTGTGCAACCGTAGTAGCGGTTTTCGGATCGGCTTGATCGTCTTCCGACACCATTTCCAGTTTCATTTTTTTGCCGCCGATATCAACGCCACCGGCTTCGTTGATTTCGTCGATGGCCATTTTTACGCCATTTTCATTGTCTTTACCCAGGTGGGCGATATTGCCAGTCAGCGGAGCTGCGTGGCCGATTTTAATTACATCACCAGCGGGTGCCGCATCTACCGCAGCGGCAGGCGCAGCACTAGCTTGTTCGGTTGTGGCAGCGGGTTCTTGTTTGCCACAAGCAGTCATGGCCAGAATGGCCGCAGCGATCAGGCTGTAACGAGCGATAGTCATTCGATATTTCCCCAGTGTGTATTTAAATAGTGGTGAGGCGTTTTTGTTTGAAACGGCAACTTCCAATGAGCGGCGTTCAAGCAGCTGTTTCATTAGAAGTGACAAATATCCGCTCTGCAATGTGGGCTGATGAATAAGGATTATCCTGTAGCTGCACCGCAACAGTTTTATGCTTTTTGAAGGGTGACAGTTGGCCGGGTGTGGTAATTGGCAGGCCAGAGCGCATTCTGCCTGTGTTGTTGCGCTGCAAAAGAGGGTTTGAGTGACGCTGGTCATCCTCTGGCGGGAGTGGCCTGCACCGCCGGAGAACTGTGCAAATTGCACAACACATCAGCGATATCAGCAAAGGTAGATATTAAAAAAGGGAGCCTGCGGCTCCCTTTGGTGGTTCATGCTTGGATCAGAATCGACTGGCTTATTTGGCGCCGCCGACCATTTCCGCCAGTTCCCACTGGCCATTTTTCACGGTGTAAACGCCTACTGCCGCGTTTTTCACATCGCCTTTGTCGTCAAAAGCGATCGGGCCGGTCAGGCCTTGGTGTTCGATTTTAGCCAGCACGGGCAGGTATTTGGCCGGGTCAGCCGAGCCAGCCTGTTTCATGGCTGCCAGCATCAGCTTGGTGGCATCGTAGCTGTACGGTGCATAGACTTGGACTTCTACGCCGAATTTGGCTTTGAACTTGTCTTTGAATTCCTTGCCGCCTGGCATTTGATCAACCGACTGGCCTGCAGACGAGCCAAAAGTGCCTTCCGCATCAGTGCCAGCTAGCTTGAGGAATTCGGGTGATTTTGTACCATCAGCGCCCATCACAATGGCAGTGAGACCGAGTTTTTTGCTTTGTTTTTTCAATGGTGCCGATTGTGCATCCATGCCGCCGTAGAAAATCAGATCGGGTTTCACGCTCTTGATATTGGTCAGGATGGCGTTGAAGTCGGTTTCCTGATTGGTGGTAAATTCGCGTTTTACGATTTCAGCGCCTGCAGCTTTGGCGGCTTTTTCAAACTCATCGGCCAAACCTTGGCCGTAGGCGGTACGGTCATCCACAATGGCGACTTTTTTCGCGTTCAATTTGCCCACGGCGTACTGCGCCAGCACCAGACCTTGCTGACCATCATTGGCGGTCAGGCGGAATGTGGTTTTAAAGCCCTGTGCGGTGTAGGCCAGTGCGGTGGCAGAAGGAGAAATCTGCGGAATACCTGCGTCGGAGTAGATTTTTGACGCCGGAATGCTGGTGCCTGAAGTCAAATGGCCAATGACACCGGCGATTTTCTGATCCACAAAGCGCTGGGCAACCGTCGTGGCATTTTTCGGGTCGGCTTGGTCATCTTCCGATACCAGCGCTACTTTCTTTTTCGCGCCATCTACGTCCAGACCGCCTTCGGCATTGATTTCTTCAATCGCCATTTGTGCGCCGTATTCAACATCCTTGCCCAAATGCGCGATATTGCCGGTCAATGGCGCAGCCAGACCGATTTTAACCGTGTCGCCGCTGGCGCTGGCCGTTTCTGCGGCCGGAGCGCTGGCTTCAGTGCCGGCAGGAGCTTGTTGTTTACACGCAGACAGGCCAACAATAGCCGCTGCAATCAGGGTGTACGATGCCAATTTCATGATGTGCGTTTCCGAAGAATGATCAGGAGGAAAAAGCCGACAATCAGGCGCAAACCGACACCTGACGCGTGCTTGTCATCTTGAAGCAGGGCATGCCTGATGAATACTGGGGCTATCCTGTATCGGTCGGAAAATGGGCAAACTGTACTGCTTGGCGTTCAGCGATTGAGGTGTTCAGACGCTCAGATCAAGCTGCTGTACGCTGCCCACCCGGCCATTTTCATGCAGATAGACGCCCGAGCTGCGAATCTGGCCGTAATTCTGGTTTTGGCTATTGTTGAGGTCAAAATCGCCGCGCGCATAGCCCAAGTAAATGGCGCCGATTTTCATCTCCAGCAGCGTTTTGAGTTGATCCTGCCCGCTGGCGTCTTTTAGCCACAGTTTCAGGTCGGCGTAGACCGGGTCGGCTTCATCTATCCAGCCGTTAGTGTCTTGATCGTACTGCGCCAGGTCGGCAAAGCCATTGCCGCTTTGTGCGCCAAACAGCTCTTTGCCGTGGTTGATTTTGCCGTCGCGATTGTGATCCAGTGCGAGGTAAGCGCTGCCACGGTTGAGCTGGTGGATTTGCTCGCTTTTGCCATCCGAATCAATATCAAAGCTGAAGGTTTTATCCGATAGCGTGACCACTGGTGCGTCGTAGTTGAGCACTAGCGGGTCTTTTTTCGGGCGTGCGGCGCTGCCGGTGGCGATGCTTAGATCAACATTCTGGCTAAAACTGCGGCTGAGGCTCAATTCGGCCTCAAAGCTGATCTCGCGCCCGTCGGCGGTTTTGATGGTGCCACTGGTGGCAAAGCGGGTTTGCTCGCTTTCATACTCACTGGCGTGGTATTCGATTTGCCAGCCATCCTCCAATTGAACTGGCTGGGTACTTGCCTGGGTATTGCTCTGTGAAGATTGCTCTGATTGATCTGTACGCTGATACCCTAGTTTTATTTCGCGTCCCAGCATGGCTTCGATCAGGCTTTTGATTAGTTTGATTCTGGGGTCGTTCTCGATTGCTTCCTGCTGCTCGTCCAGCATGCGGGCGGCGCTGGATATTTCTACCGATTCGTCTGCCGCCGGTGGAATCGGGCGCGGGGCTTCATAGCGTACCGACAGGCTTTCGGTCTGTTCGCGGCGAAAATTGCGCTGGGCGCTCAGGGTGAGATCAGATTCGCTAATACGCATGATGCACCTCGGCTGGTGGGCATGCGACGGCGGCGCTCGCGCATGCAAAGCATGCTGAACTTATCGGCGTGAATGACCGCTTTTACAGGTGCCCCAGCTCGGCCAGCGATACGACCTGATGGGCGGCAACGATAAAATGGTCGAGCAATTTAATATCGAGTAACTCCAGCCCGTGTTGCAGCTGGCGGGTCAGCAAAATATCGGCGCTGGAGGGCTCGGCGCTGCCGCTGGGGTGATTGTGCGCGACGATAATGGCGGCGGCATTGTGCGCAATCGCGTGTTTGGCTAGCTCGCGCGGGTAAACGCGCGTCTCGTTTAACGTGCCTTTGAATAAGGTTTCGGCGGCGATCAACCGGTAGCCGGTGTCGAGATACAGCGCGTGAAATTCTTCATGGCGAATGCCGCGCAAACGCAAGCGCAAGAAATCCCGCACCGCGGTGGGGTTTTCAAATGAATCGCGTGCTTTCAGTTGCTCGGCCAGCGCGCGGCGGCTCATTTCCAGTACCGCTTGTAGCTGCGCATATTTGGCCGCGCCTATGCCGCTAATGGCGTCAAAATCGCGCAGGTTGGCGGCAAATAGTGCTTCGAGCGAGCCGAAATGCCCGAGCAATTCACGCGCCAGATCGACTGCCGATTTGCCGGGCAGACCAACACGCAGAAAAATTGCCAGCAATTCGGCATCCGAGAGCGACACTGCGCCATGGGCGAGTAATTTCTCGCGCGGGCGCTCGTCGGCAGGCCAATCAGTAATCGACATATAAGGTTCTGTTAACGTTAGTTTTACGAATCGCGTTTGTGCTGGTTTTGGCCTGAAACAAGGCGTGAAACCTGACGCATAGCCATTCTATGTGAAGGTTTTGCAACGCAGTTTCAGGCCAAAAACAGCCAAACCCGGAGGGCTGGGCGCTTTTTGTGACGACTCTGCGTTATTGACTGCTTACATAGAATGACTATGCAGCGCAGTCAATGCCTTGATTCGTCAAAAAAATCGCTCCAGCGCGACCGTAAAACTAACGTCAACAGAACCTAGTTCTTTTTCTGTAAACTACGGCCATTCTTTCTAGCAGAGGCGCGCAAGCTGTGAGCGCAATTAATCAGAAAAAAATCGTGCTGGGCATTACCGGCGGTGTGGCGGCGTATAAATCGGCCGAATTAACCCGGCTGCTGGTCAAGGCCGGTTACGACGTGCATGTGGTGATGAGCGAGGCGGCGACACATTTTGTCGGCACGGTGACGTTTCAGGCGCTGAGCGGCAATATCGTTTACACCGATCAGTGGGATGCGCGGCGGCCCAATAATATGCCGCATATCGATTTAACACGCGGCGCGGCCGCGGTGCTGGTGGCGCCCGCATCGGCCGATTTTCTGGCCAAAGTGGCACATGGGCAGTGCGATGATCTGCTCTCGACGCTGGTGGCGGCGCGCGATTGCCCGCTGTATGTAGCGCCAGCAATGAATCGCCAGATGTGGGAAAACCCGCCCAATCAGCGCAATATCGCGCAATTGCAAGCCGATGGCGTGAGCATTTTTGGCCCCGGCAATGGCGAGCAGGCCTGTGGTGAAGTGGGCGATGGGCGCATGCTCGAAGCGGCAGACATTTTCGATCACCTTGAAGCAGCTTTGCAGCCCAAGGTATTGAAAGGCCGTCGCGTGCTGATTACGGCAGGCCCGACTTTCGAGCGTATCGACGCGGTGCGCGGGATTACCAATACCAGCAGCGGCAAAATGGGCTACGCGATTGCACGCGCGGCGTATGAAGCCGGTGCCGAGGTGGTGTTGGTGTCGGGCGAAACCGCCTTGCCGACGCCGATTGGCGCGCGCCGCATCAATGTGCAATCAGCGCAGCAAATGCTGGCGGCGGTTGAAGCCGAAGTGGCTGCCAGCGATATTTTCATCGGCGTGGCGGCGGTGGCTGATTACTATGTGCTTAATCCATCTGAGCAGAAAATCAAAAAAGACGCGCATATTCTGACGCTGGAATTAGCGCCCAACCCCGATATTCTGGCTGGCGTATCATCGCGCCCGAATCCGCCATTCTGTGTCGGCTTTGCTGCCGAGTCGGAGAACCTGCTCGAATACGCCGAAGCCAAACGCCTGCGCAAAAAGCTGCCGCTGCTGGTGGCCAATCTGGTGCAAAACGCCTTTGGCGCGGACACCAATGAAGTGGTGCTGCTTGACGATCACGGCGAAACGCGGCTGCACAGCGCGCCGAAAATCGATATTGCGCGCAAACTGATGGCGCATATTGCCCGGCTTTATCCTAGCGTGAAGAAAGATTGATGGCGTGATAGCTAAGGGGTATTGCCCTGAAAGGCAGTCCCGATATTACCTACAGAGATATACCCATAAAGGAAATGATATGAGCAAGAAAACCATGGATGTAAAAATCCTCGATGCCCGCCTGAAAGATAATCTGCCAGCCTATGCCACGCCCGGTGCGGCGGGGCTGGACTTGCGTGCGTGTCTGGATGCGCCAATCGAGCTGGCACCCGGTGCCACGACGCTGGTGCCCACCGGCATGGCGATTCATCTGGAAGATCCGACACTGGCGGCGATGATCCTGCCGCGCTCGGGTCTGGGCCACAAGCACGGCATCGTACTGGGTAACCTGGTTGGCCTGATCGATTCGGATTATCAGGGCCAGCTGTTTGTGTCGGTATGGAATCGCGGCAATGCCAGCTTTACGATTCAACCGCTGGAACGCATTGCACAACTGGTGATCGTGCCGGTGGTGCAGGTGGCGTTTAATATTGTGGATGAATTTGCCGAGTCGGATCGCGGCGAAGGCGGTTTTGGTAGCACCGGCAAGCACTAAGCTGCAAAGGGGCTGTTTAGCCCCTTTGAACTTAAGCTGTTCTGGCTTTCAGCCCCGGCACATGTTCGGGGTGATCGCAAATCAGCCCCGCCAGCGGCCAGGTCAGTGCGGTGGCATATTCGTCGGCGTGCTGCAGGCCGTACACCCAGCACGGCACTTGTTGGCGCGTCAGCTCAGCAATTTGCTCGCCCGAGGCGATCTCGTAATCAAACACCAGACCCACCCCGACCGGGCGCGGTACGGTGGCCAGCATGGTGTACAGATTGATTGTGCGCACCGGTGAGTTGGCCAGTAGCAACGCGCAGGGCAGCTGGGTATCGCGTGCGATAGTCAAAATCAGCTGATGATGGAAGGAGCTGATCAGCCCTTTAAATGGCTGTGCTTGCGCTTCCAGTACCGCGCGGGTCGCATCCAAGCAGTCCGCCGATTTGAGTTCCAGATTCCAGAATGCTGTGGGAAAGGCCGCCAGTGCTTCGCTTAGCGTCGGAACCGGATAGCCTTGTATGTCGCACAGCTGGGCGTGCGTTAGTGCTTTGACCAATTGTCCATCGGCCGCACAACGATCGTGAAACAGAATGGCCACGCCATCACGATCACAACGGATATCGGTTTCAAAACCCACCATCCCTGCGGCCCAGGCCTCGCCAAAAGCTGCAAGTGTGTTTTCGGGGTGATTGCGGGTCCAGCCGCGGTGTGCAATGTAATGCATGTTGGGTACACTCGAATTCGATGGCGCATTGCCAGATTAAACTTGTTATTAACTGCCTTGAGCAGGAATCAAATTGATGATCACTCGCCAAATTATGGTGTCTTTCCTATTGAGCCTGAGCGTGCTGGGCGCCAGTGTAGCATCGTCTGCCGCTGTGCAGACGTCTGCATCGTCGGCCGCTGCCACAGTGGCGGCGCGCCCGGCAGGCGATCAAGCCCGGCCACGCATCGGGCTGGTGCTGGGTGGGGGCGGGGCACGTGGCTTTGCCCATATCGGCGTGCTCAAGGTGTTGGAAGAAAACCGGATTCCTGTCGATTGCGTTGTGGGCACTAGTATTGGCTCGCTGGTGGGGGCGGCTTATGCCGCGGGGCGTAGCAGTGAAGAGATGACGCAGCGGATTCAGGCCGCCAACTGGGACGATCTGCTCTCATCCAGCCTGCCGCGCCAGATTAATTCCTACCGCAAAAAAAATGACGATGCACTGGGCCTGATCGGTCTGGAGCTTGGCCTGGGTGATGATTTGAGTATCAAGCTGCCCAATGCGGCAATCAGCACGCAGAAAATCGAATTTTTCCTGCGTGAGCTGACTTATGCGGGGACAGTCCGGCATTTTGACGATCTGCCAGTGCAGTACCGTGCCGTGGCGACCGATCTGGTGACAGGCCAGATGGTGGTGTTTGAGGATGGCGATATTGTGACCGCCATGCGCGCCAGTATGGCAGTGCCTGGCGTATTTCCGGCGGTGAATAGCAAGGATTACGTCCTGGTTGATGGTGGCCTGGTGCGCAATATGCCGATTGATGTGGCGCGGCAAACCTGCGCAGACGTGGTGATTGCGATTGATGTGGGTGCCGAGCCGCTCAAGCGTGAGGAGCTAAATAGTATTTTCTCGGTGGCCGATCAGTACACCCGGCTGATGATGGTGCAAAACGTCAAACCGCAGCTTGATTCGCTGACGGCCGATGATGTACTGATTTCGCCGCAGCTGGGCTCCATGTCGTCCAGTGATTTCAAAAAATCGGCCGAAATGATCAAGGCCGGCGAGCTGGCCGCGCTGGTCGCTTTGCCGCAGCTGCAGCGTTACGCAGTGTCTGCCGGGCAGTTTGCCAGCTGGTCACAAAACCGGCTTGGGCGGCATCTGCAAAGCCGCGCGATTGCCAGTGTAGAAGTGAAAAACCCGAATCAGGTGAACCCGGCGGTGCTTGAAAATGCGCTGGAAGTCAAAACCGGCGAGCCGCTGGATTTGCCCGAGTTTCATAAAAATCTGGCCACGGTGTATGCGCGCGGGGACTTTAGCCAGCTCGATTACGAGCTGCACCGCAAAGGAGGAGATGATGAGCTGCATATCCTGCCGATTGAGAAATCCTGGGGGCCCAATTATCTGAATTTCGGCATCGGAGTGGGTACCGATTTTCGCGGCTCAACGCCATGGACGATTAGCGCAATGTACCGGCGCACCTGGATCAATTCGCTGGGCGCGGAATGGAAAACGCTGGCGCGGGTAGGGACGACCGAAGAAATCCGCAGCGAGTTTTACCAGCCCTTGCATCTGGATGGGCTGGCTTTTATTGCGCCGTATGTTAGCTACAAAACCGAGCCTTTGTCGCTGTGGCTGGATGGCAAGCAATTTGGTGATTATGAATACCGGCGACTTACGGCGGGGGTTGATTTAGGTTCGACGCTGACCAAGTATGGTGAGGCACGTCTGGGGCCGGTGCTCAATTTGTACAAGCTTAAGGAAAATATCGGCATTCCGCTATTTGATGGTGGTTCGGCCAGAGATCTGGGCGTACATGCCAGCCTGTTTTATGACCAGCTGGATAATTATTTCTTTCCTAGCGATGGCGAGTATCTCAATCTGAATGCCTATCTGTCGGTGAAAAACGGCAGCGACATCAATCATTATTTCCGCCTCGGCGGCGAATTCAGAACCGCACGCAAGCTGGCCTCGGGGGCTGGCGTTCTCACTGTGCGTGCGCAGGAACAAGTCGGCGAGGCACCCGATTTTGTCGATATTCGCTGGCTGGGTGGCTTTCTGAATATGTCGAG
Organism: Chitinibacter sp. FCG-7; assembly: GCF_040047665.1. Classification (NCBI taxonomy): domain Bacteria; kingdom Pseudomonadati; phylum Pseudomonadota; class Betaproteobacteria; order Neisseriales; family Chitinibacteraceae; genus Chitinibacter; species Chitinibacter mangrovi. The sequence continues at coordinate 3,057,360 of NZ_CP157355.1, forward strand.
CTACCGCTATCAGGAGCTGCTGGCCAACCGTTTTCTGTATGCCTCCTTGCAGTATTACCAGCCAACCAGCCTGTTGCCCAAAAGCTACTGGGGGCTGGCGCTGGAAGGCGCGCACCTGTTTGAGCAGCTCAATGCCTACGACGAAAAGCGCTGGCGCTCATCCGCCGCGGCCTATCTGGCATACGATAGCTTTCTGGGGCCGATTTATCTGGGTATGGCCTATGGCGATAACGCGATGTGGAGCGCCTACTTTATGCTGGGTAAGCAGTTTTAAGGCGTGAGAAGATCAATGCATAGATTGCATTTTTGCCACTTGCCCCCATATGGCAGGACATTAATGCAAAGCTGTAGCGCGTTACCTGGCTGATAGGGTCGCCGCACAGTCAACGAAGTGATCATATGAAATTATTCGACCGATTGCTGGGGCGAGCGCCTGCAGCAGCAAGCACAGGAAACGAGACCGTGAGTGAGACCCAATTGGATGCCATCCGCCAGACACTGGCTACTTTGATCGATCCGGATACGGGCAAGGATTATCTGTCGAGCAAAAACATCAAAAATTTGCGCCAGGAGCAGGGGCGGGTCGAGCTTGATCTGGTGCTGGGTTATCCCGCGCAAAGCCAGTTTGCCGCCCGCGAGCAGCAGCTGGTGCAAGCGCTGCAGGTGCTTGATGGCGTTGAAGAAGTGAAGGTCAATGTCAGTAGCCAGATTGTGGCGCACTCGGTCGCCCGTGGTATGCCGCTGCAAAAGGGCATCAAGAATATTATTGCCGTTGCGTCGGGCAAGGGCGGGGTGGGCAAGTCAACTACATCAGCCAATCTGGCGCTGGCGCTGGCCGCTGAAGGTGCAAAAGTCGGTTTGCTCGATGCCGATATTTACGGCCCTAGCCAGCCGACGATGATGGGAGTGGCGGATGAGCGCCCCGAGTCCATCGACAATAAATACATTAAACCGATTGAAAAATACGGTGTGCTCAATATGTCGATCGGCTTTCTGATCGACCCGGAACAGCCCATGGTCTGGCGCGGCCCGATGGTGACGCAAGCTTTGACCCAGTTGCTGAACGATACGCTGTGGGGCGAGCTCGATTATCTGGTGATCGATCTGCCGCCGGGTACGGGCGACATCCAGCTCACTTTGTCACAGAAAGTGCCCGTCACCGGCGCGGTGATTGTGACGACGCCACAGGATATTGCTTTGCTTGACGCGCGCAAAGGACTGAAAATGTTTGAAAAGGTTGGCGTGCCGATTTTGGGAATTGTCGAAAACATGAGCATGCATGTCTGCAGTAATTGCGGTCATATCGAGCCGATTTTTGGCGAAGGTGGCGGCGAGAAAATGGGCGCTGAATATGGCACCGAGCTGATCGGCAAGCTGCCGCTGGATTTGTCGATCCGGCTAAATGCGGATGCTGGCCAGCCGAGTGTGGTTGCCGAGCCCGATGGCGAAATTGCCGCCATTTACAAGGCGATAGCGCGCAAGGTAGCGGTGAAAGTGGCGGCCAAATCGCAGGATTTCAGCAATAAATTCCCGAAAATCGTCATTCAGAATACATAATTTCTGCTCCAGTAAGGCGCTCGGTGGGCAACAAGGCCCGCAAGTCTGGTATCCTTGTGGGGAGCGCCTTGGGTAGCAAGGCCGTAAAAGAACAACTCAAGCTGCATTGAGTCATAAGACGAGTAGAGATTAAACACGATGACCGACACGCAACTAGGTGCGCTAATCATCGCCGGCGCATTTGTTGGCGCGGTATTTGCCTACAACCAGTGGCAGGAATACCGGTACAAAAAACAGGCCAATAAAGCCTTCGCGAACAATCGGCGCAATCAGGACGATGTGCTGATCAATACCCCGAAAAATCTGGTTCGCAAGGGTGATCCGCAACGACTGGAGCCGGTGCTCGATACGCCAGCCCTGCCGCAGGACGAGCGTGAAGCCGAGCCGCTCCAGCCGCCAGTTCTGAGCGAGCCCGAATACGATGTACCGAAGTACACCCCCACACCCGTGCGCTATGACGAAGACATGCCGGACGATGTGCCGGATTTGCCGCCATCATACCGCCCAACGTATGTGTCACCAGCCCAGTCAGTAGAAGCACCTGCGGCTTATACCCCTGAGGTGGCTGCGCCAGTGAGCGACTTTACTGCCGCCCCAGCCAGTGCGCCTGTGCGCAGCTTTGATGATGCCGAAGAAGATGTGCTGGTCACCAGCCTGATCGACCCGGCGCTGGATTTTATTGCCGAAGTTCACGCCGGTCAGGCCATCGCTGCTGCCGATGTGCCGCCGTTTCCGGCGACCAAACGCGTGCAGATAATTGGTTTGAATCAGCTCGATCAATGGGAAACCGTTAATTCAACCAGCCGCAATCGCTATCTGGAGCTGCGGGTGGGCATGCAGCTGGCTGATCGCCAGGGCGCGCTAACGCAGGAGTCGCTCAACGCCTTCTGTATGGGGGTGCAGCAATTTGCCGATGAGCACGAAGCGGTTGTTACATTCCCGCAACGCTCGGCCAAGCTGGCTGCTGCACGCGAGCTTGATGATTTCTGTGCCTCGGTCGATGTGCTGATTGGCTTGAATATTCCGGCGGGGGCGCGGCCGATTCCGATGGAAAAAGTGCGCCTGCACGCCGAAAACGCCGGTATGGTGCGCGCCAATGATGGCACTTTCCAGTATCGCAGCGATTCGGGTAAAACCCTGTTTGTGCTGGCCAATCAGGATCAAACGCCACTGATGGCCACCTCGAAAGGCCTGACCTTGCTATTTGACGTGCCGCGCGTGGCGGGCGGGATTGCCGTCTTTGATTACCTGACCGAATTTGCCCAAAGTCTGTCGCAAGCGCTGGCGCTGGAGCTGGTTGATGACAATGGCAAGCCGCTGAACGCCAAAAGCCTGGCCAATATCCGTCGTCAGCTGGCCGAGCTGTACGCCAGCATGGACGATCGCGGTATTGCGCCCGGTTCAGTGGCCGCGCTGCGCTTGTTTGCCTGATTGGAGCAACGATAGTTACGGGTGTTTAACAACGCCGCTTCTTTGAAGCGGCGTTTGTATTTGTAGAATTTATAGAAAGTTTGTGGAAAAAGTGATGACCGATTTAGCTTTGCAAGCCGCCACATTGCGCGAACAACTCAATCGCTATGCGCATGAATACTATGTGCTCGATGCGTCCAGTGTGCCCGATGCCGAGTACGATCGCCTGTTTCGCGAGCTGCAGGCCATCGAGCAGGCGGATCCTGAGCTGTTAAGTCCGGATTCGCCCACCTTGCGCGTAGGTGGTAAACCGCTGCCGCAGTTTGCGCCAGTGACGCATGTGGTGCCGATGTTGTCGATTCGCACCGAGACGGATGTGAGCGAGCAGGGGGCTTTGGCATTTGATGCCAGCGTGCGCAAAGAGCTGGGTTTGTCTGCCGCCGATCCGGCGATTGAGTACGCTGCCGAGCTGAAATTTGATGGCTTGGCAATTAATCTACGCTATGAAAATGGCGTGCTGGTGCAGGCCGCAACGCGGGGCGATGGTGCAACAGGCGAAGATGTAACGCAGAATATCCGCACCATTGGGCAGATTCCGTTGCGCCTGCGTTCTGCTGTTGAATATATTCATGCCCCTGCTTTAGTTCCCCCCTTCAACGAAGGGGGGCTAGGGGGGATTTCTGCGCCATTGGCAGAATTTCCCGCTGTGCTCGAAGTGCGTGGCGAAGTGTATATGCGGCGTGATGATTTCGAGGCGCTCAATGCGCGCCAGATCAGTCAAGGTGAAAAAACCTTCGTTAATCCGCGCAACACCGCCGCCGGTGCGGTGCGCCAGCTGGATCCGAATATCGCCGCGCAGCGTCCGCTGTCTTTCTATGGGTATGGTCTTGGCGAGGTTGCTGGATGGGATGCGCAGCCCGATACCCATTCGGGTATTCTCGATGCACTGGCACAATTTGGTTTTCCGGTTTGCGATGTGCGTGCGGTGTTGAAAGGTGGTGCGGGTTTAGCCGAGTTCCATGCCAAGGTGGCCGCGCTGCGCGAGACGCTGCCGTTTGATATTGATGGCGTGGTTTATAAGGTCAATTCGCTGGCGCTTCAGTCCGAGCTAGGGTTCAGAACGCGCGAGCCGCGCTGGGCGGTGGCGCATAAATACCCGGCGCAAGAGGCACTGACCGTGGTTGAGGCAATTGACATTCAGGTCGGGCGTACCGGCTCGCTCACGCCAGTCGCACGACTTGCGCCGGTCTTCGTCGGTGGCGTCACGGTCACCAATGCCACCCTGCACAATCAGGATGAAATAGATCGCAAAGATGTTCGCGTCGGCGATACCGTCGTTGTTCGTCGTGCAGGCGATGTGATTCCCGAAGTGGTTTCGGTGGTGCTCGAGCGCCGCCCGATGCAGGCCGTTCCCGGGGGTGATCTGTTCTCGCCAGCGCAGACGCCGCAATATCCGGCGTACCGGATTCTGGAGTTGCACCCGGTTTGCCCGGTATGCGGATCAAAAACCGTGCGCGAGCCCGATGAGGCACGCGTGCGCTGCACTGGCGGGCTGTTCTGCTCGGCGCAGCGCAAAGAAGCGCTGAAGCACTTTGCTGGCCGCCGCATGATGGACATCGACGGGCTGGGGGAGCGCCATATCGACGAGCTGGTCGAGCATGATTTTGTGCGTAATCCGGCCGATTTATACCGCCTGACACTGGCTGATTTTCTGGAAATGAAGCGCCTTGCTGATGAAAGAGATGGCACGGTGCCGGAAACGGTCAAAGCCGGGCAGGTGACGACGAAATGGGCCGAAAACCTGCTGGCCGCGATTGAAGCGAGCCGCAAACCGCCGCTAGCGAGGCTGATCTTTGCACTGGGTATCCGCCATGTTGGCGAATCGACCGCCAAAACATTGGCCGATTACCTGGGCAGCCTGGCCAAAATCCAGCAAGCACCTGCGGCAATATTGCGGCTGTTGCCCGATATTGGGGCGACAGTTGCCGTTGCAATTGCCGATTTTTTTGCTGAGGAGCACAACCGCACGGTGATTGCCCAATTGCTGAGCTGTGGTGTCGAGCCGCAAGGCGAGCACGCGCCGCATCCGGCGCTGCGCGAGCGCCTGAGCCTGCCTGCTATTCTGGCGGCGCTCGACATCCCCAAGCTCACGCTGACACGGGCCACGCAGCTGTGTACCAGCCTGGACAAACTGGCCGATGTGCATGAGTTTAGTCTGGGTCGTCTGCAGGACGCTGGCTTGCCGCTGGAGGTGGCGCAATCGCTGCACGGCTGGCTGGCCGCCAACCCCGGCGTGCTGGCGCAGCTTGACCAGTTGCGTCTGGATTGGCTGGCACAAATCCCGGCTGACAGCGCCGCCGAGCAGGGCGTTTTTGCTGGGAAAACGCTGGTGCTGACCGGCACGCTGCCCACGCTGGGGCGGGACGAAGCCAAAGCACTGATTGAAGCGGCGGGGGGAAAAGTTTCCGGTAGTGTCTCGAAAAAAACCAACTTTGTGGTTGCAGGTGAGGCGGCGGGTAGCAAGCTAGATAAAGCGCAAGAGCTGGGCATTGCGGTGCTGGATGAGGCGCAGTTGCTCGCTTTGCTGGGCTAAGGCCATTTGGTGCTTGCTGTGGTCTGTGCTGTGAGCTTGGTCACGGCGATCATTTGCACGAGTAACCATGGTGGCTAGATTTATTGGAGTGGGTATAGGTCTGTAGCTGTTTTTTCACTTGCTTTGCAGGGATATACCTTGCCAAGTATGTCGGAGTTTTGTTTGTCTAGATAAGGCTTTGGGGTTGTTTAAAATTTTAAACAATTAAATTATATTTTTGCGATTGACTTGTGTGTCCAATTAATTGAACATGCTGCGTATGCAAAAATCTGAAGCACTGCGTCTTTTTGGTAGCCAAACCCGCCTAGCCGATGCGCTTGGGTTGGGGCGTTCTGCCGTTTCCCAATGGCCCGAGATACTCAACCTCAAACAGGCCGATCAGGTAATGGGCGCAGCCTTGCGTCTGGGTTTACTCGACAATACCCTCTCTCTTCAAGGAAATACCATGCAAAAAATCCGTAAAGCCGTGTTCCCCGTTGCAGGGATGGGAACGCGTTTTCTGCCCGCGACCAAAGCCAGCCCGAAAGAAATGATGTCCGTGGTGGACAAGCCGCTGATCCAGTACGCCGTTGAAGAAGCGCTGGCGGCGGGCATTACCGAGATGATTTTTATCACTGGCCGCCATAAGCGCAGCATTGAAGATCACTTTGATAAGGCCGGCGAGCTGGAGGCCGATCTGGAAGCCAAGCAGAAAACCAAGCTACTGGAGGTCTTGCGCGGCATTATTCCCAAATCGGTGACCTGCATTTACATCCGCCAGCCCGAAGCGCTGGGTCTGGGTCATGCGGTGCTGTGCGCCAAGCCTGTGGTGGGCGATGAGCCATTTGCGGTCATTCTGGCCGATGACCTGATCGACGGCGATGGTGTGTCGGAAATGAAGCGCATGGTTGACGTGTTTGGCGACACACACTGCTCGGTACTGGGGGTAGAAGAAGTCGCCCATGAAGAAACCGGCAGCTATGGTATTGTAGAAGTGAGTGAAAACGCGGGCCGCCTGCGCGTGGGTAATATTGTCGAGAAACCAAAGCCGGAGGAAGCCCCATCCAATCTGGCCGTGGTCGGTCGCTACATCCTGACGCCACGCGTTTTCCATCACCTGCAAAACGTCCAGCCGGGTAAAGGCGGCGAGATTCAGCTGACCGATGGCATTTTTGCCCTGATGCAAGAACAACACATTTTGGCGCACAAGCTGCAAGGCACGCGCTACGACTGCGGTAGCAAAATCGGCTTTCTGAAAGCCACCGTCGAGCTGGGCCTGAAACACCACGAAGTCGGCCCGGATTTCACCGCCTACATGAAAGAGTTTTGCAAGGCATTCTAATGAAATGAAAAAAGACCACCGAAAGATGGTCTTTTGTTTGGGTGTGACTTGGATTTGATCAGGCTTTGTCGTAGAGCTTGGCACCGCCTTTGATAAATTCAATTGATTTGGTTTCCATGCCTTTGGCCAAGGCCGCTTCCGCATCAATGCCTTGCTGTTCGGCAAATTCGCGCACATCCTGTGTGATTTTCATCGAGCAGAAGTGCGGGCCGCACATTGAGCAGAAGTGCGCCACTTTAGCGCTGTCTTTTGGCAGCGTTTCGTCGTGGAATTCACGTGCGCGGTCTGGATCAAGGCCGATATTGAATTGATCTTCCCAGCGGAATTCAAAACGCGCTTTCGACAGGGCATTGTCACGAATTTGCGCACCCGGATGACCTTTGGCCAAGTCGGCCGCGTGGGCTGCCAGTTTGTACGTGATGATGCCTTCTTTCACGTCGGCTTTGTTCGGCAAGCCCAAGTGCTCTTTCGGTGTGACATAGCACAGCATCGCGGTGCCGTACCAGCCGATTTGCGCCGCGCCAATCGCCGAAGTGATGTGGTCGTAACCGGGCGCGATGTCGGTCGTCAATGGTCCGAGCGTGTAGAACGGCGCTTCATGGCACCATTCCAACTCTTTATCCATATTCTCTTTGATCAATTGCATTGGCACGTGGCCCGGGCCTTCGATCATGACTTGTACGTCGTGTTTCCACGCGATTTGCGTCAATTCACCAAGCGTTTTGAGTTCGCCCAATTGCGCTTCGTCATTTGCATCCCACACCGAGCCAGGACGCAGACCATCGCCGAGTGAGAACGCGACGTCGTAGGCTTTCATGATTTCGCAGATTTCTTCAAAATGCGTGTACAAGAAGTTTTCTTTGTGATGCGCCAGGCACCATTTGGCCATAATCGAGCCGCCGCGCGACACGATACCAGTCATGCGGTTGGCCGTCATCGGCACATAGCGCAGCAAGACGCCAGCGTGAATCGTGAAGTAGTCAACGCCTTGCTCGGCTTGCTCGATTAGCGTGTCTTTGAAAATTTCCCAGGTCAGATCTTCGGCTTTGCCGTTAACTTTTTCCAAAGCTTGGTAAATAGGTACAGTGCCGATTGGGACTGGCGAATTGCGCAAAATCCATTCGCGCGTTTCGTGGATGTTTTTACCGGTCGACAAATCCATAATCGTGTCGGCGCCCCAGCGGATGCCCCAAGTCATTTTGTCGACTTCTTCGGTGATGCTTGACGTTACTGCCGAGTTGCCGATGTTGCCGTTGATTTTCACCAGGAAATTGCGGCCAATGATCATTGGCTCGGACTCGGGGTGGTTGATGTTGTTTGGAATGATCGCGCGACCGGCGGCGATTTCATCGCGCACGAATTCGGGTGTGATTTTCTCTGGAATATTCGCGCCATAATTTTGGCCCGGATGCTGGAACAGCATCATTTTGGCGAGCTTTTTGCCTTTCTCGCCCAGCGCCAGCAGGCTTTCAGTGTATTTTTCGCGCTGCAGATTTTCGCGAATCGCCACGTATTCCATTTCCGGCGTCACGATGCCTTGGCGGGCGTAATGCATTTGCGACACATTTTTGCCCGCTTTGGCTTTGCGCGGTTTGCGTTGCAATTCAAAACGCAAATCATCCAGGCTCTTGTCGGCTTCGCGGGCTCGACCGTATTCACTGGTCATGCCATCTAATTGCTCGGTGTCATCGCGCTCGGCAATCCATGCCGCGCGGATCGGAGCCAAGCCCTTACGCACGTCGATGGTTGCGTTCGGATCGGTGTACGCGCCCGAACAGTCATAGACGTAGATTGGTGGATTTTGCTCGCCACCAAACATGGTGGGGGTGTCGGCTTGGCTGATTTCACGCATCGGCACCTGGATGTCGGGGCGTGAGCCTTCGACATAAACTTTGCGAGAGTTGGGTAGCGGCTGGATGGCAGCAGAATCAACCACGGCTTCGGTGGCTAGAAATTCGACTTTGGCGTTCATTTTAGGGTCTCCAATGGTATTTACGCATTCGGTTTGCAGTGGGGATATATTAAGTAGATATATGCCACTGGAATATCGGATCGAAATACGGACGAGGGGAGACAGAGTGGGGGATGAAACGCACTCGCTTCCCTTCGCCGGTATTAACCGGATCAGGTTCCAAGGGTGTTTCTCATCCGGCTAAAACAACGTAGCCAGAACCCCTAGCGATATGAATGAATGTGAAATTAAAAGAGTTGTGGGATAATTGCAAGATATATTCGATTAACACAGGCCAAGAACGGCCAAGCTTTGAGGTGACGCAAACATGGATTGGGAAAAAGCACGTTATTTACTGGTAGAACAACAAATCCGCCCATGGAATGTATTGGACTCCAAAGTTCTTGAGCGCGTTCTCAATACCCGCCGTGAAGACTTTGTACCTGCCGACAAAAAAGAGTTGGCTTTTGTTGATGTAGAGTTGCCGCTGGGTAATGGTCAATTGATGCTGGCTCCGAAAGTGGAAGCTCGTTTGCTGCAGGAAGTGGCACTGAAAGAAACTGATAAAGTGCTGATCGTTGGTGCTGGCACTGCTTACCTGACTGCACTGGCGGCTGGCCTCTGTGCGCAGGTAGTTGTCATCGAGGCAGACACCAAGCAAGCCGAGTTGACCAATGCCGCGCTCAAGGCTGCAGGGATCAAAAATGTAAGCATCGAAGTAGGGGCAACCCTGACTAGCAAGCAGGGCCCATTTGATGTAATTATTGCTGCGGCTTCATTTGAAGAAGTGCCTGCAGATCTGATGCAGCAATTGTCGGCTGAAGGCCGCCTGATCGCCATTTTGGGGCAAGAACCAATAATGCATGCCACGGTATTTGTCCAGGGTAAAACTGCAGTCAATCCCAAGCAGGTTTTTGATTACAATCTACCCCGTTTCAGTGTGAGCACACTGCAATTTGCCTTTTAATTGCTCACTCTTTGAGCATGCTCGTGGCATTATCAGGCAGACTTGATGTTTATCATCCAAAACCCGCGCTTTTGCGGGTTTTTGCCTTTAATCGAGTATGAATTTGATACAGATTAGGTAGAATGTGCGGCTTGTATTTGCGATATGTAAGTTAATTATCAAGCTGCATCTTGTTTGAGCTGTCGGGCTTGAAATGATTTGAGAATTTGAATTGGGCTGTGTTGTCCGCATGAGGTTATCGCCGTCAAAATTTAGCTGCTCTTGTGCGTAATGCAAGAGCGGGCTCCACGGTGAAGTAGCGTAGCGGATTTGCATGGTTACATATTGATTGGATGCGTTATAAATGACAATTTTAGTTACAGGCGGCGCTGGATTTATCGGCGGCAATTTTGTGTTGGACTGGCTGGCGGGTACGGATGAAGCCGTGGTCAATGTCGATAAACTGACGTATGCCGGTAACCTCGATACCCTGCAAGGGCTGCAGGGCGATACCCGGCATGTTTTTGTGCGTGCCGATATTGGTGATCGCGACGTGATGGGCCGTTTGCTGGCTGAGCACAAACCACGCGCGGTGATCAATTTTGCGGCCGAATCGCATGTCGATCGCTCGATTCATGGCCCCGGTGATTTTATCCAGACTAATGTGGTCGGTACTTTCAATCTACTCGAAAGCGTGCGCGCTTATTGGAATGAGCTGCCAGCCGATGACAAAGCAGCTTTCCGCTTTTTGCACGTGTCTACCGATGAAGTGTACGGCACGTTGGAGGCCGATGACCCGCCGTTTTCTGAAACCAACACCTACGAGCCCAATAGCCCGTATTCGGCATCGAAAGCGGCTTCAGATCACCTCGTCCGCGCCTGGCACCATACCTACGGCCTGCCAGTATTGACAACCAATTGCTCAAATAACTACGGCCCATATCATTTTCCCGAGAAGCTGATTCCGCTAGTGATTTTGAATGCGCTCAATGGCAAGCCATTGCCAATTTATGGCGACGGCCAGCAGATTCGTGATTGGCTGTATGTGAAAGACCATTGCTCGGCAATCCGCCGCGTATTGGAAGCGGGCAAAGTAGGTGAAACGTATAACGTCGGTGGCTGGAATGAAAAAGCCAATCTGGACGTGGTGAAGACCATTTGCAGCCTGCTCGATCAATTGCAGCCGCGCACTGATGGCCAAGGCTACGCTGAGCAAATTACTTATGTAACCGATCGCCCGGGCCATGATCGCCGCTACGCGATTGATGCGCGCAAGCTTGAACGGGAATTGGGCTGGAAACCGGCCGAAACCTTCGAATCGGGCATCCGTAAAACGGTGGAATGGTATTTGGCCAATCAAGGCTGGGTGCAAAACGTCACCAGCGGTGCATACCGTGAGTGGGTATCAACCCAGTACGGAGTCTAATCATGGCCTCTCAGGCAATACCCAAGATATTGGTGACGGGTAAAAATGGGCAAGTTGGGTTTGAATTGCAACGCAGCCTTGCGGTACTGGGCGAGGTGATTGCGGTTGATCGCGAAGAATGTGATCTGAGTAATCCAGAGGCCATTCGTGAGCTCGTGCAGCGCGTTCGCCCCGACATCATTGTTAACCCTGCCGCGCATACTGCGGTCGATAAAGCCGAATCCGAAGTTGAGCTCGCCACGGCGCTGAACGCGACTGCACCACTGGTGTTCGCCGAAGAAGCAGCTAAAATCGGCGCTTTGCTGGTTCATTATTCGACGGATTATGTGTTTGATGGTTGCAAAGACGGCTGGTACAGCGAAACCGACACGCCCAATCCGCAGTCGGTCTACGGCAAAACCAAGCTGGCTGGCGAGCTGGCAGTTGCGGCCGCCAACCCGCGCCATCTGATTTTCCGTACCAGCTGGGTCTTTGGCGCGCATGGCAGCAATTTTCTGAAAACCATGCTGCGGCTGATGCAACAGCGTAACGCACTCAACGTGGTGGCCGATCAGTTTGGCGCGCCAACCTCAGCCAGCCTGCTGGCCGATGTGACGGCGCAAATTATTGCGCAGTATCTACGTTGTGCCAACCAAGCCGGATTTGCCTACGGCACTTACCACCTGGTTGCCGGCGGAGAAACCAGCTGGCATGGGTATGCTTCGCTAGTTAATGATATAGCTGCCCTGCAGGGCTATACCCTCAAGATCGCTCGTCATGATATTAAAGCGATTCCGAGTAGCGACTACCCAGTACCCGCGCCACGCCCTGCTAATTCGCGCTTAGATACGCAAAAAATCCAGACGGCATTTGGCTTGAGCTTGCCGATGTGGCAAGCAGGCGTGCATCAGGTGATGACCTTGCTCAAGCAAGGATAAATGCGCTGCCGCAACTTCAATTTCAGGACACACACAATGGCCAATCGTAAAGGCATTATTCTCGCGGGTGGATCGGGCACACGCCTATACCCCGCTACGATCGCAGTTTCGAAACAACTCCTGCCGATCTACGACAAACCGATGATCTACTACCCGCTGAGCACCCTGCTGCTCGCGGGGATTCGCGATATCCTGATCATCTCAACTCCGCAAGACACGCCGCGTTTCGAGCAATTGCTCGGCGACGGCAGCCAGTGGGGGATCAAGCTGCAATACGCCGTGCAACCGAGCCCGGATGGCCTGGCGCAGGCATTTATCATCGGCGAAGACTTCATCGGTCAGGACAATGTAGCGCTGGTGCTGGGGGATAATATTTTCTACGGGCATGAATTTGCCGGATTGCTCAAAGAAGCCGCTGCCAAAGAGCAGGGGGCCAGCGTATTTGCCTACCATGTGCATGATCCTGAGCGCTATGGTGTGGTTGACTTTGATGCGAGTGGCAAAGCTTTGTCGATCGAAGAAAAACCGCTTAAACCCAAATCGAATTATGCTGTGACCGGCCTGTATTTCTACGACAACAGCGTCGTTCAGATTGCTAAAAATATCAAACCATCACCGCGTGGCGAGCTGGAAATCACCGATGTGAACGGTGTGTATCTCGCCCAGGGGCAGCTGGATGTACAAACCATGGGCCGTGGCTATGCCTGGCTCGATACCGGCACTCATGAATCCATGCTGGAAGCCAGCCAGTTTATCCAGACGATTGAAGCGCGCCAAGGGCTGAAAGTCTGCTGTCCGGAAGAAATTGCCTATCGCCAGGGCTGGATTGGCGCTGCGCAAGTAGAGCAATTGGCGCAACCGCTGAAGAAAAATGCCTACGGCCAATATTTGCTGCGCATGATTCAGGAAAAGGTGTTTTAAGAATGAATGTGATTGATACCGCCATCCCCGACGTAAAAATCATCGAGCCTAAAGTGTTTGGCGATGAACGTGGCTTTTTTTACGAGAGTTTTAACCACGCCAAGTTTGAAGAAGCGATTGGTCGTAAAGTTGAATTTGTACAAGACAACCACAGCAAATCGGTCAAAGGTGTTTTGCGCGGCCTGCACTATCAGATCCAACACCCGCAAGGCAAACTGGTGCGCTGTACGCGCGGCGAAGTATTCGATGTAGCGGTGGATTTGCGCAAGTCTTCAGCCACATTTGGCCAGTGGGTGGGGGTGACGCTCAGTGAGGAAAACAAACGCCAGCTCTGGGTTCCGGAAGGGTTTGCACATGGCTTTGTTGTGGTGAGCGAAGTAGCCGAATTTCTGTATAAAACGACAGATTACTGGTTTCCGGAGCATGAACGCAGTCTGCTGTGGAATGACCAGGATCTGGCTATTGCCTGGCCTGAGCTAGCTGCAGCGCCTAGCTTGTCAGCCAAAGACCAGGTTGGTGTTGCATTTAAATCGGCCGATACCTTTGAGTAGAACCATGAGCATGATGTCTTGCGGGCAGACCGATTGCTGCGGCTGCTAATATGCTTTTCGCTGATTATGGTGTAAGGAGTTTGGCTTGAATACGTGTCGTGTCGCAGTGTTGATGGCGACGTGTAATGGCATAACCTATGTCAAAGCCCAGATTGACTCGATTTTGCAGCAGGAGCATCTGTCCGTTACCTTATTCATCAGTGATGATGAATCAACCGATGGTACTTGGGAATATTTACAGTCCTGCAACCATGAGCAGATTGTTGTCTTGAGCCGCACAGGTGGATTTGGCACCGCTGCGGCTAATTTCTTTCGTTTGATCCGCGATGTGCCGTTGGCCGGTTTTGACTATGTCGCCCTGGCTGATCAGGATGATCTTTGGTTCCCCGGCAAACTAAAGCGCGCCACTGCCACGCTAGAGCGTCTTGGTGCCGATATCTATTCAGGTAATGTCGTGGCATTTTGGCCCGATGGGCGAAAAATGCTGATCAACAAGGCGCAGCCTCAAAGACAGTGGGACCATCTGTTTGAGGCTGCCGGACCTGGTTGCACCTATGTGCTGCAGATCAAAGTAGCATGTCAGTTGCAGGCTTTTTTGCACGTCGAGCAAGTAGCTTCGACAAATATTGTCTTGCATGACTGGCTGATTTACGCCTGGGCTCGCAATCTGGGTTTGTTGTGGCATATCGATCAAGAACCCATGATGCACTATCGTCAGCATGCCAATAATGTCGTCGGAATTAATCAGGGAATTCGTGCCGCGATCAAGCGAATAGGCAAGTTGCGCGATGGCTGGTATCTGAGGCAAATTCGATGTATTGCCGATATGATCGGGTTAGCTGGCGCGCCACCTGTTCATTGGCTTAATCAGATTGGTTTTTTCAATAAGTTACGGCTAATCATGGCCGTTACCGATTGCCGACGGCGCTTTCGGGATAGACTCGGGTTTATTTTATTTATCGTGCTACTTCGCTGATATGTCAGATAAATTTTTAGTGACCGGTGCGACCGGATTTGTCGGTCAGGGCCTTATTGCCATGCTCAAACGCCAGGGCGCGCCATATTGTGCTGTTGCAAGGCGAACTGCCGCTGATACTGCCATTATCCCTTCCATCGATGGGAAAACCGACTGGCAAGCATTGCTGCCGGGGATTGGCATCGTTGTTCATACTGCTGCGCGTGTTCATCTGCTTGCTGATGACACTGCAAATCCACTGGCCGAGTTTAGAAAAGTGAATGTTGAAGGGACTTTGAATCTGGCTCGACAAGCGGCACAGGCTGGAGTACGTCGCTTTATCTTTATCAGCTCGATCAAGGTACATGGCGAAAAAAATCACCATGGTCTACCGTTTAGCGCCGATGACCAGCCCAGACCAGAAGATGCTTATGCCATTTCAAAATATGAAGCAGAGCAAGGTTTGCTTGAATTGGCCAGAACAAGCGGAATGCAGGTGGTGATCATTCGCCCGCCGCTCGTCTATGGTATTGGAGTTAAGGCCAATTTTGATCTGTTAATGAAGGCGATTATCCGTGGTATACCGCTGCCACTGGGCGCTATCAGCAACCGACGCAGTTTTGTCGCGCTGGACAATCTGCTTGATTTGATTTGGACCTGCGCGCATCATCCTGCGGCAGCAAATCAGGTTTTTCTGGTCAGTGATGGCGATGATCTCTCTACGCCAGAATTGATCAGCCGTCTGGCATTTGCTTTGAAAGTGCCTGCCCGATTGATTTCTGTGCCAGTGAGTTTATTCAGGAGCCTGGCTTATTTGCTGGGCAAAAAGAAGATGTCCAGCCGTTTGTGCGACTCTCTGCTGCTTGATATCGATAAAACTTGCCGGATATTGCAGTGGTATCCTCCGGTTACGATGGCGCAGGCGTTGGAAGAAACAGCCAAATTTTATCAATCACAGCGGTGAGTGGCGGCATGAACACCATTTGGATTACACAATGAAGCGCTTACTGGACATTGCGTTTGCAACCGTTTTACTCGCCCTGTTTGTACTGCCGATCATTGTGATTGCCATCTGGGTAAAAGCCAGCTCCTCGGGCCCGGTATTGTATTGGTCAGATCGTGTTGGTATGGGAAATCGTCTTTTTCGGATGCCCAAGTTTCGGACCATGCTCACTGATACCCCTGTTCTGGCCACCCATCTGCTCGATAATCCGGATCGTTATCTGACGCCAATTGGTAACTTTTTGCGCAAATCTAGTCTGGATGAATTACCGCAATTATGGTGCATATTAATTGGGCAGATGAGTTTTGTTGGCCCCAGACCGGCATTATTCAATCAAATCGATCTGATTGAGTTGCGAACATCATCGGGCGTTCATCAACTTTTGCCAGGTTTGACCGGATGGGCACAGATTAATGGCCGTGATGAGTTGCCAATCCCTAAGAAAGTCCAATTCGATGTAGAATACCTGCAAAGAAAGTCGCTCTGGTTTGATATTAAAATTCTGTTTATGACCCTGTTTAAAGTGCTTCGGCGGGAAGGCGTTTCACACTGATTTTATGTGCTGCAGGAAATTGCCGCTTTTGCTCGATTTCATTGCTTTAGCAGAGTCACCTTGTTGTTATTGCAAAAGTTTTTTGATCAATTTGCCCTGTGTAATTGCCGGACTAATACTGGATTAACGTGTTTGATATGTTAATGAAAGCAGTAGCATTGCCCCGCATCATCAAAAGCCTGATTATTCTCGCTGCAGACTTTGTACTTTTACCTTTGGCATTATGGGCTGCCATCTCCTTGCGCTTGGACAATTGGGCTTATCCACTGCAGTATGACTGGTGGGTATTTTTGCTCCCTTCAATTATTGCAGCGCCACTTTTTATCCGTTTTGGCCTGTATCGCGCAGTGATCCGCTATATCGAGGATCGGGCTGTGATCACGATTCTGACTGCAGTCACCTTGGCGACGCTGTTTTTTGTCGCCGCGTTGCAGCTATTTCAGATTACCGGCGTGCCGCGTGGCTCATTGCTCATTTACTGGCTGCTGGCTCTGATCATTATCATTTCTAGCCGCTTTGCTGCCCGCTCCATTTTGCGCAAATTCGCGCCCTTTGCTTCCGAACGAAAGCGGGTTTTGATTTATGGTGCTGGCAATGCAGGCCGTCAGCTTGCCGTGGCTTTACGTGCAGGGCATGAATACGAGCCGATAGGTTTTGTTGACGATGCGGTTGAGCAGCAAGGCTTGCAAATTGGCGGCTTGAAAGTGTTTAGCAATGAGCAAATGCTGCAACAAATCGAGTACCAGGAGGTATCACAGGTTTTGCTGGCGATTCCCTCTGCGTCGCGTTCGCGACAAATCGAGTTGGTTAATCAGCTGGAACCACTCGCGGTAGAGGTGCGGATATTGCCGAGTATGGCTGATCTGGTGAATACCGAAATCCGGCCGATCGAAGCCCGGCAGGTGGGAGTGGACGAGCTCTTGGGTAGAGAGCCGGTGCCGCCTAATAAAGAGTTGTTGCGTCGAAATATTAGCGGCAAAGTGGTGATGGTCACTGGTGCAGGTGGCTCGATTGGTGCCGAGTTGTGTCGGCAGATCATTAAAAATCAGCCCAGTGCGCTGGTACTGTACGAATTGTCCGAATTTGCACTGTATTCAATTGAGCAGGAATTAATTCACACCATACGTGACCAGGGTTTGGACATTTCGCTGCATCCGGTACTGGGCTCGGTACAGAACGAGATGCGTTTAACGGCGATTATGTCGCGCTATGAGGTGAATTCGGTTTATCACGCCGCAGCCTACAAACACGTTCCACTGGTTGAATTTAATGTCACCGAAGGCATTTTGAATAACACTTTTGGCACTTATGCGGCTGCAGCCGCAGCGATCGAGGCCGGCGTTGAATTGTTTGTACTGATTTCCACCGACAAAGCCGTGCGGCCGACCAATGTCATGGGGGCGAGCAAGCGGATGTCAGAGCTGATTTTGCAAGCCTTTGCCTTGATGCAAAAGTCCTCAACCCGCTTCTGTATGGTCAGATTTGGCAATGTGCTTGGCTCCAGTGGCTCGGTGGTGCCGGTGTTTCGCAAGCAGATTGCGGCAGGTGGCCCGGTGAAAGTGACTCATCCAGAAATCAACCGCTTTTTTATGACCATTCCGGAAGCTTCGCAGCTGGTGATTCAGGCGGGGGCGATGGGTGGTAATGGCGAGGTGTTTGTGCTGGATATGGGCAAACCCGTGCGCATTGTCGATTTGGCGCGCCGCATGATTCACCTGAGCGGTTTTAAGGTCAAAGATGATACGACGCCGCATGGCGATATCGCCATCGAGTTTTCCGGCCTGCGTCCCGGTGAGAAGCTCTATGAAGAATTGCTGATTGGCGACAATGTCAGCGGCACCGAGCATCCGCGGATTATGAAAGCCAATGAAGGCTGTTTAAGTCCGGATGAACTGGCTCAGGTGATGGCCGATCTGGGCGCGGCCTGTGCGGCGAATGATTCGCGGCGGATTATCGAAATCCTGCAAGAGTGCGTTGCGGGCTTTAAGCCTGATCAGGATGTGCGTGATCATTTGTATGAATTTGAGGATTAATGTTTGGTGGGTATTGCTCTGTAGAGCAATTGCAGTATGACCTACAGGGTAATACCCATTCTCGTTTTATAATCTGCACAGATTAAACCAGTACCACATCAAACTGCTCTTGCGAGTACGCGCTTTCCACCTGCAGATAAATCGGTTTGCCGATGAAATCAACCAACTGCGCCAGATTGGCCGATTCTTCGTCCAAGAACATATCAATCACGGCTTGTGAGGCCAGAATGCGGTACTGGCTGGCGTTAAACTGCTTCGCTTCGCGTAATATCTCGCGCAAAATTTCATAGCAAATCGTTTGCGGGGTTTTCACTTCGCCGCGTCCCTGGCAAGTGGGGCAGGGCTCGCACAGGATGTGCGCCAGTGATTCGCGCGTGCGTTTGCGCGTAATTTCAATCAGCCCCAGGCTGGTGAAGCCGCTGACGGTGATTTTGGTGCGATCACGTGCCAGTGCTTTTTTCAGCTCGGTAATCACGGCGTTTTTGTGTTCTTCATTATCCATGTCGATAAAATCAACAATGATAATGCCGCCCAGATTGCGCAGGCGCAGCTGACGCGCGATTACCTGCGTCGCTTCCAGATTGGTTTTGAAAATCGTGTCGTCAAACGAGCGCGTGCCAACAAAGCCACCGGTGTTGACATCCACCGTCGTCATCGCTTCGGTCTGATCGATAATCAGATAGCCGCCAAACTTGAGGTTGACACGTCGGCTCAGCGCGCGCTCGATCTCGGCTTCAACACCATACAGCTCGAACAGCGGCCGCTCGCCCGCGTAATGCTGGATTTTAGGCAGCACGTCGGCGACAAAGCGTGCGGCGAATTCGCTCATGCGACCAAAATTTTCCCGGCTATCGACGTGGACGGTTTCGATTTCTTCGGTGACCATATCGCGCAGGACGCGCAATTGCAGCGATAAATCCTGAAATAGCAGCGATTTGGCCGGCTTGGTTTGTGCGCTTTGTTTGATATCGGCCCAGATCAAATTGAGGTAATCAATATCGGCGCGCAGCTCGTCATCGGACGCATGATCTGCATTGGTGCGAATAATGTAGCCGCAATGATCCCCGGGCAAGAGCGTTTCCATGCGTTTACGCAGTTGATCGCGCTCGGCGTCGTCACCGATGCGTTGCGAAATGCCGATGTGATTGTCTTGCGGCAAAAAGACCAGAAAACGGCCCGCGATGCTGATCTGGGTCGACAGGCGCGCGCCTTTGGTGCCGATCGGATCTTTGATGACTTGCACCATCACCGCCTGACCTTCGTGCAGAATGCGCTCGATCCGCTGCACTTCATTTGGATTTTGCCGCTGTTGGATAACGTCGGCAATATGCAGAAAAGCCGCGCGCTCCAGCCCGATTTCGATAAAGGCGCTTTGCATGCCGGGCAAGACGCGCTTGACCATGCCCAGATAGATATTGCCGACCAGGCCCCGGTGTGCGGTGCGCTCAATATGGATGTCCTGCACCACGGCGTCTTCAATCGTTGCGACGCGGGTTTCTTGCGGGGTGATATTGACGAGAATCTGTTCTTTCATAGGGCTTGTTAAATCCGCTGCGTACCGGGGTTGATCAGAAGTAAAGCCAGGTCGGTGAATTCGTTCCAGACATCGCCATCGCCAATGCCCTTGATCAGGCCATCGATCCGGCGGGCGAGCTGCAGGGCGGCTTTCAGGCGTTTGGCATTGACGCGGCTGGCCGCCGCTTCGATAAAGCGCTGCTTATTGCCCCAGATGCGCAAATCTTTGGTCAGCTGCGCTGCGGCAACGCCGCGCGAGCGCCCCTGGGCAAATTTGTACAGTGTTCGTGTTTCTTCGGCGAGCGCCCAGAGCACCAGCACTGGCGATTCGCCCTCGGCGCGCAGCCCGGCCAGCATATGGCAGACGCGGCTGGCGTCGCCGCTGAGCACCGCTTCGCCGAGGTTGAAAACGTCGTATCGTGCCACATTGGCCACCGCAGCTTCCAGCTCGGCCAGCGTCAAGACGCCTTTGGGGTGCAGCAGGGCGAGTTTCTGGATTTCCTGATGTGCCGCGAGCAGATTGCCTTCGACGCGGTCGACCAGCCAGGTCATCGCGTCGTCAGCCAGGCTTTGCCCTTGCAGGCTAAGGCGCTGATTAATCCATTGTGGTAGGGCGCTGCGCTCGATCAGCTTGGCTTCGATCACTTCGCCCGCTTTCGCCAGCGCCTGCATCCATTTGCTATTGAGTGCAGTTTTGTCCAGCTTGGGTAGCGTGATAATGGTGAGTATATCGCTGGGAAGGTTGCTGGCAAAGCTCTCCAGCGCTTTACCCCCCTCAGTGCCGGGCTTGCCATTGGGAATGCGCAATTCCAGCAAGCGCAGTTCGGCAAAAAGCGACATGGTCGCGCCGCTGGCTTGCAGCTGCGACCATTGAAAATGGGCGGCGTTCTCCACCGTGAGTACTTCGCGTTCGCTATAGCCTGCCTGACGCGCCGCATCGCGGATGTGTTGCGCCGCTTCCAGCGCCAGCAGCGCCTCGTCACCGTGGATGACATACAGCGGAGCCAGCCCGCGCTGCAGCGCCCGGGGGAGTTCGTCAGGGCGCATTATTGGCCTGTCGCGTTGCTACTGTTTGCTGCAGACGCGTTGCCCGCATTTTTGGCCGCAGCATTAATCCGGCGGATAATCTGCCCGGCTGCATCGCGCTGCATTTCGCGAATCAGGCTTGCTTCTTCGGCTTCCTTGGACAATACGCTGTTCTCATCCCAGGAAATATTGCGCTGTAAGGAGATTGCGTTGTCGTCGATCAGCGTTTCGCCCACTTTGCTGGCGCTAAAGTGCAGGCGGTAATACAACCGATATTCGGCGACCTGACCGCTGCTATTGACGCTCAGTACCTGCTTATCCATGCCTTCGGACAGGATCTGGATGGTGATTTCAGGCGTTGGCGAATTCAGGTCGATTTTCATTAAACCGAGCTGGCGGCTTAAATCCTGAAAGGCGCCGCCATTACCGATCAGCTTGGCGCTGGCAAAGGGCAGCGTTGAGTTTGGACCCTGACCGCGCAGATGAAAGCCGCACGCCATCAGGCTCAGGCTGAGTAGGGCGGCTAGCAGGGTGCGAAGGTGCAAAGGCATGAAAACTCCTTGTATTTAAACTTGTCGATGACTTGATTGTGTATGCAGTTTTCAATCAAGTCCTGCTGCAATTTTCAAATGCAGTTCTGATCCAATTTCACAGATGCAATGCCAATACAGTCGCCGGTTTGGGTAAGTGTCTTGCTTTGAAGCTGCCCAGCGGTCAATGTTTCGGCTGGTGTCGCTAAAACCGGCCGCTGGGCGTACGATTTGCCCGCTGTTGCGCTGCCTGCGGCCGTGCGCGTGAAGCGCCAGACCACAGGTCAACCACGGTACTACCGGTTTAGGCGACGATATTGACCAGACGTCCCGGTACAATAATCACTTTCTTCGGCGCGCCTTCCAGATGTTTTTTCACGCCTTCGTCGGCGAGCGCAGCCGCTTCAATCGCTTCTTTGCTCGCATCTTTGGCGACATGAATTTCACCGCGCAGCTTGCCGTTGATTTGCACCATCAGCTTGACTTCGTCCTGCACCAGCGCATCGCTTTCCGGCTCTGGCCACGCCGCCGTGGCAATGCCAGCACCATAATTCAGCTCGTTCCACAGCGTGTGCGCGATATGCGGTGCCGCTGGGTAAATGGCGCGCAGCAAGATGCCGAAGCACTCGCGAATCACCGCGCTGTTCTCGCCCTTGTAGCCTTCCAACGCATTGAGCAACTTCATCACACCGGACACGACCGTGTTGTATTGCAGACGTTCGTAGTCGAGGTTGATTTGCTTGAGTGTGTTGTGTACTTCAAAGCGCAGCGCTTTGTCGTCTTTGCTCAATTCAATACCGTCAAGGGTATTGCTCGCGGCCTTAATGGCATCAAGGTTTTTGAAGCCATACGTCCATAGGCGACGCAGATAGCGATATGCGCCTTCAACGCCGGAGTCAGACCAAGCTGCACTTTGCTCTGGTGGGCCAGCAAACATCGTGAACAGCCGCGCAGTATCGGCGCCAAATTTTTCGATAATGTCTTTGGGCTCAACCACGTTGTTTTTCGATTTCGACATCTTCTCGATGCCGCCCATGATCACGGGCTGGCCGTCTTCAACCGCAATCGCCGCAATTGGGCGACCTTTTTCGTCGTGCTGCACCTGTACTTCGGCTGGATAGAACCAACGCTTTTTGCCACTTGCGTCTTCGCGGTAGTAGCAATCGCGCAGCAACATGCCTTGGGTGAACAGATTTTTGAACGGCTCGCCAAAATTGATCAGGCCTGCGTCGCGCATCGCCTTGGTCCAGAAACGCGCGTACAGCAAGTGCAAGACCGCGTGCTCGATCCCGCCGATGTATTGATCCATGCCGCCAGCTACATTGTTTGCGGCGCCCATCCAGTAAGCCGTGCCGTCGCCCACCATCGCGTCGCTGTTTTTCGGGTCGCAATAGCGCATGAAATACCAGCTCGAATCGACGAAGGTATCCATTGTGTCGGTTTCGCGTTTCGCTGGCGCGCCGCATTTCGGGCAGTCAACGTTCAGGAAATCTTCGCGATGTTTCAGTGGATTGCCTGAGCCGTCTGGAATGCAGTCGGTTGGCAGCACGACCGGCAGTTGATCGTACGGAACCGGTACATCGCCGCAGCAATCGCAATGGATGATTGGGATTGGTGTGCCCCAGTAGCGTTGGCGGGAAATACCCCAGTCGCGCAGACGCCAGGTGGTTTTTTTCTCGCCGGCATCTTTGGCTGCCAAATCAGCGGCAACTGCATCGATTGCTTCACGTTGTTTCAGGCCGTTATATTTGCCTGAGTTGAAGCAGATACCAGGTTCTGCTAACTCGGAGCTCCAAGTTTCTAGAATTTCTTCGGTTTCTGGATTGATTACTACTGTAGCAATTTGTTCTGTGCCATTGGCGCTAACTCGGTTCTGAGGAATAGCCAATGTGTTAGTTATTGGAGCAATTACACGTTTGATCGGCAAATTGTATTTTTTGGCAAAAGCAAAATCGCGCTCGTCGTGCGCTGGTACGGCCATGACTGCACCATCGCCGTAACCCATCAGTACATAGTTACCGATCCAGACTTCAACTTGCGCGCCAGTCAGCGGGTGCGTCACGAACAGGCCGGTCGATACCCCCACTTTCTCTTGGGTGGCGAGTTCGGCTTCAGTCGTGCCGCCTTTTTTGCATTCTTCAATGAAAGCAGCGAGTTCTGGGTTCAATTCTGCCGCGCGCGTCGCCAGCGGGTGCTCAGCCGCCACGGCACAGAAAGTCACGCCCATAATCGTGTCGGCGCGCGTCGTGAACACGTACAACTTGCCGTCTTGTACCAAGTTGCCGTCGGCGTCTTTGATGTCGTGATTAAACGCAAAGCGCACGCCTTCGGATTTACCGATCCAGTTACGCTGCATGGCGCGTACCATGTCTGGCCAGCCTTCCAGCGTGTCGATGTCGTTCAGCAGCTCATCCGCGTATTTGGTGATCGCGAAGTAGTAGCCGGGAATCTCGCGCTTTTCGACGATCGCGCCCGAACGCCAGCCGCGGCCATCCACCACTTGTTCATTCGCCAAAACAGTTTGATCAACCGGATCCCAGTTCACGATCTGGGTTTTTTTGTACGCAGTGCCGTTTTCCAGCATTTTCAAGAAGAACCACTGGTTCCACTTGTAGTAATCCGGATCGCACGTGGCGATTTCGCGTGACCAGTCAAACGCCAGGCCCAGCGGCTTCATTTGCGACTTCATGTCGTCGATATTGGCGTAAGTCCATTCGGCCGGTGATTTTTTGTAGGCAATCGCCGCGTTTTCGGCCGGCAGGCCAAAGGCATCCCAACCCATTGGCATCAGTACATTAAAGCCCTTCATCCGCAGATGACGCGCCAGCATGTCATTGATCGTGTAATTGCGCACGTGACCCATGTGCAGCTTGCCCGATGGATAAGGCAGCATCGAGCAGGCATAGTATTTCGGTTTGCTGGTGTCTTCAGTGACTTCAAATGCGCGCGTTTCATCCCAATGGCTTTGGGCGGCGGCTTCGACGGAGAGCGGTGAGTACTGTTCTTGCATGGTCGGCGGCGTTGTCGAAAATATCAAAACGGCGATTATACCTGAGCCGGACTCGCTTGACGTTTGCTTTGCCACCGTGCGGGCGCGATTTTTGCACCGGCCTTGTGTCGAGCTTGCTGTGAGCTAGTGATATGGCTTTGCGCTTGAATTGGCAGCTGGTACAGGGCTTGAAATTCTTTTATTACTTGGCTTGTAAATTATTGCGGCGGATATCTAAACTGAAGTCCCGATAAAAGTGCTCAATCACTCGTGCAGGAGGCTTCAAGATGCTTCATCCCCGGCAAACTGGTTTTACCCTGGTCGAGATGGCTATTGTCTTGGTCATTATCGGCCTGATCCTTGGCGCAGCTTTTAAAGGCAAGGATTTGATTGACGGCGCTAAAGTAAAAAATATGGCCGCGCAAGTGAATAAAATGCAGGCCGCATTCAACGTCTATTACGAAAAATATGGCGCTTATCCGGGTGATGGCTGCGCCGCGCTGGTGACCACGCAAACGCTGTGTACCGGGGCAAAAAATGGCAGCCTGGGCTTGCTGGAAAATAATAGTGCACCGATCTTGCTGGTCAATACCGGGATTCTGAGTGCAGCCGATATGCAAAGTGTGTTTGGCGTGCCCTGGGTGATTACTGAAGGTGCGGCAATCACCAACTATACGACTGCGCATCACTATATGACGCCGGGCACGCAAACCAGTGCCGGTGTCACGACGCAACAGGAAGTGGATGTGCGTTTTGTCTGCGCGCTGGATCGGGCGATTGATGATGGCGTGCCGACCACGGGCAATGTGCGCAGCTCGGCGGCCAATGCCGCCACGCAGGCCGGAGCTGCGGCGTACACCAATGACGGTGGCGATTGCTGGGCGCTGGCTGGGAATGGTTCGGTGGGGATTAGGGTGCTGCCGTGATGGCTGATTTAGCCGGGATTTGATTTAAGCGTTTCACGGATCAGGCCCAGCGTTACCGCGCGTTGGCGTGATAACGACGCCGTATTGATTTCTTCCAGCAATTGATAAAGATTGGGTAGATCGCGACTGGCGTGCTGCAGCAGGTATTCGGCCAGCTCGCGATGTAACTCGAAGCCCAGATGGCGGGCGCGGCGCAACAGCGCGGCGATTTTATCGTCATCGGATAATGATTTGAGCTGATAAACCAGCCCCCAGCCTAGCCGGGTGCGCAAATCGTCGCGCAGGGCAAGCAGCATCGGTGGCAGATTGCCGCTGGCCAGAATCCGCCCGCCGCCTTCGCGCAAGGTGTTGTAGTGGTCAAAAAGTGTAATTTGCTGCTCGGCATCCAGATATTCCACATTGTCGACTAGCAGTGCGGCATTGCCTTCGATCTGCTGCGGCAGCATGCTCTGGCGCGCGTTGATGTAGTAACTGGGTAGTGCGTCTTCCAGTCTAGCTTCGCTGGCGCTGAGCAGGTGGCTTTTGCCCGCACCGCTTTCACCCCAGATATATAAGGCCCGCACTTCTCCCTGCGCCCATTCGCCTAGCTGGAAAAGGAGTTCGGCATTATCCCCGCGCACAAAATCATCAAAAGTGCGCGGCGCCGGGGGCAGAAAATCTAGGATCAGTTGCTTCATTGATGCGTGGGCATATGATTAAAAATGCAGTTCAAGTCTGAAAGTGCCGTAGAGAGAATACAAGGTGATATTTTAATAAACCTGCATTTTCAGTGTGATAAAAGCTGAAACTGGGGTCAACAGACGCAGCTAAATGCGATAAAATGCGCACTTTAGCAGATCTGGCGCTGCATTTTAACTCACAGCGCCGCCCACTACGAGACCATTCCCATGAGCCAACACAAGCAAAGTCTAAGTTACCGTGATGCCGGTGTAGATATCGACGCAGGTGACCAGCTTGTTGAAAATATCAAACCTTTTGCCAAGCGTACAATGCGCCCCGAGGTGCTCGGCGGTATTGGTGGTTTTGGTGCGCTGGTTGAAATCAGCAAAAAATTCAAAGAGCCCGTGCTGGTTTCCGGCACCGACGGGGTTGGCACCAAGCTGAAACTGGCTTTCGAACTCAATCGCCATGATACCGTGGGTATCGACCTGGTGGGCATGAGCGTCAACGATATTCTGGTGCAAGGCGCCGAGCCGCTGTTCTTCCTGGATTACTTTGCCTGCGGCAAGCTCGATGTGGAAAGCGCCACCGAAGTGATTAAAGGCATTGCTTATGGCTGTGAACAAGCCGGTTGTGCGCTGACTGGCGGCGAAACCGCTGAAATGCCGGGCATGTATCCGGTTGGCGAATACGATCTGGCTGGTTTTGCAGTGGGCGTGGTGGAAAAATCGAAAGTGATCACGGGCCAGGACATCAAAGCCGGTGACGTCGTGCTGGGCCTGGCATCGAACGGTGCGCATTCCAATGGTTACTCGCTGATCCGTAAAATCCTGAATCTGGATCACGTTGATTACAATTCCGAATTCGACGGCGGCCGCTCATTGGCCGATGTGGTCATGGCGCCAACGCGCATCTACGTCAAACCGCTGCTGAAACTGATCGACACCCTGACTGTTAAAGGCATGGCACACATTACCGGTGGCGGTATTACTGAAAACGTGCCACGCGTTTTGCCGGACAATGTCGTCGCGCAAATCGACGCAGCCAGCTGGACAATGCCCAAGCTCTTCACCTGGCTGCAAGAGCAAGGCAATGTGGCGCAACAGGAAATGTACAAAACCTTTAACTGCGGCATCGGCATGGTCGTGATTGTGGCCGCCGAAGACGCTGCAGCCGCGACAGCCTTGCTGACTCAGGAAGGCGAAACCGTGTACCAGCTGGGCGTGGTGCGTGAGCGTGTTGGCGACGAGCACCAGACTCAAGTTGTCTGATTGATGCTGGTCTGACAAAGGCGAGGTCGTTGACCTCGCTCAGGCTGTTGACAGAAGTGGGAAATAACGATTTTCAAGTCTCGGCAAAGCCGAACCTAATCAATAGCGGCTTGAATCTGCAGCCTTTATGTTTTATACCCACCCCTCCCGTCCCCTCATTGAGGGGAATCTCGCTTCGCGAGTGGAGTTGGTCATTCATTCGGGCGAGGTCGTTGACCTCGCTTTTTGTTTTTATAATGCAGTAATTGTTTTGTTTGGGTATTGCCCTGCAGCTTTTATTTAGATTGAGCTACAGGCGTATACCTATGGATGACGCATGAAAAATCTTGTAATTCTGATTTCTGGTCGTGGTAGCAATATGCAGGCCATTGTGAACGCACAGATTGCTGGAGCGCATATTGCCGCTGTGATTTCCAATCGCCCTGATGCGGCGGGTCTGGCTTGGGCGGCTGAGCGCGGTATTCAAACTGCCGTGCTCGATCACAAACAATTTGCCGACCGGGAGCGCTTTGATCAGGCTTTGGCCGAGTTAATCGATGGCTACGCGCCCGATCTGGTGGTGCTGGCCGGATTTATGCGCATTCTCACCGCCGCTTTTGTGCAGCGCTATGAAAACCGGCTGATCAATATGCATCCATCGCTATTGCCTGCCTTTACCGGTTTGCACACGCATCAGCGCGCGATCGATGAGGGTGTCAAGCTGGCCGGTTGCACCGTGCATTTTGTCACCGCCGAACTCGATCACGGCCCGATGATTGCGCAGGCCGCGGTGCCGGTGCTGGATAACGATAGCGCCGACACGCTGGCGGCCAGAATTCTGGTGCAAGAGCATCAGCTGTACCCGCAGGCGGTGGCCTGGTTTGTGGCCGACCAGCTGCAGGTGGTCGATGGCAAAGTGAAAAATGCCGCCGCAGCCAATCCTGAGGTCTTTTTGCGAGCTCCTAGCACCGCATCATGAACAAATATGCCTGGTGGGCTCTGGCCTTGTCGCTGACACTGCATCTGGTTTCGGTGCTGGCCGAGCCGATGCTCAACTGGCTGAGCTATCGCCAGATTGCGGATCCCGTGCTGAAAAAAACGGCGCGACAATTGGCTAGCCAGTCGCTGGATCATCTGGATACGCCAGATCCGTTGTCCAAGGTGAAAGCCGTCGAGCAGCAAATGGTTTTGTTGCAGCCCGTCGCCGTGCGCCAATCTGAGCCTGCCACAACTGATCACACTGCATCAAGGGCCCGGCAGCGCAAGCTGGCGGCCGAAGCGGCTTCGCAAGTTACGCAAGAGAATGCTTCAGTGAATACGGCGAGTGTAGCGGCGTCCATCGCTTCGTCGGTCACCGCAGAAGGGCTGGCCGCTAGCGAATCTGCAGCTTTGGCGGCGGCTAATATGCTGCAGTCGGCAGACATGCAAACGACTGCCGCGAGTCAGGCCAGCACCGTGAAGCTTTTGTCTGGTGCAGATAAAGCGTCTGGAGCGCAGCGGGCGTCAGCGACGCTGGCAAAGCGGGCTGATCCGGGCAAAACAGACCCGATCAAGATCGATCGTGAAGCGGCCAAGCGCTTTCCGCGTGAAGTCAAAATCGAATATCGCTACCTGGGTTTCCCGGCGTATTTGCACTGGAAACTGGAAGCAGGGCGCTATGATTTGCAGTTGGATGTGCCAATTCCCGGCCATGCTCGCCGTTTTATCAGCCGTGGCAAAATTGACAAGCATGGCGTGATGCCCGAGCAGTTTGTCGAGTATCGCAAGCAGTTTGCTACGCCCAAATTTGATGTGCGTTTTGACTGGGAGAAGGCCGAAGTGACGCTCAGTGAAGGCGAAAATCATAAGGTGGAGCCTTTTGCCGCGGGTGATCAGGATCTGATGTCGGCCGCCTTGCATCTGGCTCTGATGGGCGGCAGCCAGCCCAAATACGAAATGGCGCTGTTTTCCGGGCGCAAGCGCTATCCCGAGGTGCAGTTTGAACTCAAGGGCGAAGCGCAGCTCACAATCGGCGGTAAGGAAATTCCTGCGCTGCTAATGAGCTCACGCACTGGCGAGCGTCAGGTTGATTTCTGGCTCGCGCCCGATTGGCATAATTTGCCGGTGCGCATGGTGCTCAATTTTGGCAAGGATGGCACTTATGATTTATCCGCCTACAATTTGACACTGGACGGTAAAAAAGTGCTGGAATGGGTCAACCCGAATGCACACAGCCAGCGACGGCCTTGATGAATAGATTTTAAATAGGGTTTGCATGCAAACCGACCCGAAGCTGCCGGCCATCACGCCGGCGCATGAGCTGCCTACAGGCGGCCTGATTGAAAAAAGAGAGTATTTATGACACCAAAGCAATTATCTGCCACGCTTGATATTTTGAATTCGGCGCTGGGTTTTAACGCCCCTGCAGATGCCGTGGTCTCGCGCCATTTTCGCGAAAACAAGGATTTAGGGCATAAAGATAGGGCTGTCATTGCGGAAACCGTATTTAGCATGCTGCGCCATTTGCCGCAGCTCGAATGGCTGGCAGGCAGTAGCGAGGCGCGCCTGGCCAGTACGCGTGAATTGCTGCTGGCTTACTTTACCCGGATCAAGCATCTGAATGTGCGCGAGCTGCCAGCGGTATTTACCGATGAAGACAAAGAGCGTGCCGGTGCGATGAAGGGTATGGCGCTACGTGACGCGCCACTCAACGTGCGTGCGGCTATACCCCAATGGCTGGTTGATGCTATGCTGGCCGAAGGTCAGACGGAAGAGCAGATTCTGGCTATGGGCCTGGCCATGTTGCAGCCTGCGCCACTGGATGTGCGCGTCAATAGCATTAAGGCCAAGCGCGAAGCCGTTGCCGCCGAGCTGAAAGCCGCAGGCGATATCAACACCACGCCAACGCCATATTCACCTTGGGGTTTGCGTGTGGAAGGCAAGCCCGCAATCAACAAATACAAGTGCTTTATCGAAGGCCGTGTTGAAGTGCAGGATGAAGGCAGCCAGCTACTCGGTTTGTTATCGGGCGTGAAACGTGGCCAGATGGTGACGGATTTCTGCGCCGGTGCTGGCGGTAAGACTTTATTGCTCGGTGCGATGATGCAAAATACTGGCCGTTTGTATGCCTTTGATGTATCGGAAAAACGGCTGGCCAACTTAAAACCGCGTCTGGCGCGCTCTGGCCTATCGAATGTGAATCCACAGCTGATTGCGTCGGAAACCGATCAGAAGATCAAGCGTCTGGCTGGCAAAATGGACGTCGTGCTGGTTGATTCGCCGTGTTCCGGCATGGGTACGCTGCGCCGTAATCCAGACCTGAAAATGCGCCAGTCGGCGAGCAGTGTGGCTGAGTTGAATGAGAAACAGCGCGCTATTCTGAAGTCAGCAGCGCGTCTGGTGAAAAATGGTGGCCGCCTTGTGTATGCTACTTGCAGCTTCTTGCACAGTGAAAATCAGGCCATTGTGCGTGAGTTTCTGGCGACGCATCCTGATTTTCAGCTGCTCGACGCACGCGAACTGCTGGCCAAAGAGCGCGTTGAGATTGCCTTGAGCGATGAGTTCCTGCAATTGACGCCGCAGCAGCATCAGACCGATGCTTTCTTTGCTGCGGTGCTGCAGCGTGTTTCGGTCGAAAAAGCCAAAGCACAGGAAGAATCGGCCATGTTGTCGGCTGAGGATGAGGTGGCTGAGTAATACATGCAGATTGGATTAAATAAAAAAAACCCGCTTTAAGCGGGTTTTTTTTATTGGTCGATGGTGTCGGCAGAAGGTGATGCCTACTTCACAACACGCAGTTGCGGGCGTCCGTTTGGGCGTGGTGGCGGATCTTGCGGCGGCTCATCGTGAGGGCTGGATTCCGGTGCTGATTCCGGTTCACCAGCAGCCTCGTTGCCCTCGTATTCAAAGCCCATGCCTTCACCATTTTCGCGCGAGAAAATTGAAATCACAGCACCCACCGGGATTTCAATATCGCGCGATATGCCATTAAAGCGCGCTGAGAAGCTGATAAAGTCATTGGCAATGGTCAGATTGCGGCAAGCGTTGTAACTCACATTGAGCACAATCTCACCATTTTTGACGTATTCCATAGGCACTTGCATTTTGCCGCGTACGGCGACAACCAAGTATGGCGTGAAACCTTGGTCGGAGCACCATTCATGAATGGCGCGTAGTAAATACGGTTTGGTCGATACAGTGTGCATGGTCGGCCCCGCAAAAGAAGAAAGTATTTTGCAATTGTAGCAGGCTTACATTGCTTCGGTGTAAATCAAGCATGCAGCAAAAAGCCCCGCGTACGGGGCTTTGAATTATTTGCGCATGGCTTTTTCGTTGGCGGTCAACGATTCAATAAAGGCTTCGCGGCTAAAAATACGTTCTGCATATTTCATCACTGGTACCAGACCTTTGGTCACTTCAATGCCGTAGTGCTCAAAACGCCACAGCAATGGGGCAATTGCCACGTCAAGCATCGAGAACTCTTCGCCCAGAATGAATTTCTGCTTGGTGAAGATCGGGGCGATTTGTGTCAGATTGTCGCGGATTGCCGCACGGGCAGCTTCCAGCTGGGCTTTTTTGGAGCTGCTATCTTCCAGTGTTCTGAGATGGATAAACAACTCGCGCTCCAGATTGAACAGCATCAGGCGGGCACGGGCGCGCATGACTGGATCAGCTGGCATCAATTGCGGGTGTGGGAAACGCTCGTCAATATATTCATTGATGATGTTTGATTCATACAGTTGCAAATCACGTTCAACCAGTACGGGCACTTCGTTGTACGGATTCATGATCGCCAGATCTTCTGGTTTGCTATGAATATCCACATCGAGAATTTCAAAGTCCATGCCTTTTTCAAATAGCACAATGCGGCAGCGGTGGCTGAATGGGCAGGAAGTACCAGAGTACAACTTCATCATGGCGTGTATGTCCTTTGTGAGTAGCAAGGCGCAATTGTAATGATATTGCGCTGCAATAGCTACGAAAACACCGATAAGCTGATGATTATTAAGTGAAAAGTCGCAAATTTGGCTCTGTGTGCTTATTACCTGCTTGGATTTGATTTTTGTTGGGGGTATTGGCTGGAAAGCCTTGCTGTATATTAATTGAGATGATATACCCGTAAAAAAGGGCGGAAAATCCGCCCTTTTGATTCGTTACTGAAGCTGCAAATTAATGCACATCGCGCCAGTATTCTTTTTTCAGCAAGTAGGTGATTGGGATCAGGAACAAAATCAGGAACAGCAGCACGCCGTAACCGATCTGCTCGCGCTTCACCTGAGTCGGCTCAGCCATATATGAAAGGTAGTTGACCAGATCACCAATACGTTGATCGTATTCGTGATTATCAAACTGACCATTTTCGCCGCCACGGGTTAATGTACCAGGCTTAACCAGTTTCAACGTTTTCTTGGCGTGCTCACCTTCGCCTTCAACGTGCAGAATCTGCTCGCCTTGCAATTCCCACAGAACGTGCGGCATGCCGACTTTATCAAACACCAGATTGTTCCAGCCAGTAGGGCGGGTCTCATCACGGTAGAAAGTGCGCAGATAGGTATAAAGCCAGTCGGTGCCGCGTGAACGGGCGATTAGGCTCAGATCGGGTGGTGTCGCACCAAACCAGTTCTTACCATCTTTAGCGGCCATCGCCACTTTCATTTGCTCACCCACTTTGTCAGTGGTGAACATCAGGTTGTTTTTGATCTGATCTTCGGTCAGGCCAATATCCTGCAAGCGGTTATAGCGCATCACCGCTGCACCGTGGCAAGACAGACAGTAATTCACAAAGGTCTGTGCACCGCGTTGCAGGCTTTCTGCATTGCTTGGGTCGATCGGCGCTTTGTCCAGCGGTACACCTGCACCGGCAGCCAGTACATGGGTAGACAATGCCAGACTGGCAACGGTGAGGAGGCTAGCGAGTGTTTTTTTCATGGCTGTCTCCTTAGATGAATGTGCCGAACAGATAAGCGCCAACCACCGCGATGGCGACGTAAACAATGAACATCATCTGCTGTTTGCCGGTCGAGAAAGTCACACGCTCAGGTATTGGCGCGCAAGGCTTCTCGTTCTTGGTATAGAACGGCATACCCAGGAAGAAGGCAAAGTAAACAATACTCAATACTTGTGAAACCACTGTACGGAAATCCGTTGCTGGTTTCGCACCCAAGATGCCCAGACCGATAAACGAAATCAAGAACAATACCAGCATGACTTTGAAGCTAGTCGGACGGTAGCGAATTGATTTGATTGGGGAGCGATCGAGCCATGGCAGGAAGGCCAGAATCACTACCCCTGCACCCATGCCCAGTACACCCCAAACTTGCGTACCCAAGAAAGACGGGATTGCGCGCAAGATGGCGTAGAACGGCGTGAAATACCATACGGGTGCGATATGCGCTGGTGTTTTCAGTGCGTCAGCAGGGTCGAAATTAGGGTGTTCCAGGAAGAAGCCGCCCATTTCCGGGGCAAAGAACAGTACGCCGCAGAATACTGCCAGGAATACCGCCACGCCAAACACGTCTTTTACCGTGTAATAAGGGTGGAACGGGATACCATCGCGCGGAATGTGCGTCACCGGATCTTTGTTTTTCTTGATTTCAACGCCATCAGGGTTGTTCGAACCCACTTCGTGCAGTGCAACCAAGTGCGCAACCACCAAGGCCAGCAACACCAGCGGCACAGCAATCACATGCAGTGCAAAGAAGCGGTTCAGTGTGGCATCAGAAACCACAAAGTCACCACGAATCAGTACTGACAGATCCGGGCCGATCACCGGGATTGACGCAAACAGATTCACAATCACCTGCGCACCCCAGAATGACATCTGACCCCAAGGCAACAGGTAGCCCAGGAATGCTTCAGCCATCAAGATCAGGAAAATAAGTACGCCGAACACCCAAACCAATTCACGCGGTTGCTTGTATGAACCGTAAATCAAGCCACGGAACATATGCAGGTAAACGACGACGAAGAACATCGACGCGCCCGTTGAGTGCATGTAACGGATAATCCAGCCACCCGCCACGTCACGCATGATGTATTCAACTGATGCAAAGGCCACCGAAATATTGGTGCCCGGGATCAGGTTGCCATCGGGTTTGTAGTTCATCGTCAGGAAAATACCGGTGACGATCTGGATCACCAGCACCAACATGGCCAGCGAACCGAAGAAATACCAGAAATTGAAGTTTTTTGGTGCGTAATACTCGGAAACGTGGGCTTTCCAGGTGCTAGTGAGCGGAAAGCGCTCGTC
Organism: Chitinibacter sp. FCG-7; assembly: GCF_040047665.1. Taxonomy (NCBI): domain Bacteria; kingdom Pseudomonadati; phylum Pseudomonadota; class Betaproteobacteria; order Neisseriales; family Chitinibacteraceae; genus Chitinibacter; species Chitinibacter mangrovi. The sequence continues at coordinate 3,091,621 of NZ_CP157355.1, forward strand.
GACCCAGTTCAATACCTTTTCCGGTACAGCGTTTAATTGAATGCTCATGACTTAGCCCCTTATTTGTCTTCGCCGACCAGAATCGTCGTGTCGGAAAGGTATTTATGCGGAGGGATAACCAAGTTGATCGGAGCTGGGACGCCAGAGAAGACGCGGCCAGCCAAGTCAAACTTGGAGCCATGACAGGGGCAATAAAAACCGCCAACCCAGTCTGCACCCAGATCGGCCGGGGCCAGATCCGGGCGGAAAGTGGGTGAACAGCCCAGGTGAGTACATACGCCTGTTGCAACCCAGATTTCCGGTTTGATCGACCGGGTTGCATTGTGGCAATACTCGGGTTGTTCGCTGGCATCCGATTTTGGATCGAGCAGCTTGGGGTCATTTTTAGGCAGGTTCTTCAGCATCTCGGGGGTGCGATTGACCACCCACACCGGTTTGCCACGCCATTCGACAGTGATCTTCTGGCCAGGTTCGAGTTTGCTAACATCGACCTCGACCGGAGCCCCGGCTGCTTTTGCACGCTCGGAAGGAAAAAAGCTGGCGACAAAAGGTATGGCTACCCCTGCCGTCGCAACCGCGCCCACTGCGCTGGAGGCAATTAATAAAAATCGCCGCTTGCTATTATCTACTTGCTGCTCACTCATAACCCAATCCCTGATTTGTAGGAACGCAATATTCTTAAACCGCCAAATTCTACCCGAAAGCAGTGCGGAACTTAAAGCTCTCTGATGCGTCTTGGCGGCGCTTTTGCAAAATAAAGTTCAAAACGCGGCTTTAATTGGTCGCGTAGCGCGCCAATTCTTCATTTAATTTGTCCTGCACATGCGCCGTTATTTCTTCGATTTTTTCTTTTTTCGTTCCCGGGTAGCTGATTTGCAGCACTTTGGCACTGAGCACCCAGCCTTGTGCGCTGCTGTTCAGTGTGTATTGGATTCGCGCTTCGGTCGGGATATTGGCCTTGCCAATTGCGGAAGAAAATTCAATATAGGTTGGCGTGCGCACCAGAATCTTCATGCCCTTGCTGCTACGATAGCTGACAATATCTTCGATAATGGCCTTGCTGCTGCGGCCAATGACCAGCACGCCTACTTTAGGGTTTGGCATTTTGGTCGTCGTGGGCGCAGGTGTGGCGCTGGGCGGCGCTACTTTGCCGGGGGAGGCGCACGCTGCCATCAGTGCGCAGCAGGTCAGCGCGATACCGTGTTGGAGTTTGATTTTCATACCGGATTGTCCAGGTCAAGATGAAGGTGTTCGAGGCCGAATTCTTCGGCCAGATGCTGGCCGAGTGCTTTGATGCCGTAGCGTTCAGTTGCATGGTGCCCAGCAGCGATATAGGCCACGCCACTTTCTCTGGCCAGATGGGTGACAAATTCGGATGCTTCGCCAGTAATAAAGCAGTCAATGTCCAGATTGCTGGCTTCCCGGAAATAGCTTTGCGCGCCGCCAGTGCACCAGGCGATGCGTTGCACGGGCTTGCTGGCCTCGCCAATCGTCAGCGGCGTGCGATTCAGTTGCAGTACAATATGCTGGCTAAAGGTATCTAGCGACATCGGGACAGGCAGCTCGCCGCGCCATGCCAGTTCCTGCTCACCAAACCGCCCAGTTGGGATCAACCCCAGTTTTTGCGCCAGCTGGGCGTTATTGCCCAAGGTTTCGTGTGCATCCAGCGGTAAGTGATAGCCAAACAGATTGATGTCATTGAGCAACAATTTGCTGATTCTCTGCTTTTTGGTGCGGGTAATGATTTGCTCTTCGCCTTTCCAGAAATAGCCGTGATGAACCAGAATTGCATCGGCGCCGTGCTCAATGGCTGCTTCAATCAGCGCAAGCGATGCGGTGACGCCGGTCACGATCTTGTGAATCTGGTCTTTGCCCTCAATTTGTAAACCATTGGGTGCGTAATCTTTGAATCGTGCCACTGCAAGCAGTTGTCCGATATAATTTTCCAGTTCTTGACGTTGCATTTATTTATTTGAACCTGCGCATAAAGATAAACGTGATATGAAAAAACTTTGGCTTATTTTCGCACAAACCACCACGATCGGTCTGGCGGTCTGGTTTTTGCTGACGCTATTAAAGCCTGAATGGCGCTTTCCGGTGGCTCCACAGACCCCGGTTGTGACGGTAAAAGAGACACTTGCCGCCGCTTCTGCGCCCGCCGAGCTTTCGTATAGCGCCGCCGCCAAAAAAGCAAAACCCTCGGTGGTGAATATCTTTACCTCGCAGCAAGCCCGCCAGCCGCGCAATCCTTTGCTGAATGATCCTTTGTTCCGGCGCTTTTTTGGCGAGCGTGGTCTGGGCGACGAAGCCCAACGGCCATCCAGCCTCGGTTCGGGCGTGCTGGTGTCCGAACAGGGCTATATCGTGACCAATAATCACGTGGTTGAAGCCGCTGATGAAATTGAAGTGGCGCTCTCTGACGGGCGAACGGCCTCAGCCAAGCTGATTGGCAGTGACCCGGATACTGATATTGCGGTGATTAAAATTGATTTACCCGATTTGCCTGCCATCAGCTTTGCCGATGCTGACAAAGTGGAAATTGGCGACGTGGTTCTGGCCATCGGTAATCCGTTTGGCGTCGGTCAGACGGTGACGATGGGGATTGTTTCGGCGCTGGGGCGCTCAGAGCTGGGCATTAATACCTTCGAGAATTTCATCCAGACTGATGCGGCGATTAATCCGGGCAACTCGGGTGGCGCGCTGATCGATACCCGTGGCGATTTGCTGGGGATCAATACGGCAATTTATTCCAAAACCGGCGGCTCGCTCGGCATTGGCTTTGCCATTCCAGCTACGACAGTCAAGCAGATTATGGAAGCGCTGATCAAGGATGGCAGTGTGACGCGCGGCTGGCTGGGCGTTGAGGTGCAGGACGTGAGTGCCGAGCTGGCTTCATCGTTTCGCTTGAAAGACACGCGCGGTGCGCTGATTGCTGGGGTGGTGCGCAATGGCCCGGCGGCGAAGGCTGGTATCAGACCGGGTGATGTTTTGCTGTCGATTGATGGCAAGGAGGTGGGTGATTCGGCCAGAATGCTCAATATCATTTCTGCGCTCAAGCCCGAGCAGGATGTGCCGCTGGTGTATGTGCGGCAGGGCGAGACGGTAGAAGCCCGTGTGCTCATCGGCAAGCGACCCAAGTTCAATCGCAACTAAGTGCTTGCTCAAATCGCGATCAGGCCTGATTGGTTTTAATCATCAGGCCTGTTTTATTGAGGGGCTTTTGTTTTTTGTTAGGGTATTGCTCTGTACATCATTCTGCATTTTGCTTGTAGCGATATACCCACGGTGGTGGTGTGTGCGGCTGCTTATGTCAATTCAGCGTTCAAACCCCTTATGCGCCAGAGTGAGGGCATCGCCATCGGAGTAGTCAATCGACTCGAAGATCAAGTAGCCTTAGCGATTACCTTGAAGCAGCAGTATTTCGGCGGCGGCCAGATTTTCGGGCACACCCAGTAGCACCATCACATCGCCGTTTTGTAGCTGGAAATCGTTGCTAGGCTCGGTAGAGGCCTGGTTTTTACGCCGGATGCTGCGCACTTCCACATGCAGCTGGTTGAGCGCCAATTCGCCGATGGTGTAACCAATCGCATGTGCGCTTTGTGTCAGCTGCACCGTATGCAGGCGGGGCTGGTGGCGATCTGAATCTTCGTTTTCTTCGTTCGAGCCGCGATAAAAGCCGCGAATCAGCTGGTAGCGCGCTTCCCGCACTTCACGAATCCGGCGCACCACCCGGTTGAGAGGTACACCCAGCAGCATCATCGTATGCGAGGCCAGCATCAGGCTGCCTTCCATGATTTCGGCGACCACTTCGGCCGCGCCGGCATTTTTAAGCAAATCAATGTCGTTATCATCCTGCGTGCGCACAATCACTGGCAGCTCAGGGCGGATCTGGTGCACCATTTCCAGTATTTTCATCGCCGAATGCGTATCGGCATACGTCACAATCAAGGCGCGGGCGCGCATCAGCCCTGCGGCAATCAGCACTTCACGCTTGGCAGCGTCGCCAAACACCACTGACTCGCCCGCTGCACCCGCTTCACGCACTTTTTCCGGGTCCAGATCGAGCGCGAAAAAATGGATATTCTCCGAGTGCAGAATCCGTCCCAAGGATTGACCGCTACGCCCATAGCCGCACAAGATGACATGCCCGGTATTGGCCATGCTGCGCACGGCGATCTGATGCAGATTGGCGGCCAGATTCATCCATTCTGAGCTGGCCAGCCGCAGTACCAATTTGTCTGAATGCTCGATCAGAAATGGCGTAATCATCATCGACAGAATGATCGCCGCCACCGTGCTTTGCAGTAGTGCGGAGGGCATGAAGTTCTGCCCGGCGGCCAGTGCCAGCAAAACAAATGCAAACTCGCCACCCTGACCCAGGGCAAACCCCGTGCGCCAGGACGTGCCGGGAGAATGATCAAACAGGCGGGCCAAGCCAGCGATAATCATGATTTTGACCGGGCCGAGCAAGACCACCAGCGCCAGAATGAGTGGCCACTGCGCCAGCAAAATTGCGAAATCGAGGTTCATTCCGACGGTGACAAAAAAGAGGCCGAGCAATAAATCTCGGAATGGGCGGATGTCGTCTTCAACCTGATAGCGATATTCGGTCTCGGCAATCAGCATGCCCGCCAGAAACGCGCCCAGCGCCAGCGAAAGCCCCGCCAGTTCGGTCAGCCAGGCAATCCCCAAAGTAATCAGCAGGATGTTGAGCATGAACAGCTCGCTCGAATGCTGTTTGGCCACCAGATTGAACCAGGGCCGCATTAGTTTTTGTCCCAGCCAGAGTAATAATGTAAGTACAACGATGATTTTAAGCGCGGCAAAGCTCAGCGAGGCGGCCAATTGCTCGGTCGGTTGACTTAGAACCGGGATCATGATCAGAAAAGGGACCACAGCCAGATCCTGAAACAGCAAAATGCCAAACGCATTCTGCCCGTGCGGCGCGTTCAATTCATTCCGATCTGAGAGTAGTTTGGACACCATGGCGGTTGATGACATCGCCATGGCTGCGCCCAAAGCCAGCCCAACCTGCCAGCTCATGCCAAACAGCATGACAATGGCGCCAACCAGCAGCAGAATGGATAGCACCTGGCTCAGACCCAGGCCAAATACCGTGCGGCGCATGGCCTTGAGTTTGGCCAGATTAAATTCCAGTCCCAGCGTAAACATCAGAAAAACCACACCAAATTCGGCTAGATGGCTGGCTTCTTCACTGGAAGGAATCATCCCCAGTGCATGAGGGCCAATCACCATGCCGATCAGCAGATAGCCCAGCATCGGCGGCAGCTTGATTTTGCGGCAGATGACCACCGTTACGACGGCAATCGCCAACAGAAGGAGCAAATTTTGCAAAATGGACGACATGCCGCTGGACGCTTCTCAGTGAGTCAGGATGAAGGAGGGATCAGCCTGTAAAAGGATTGGAAGGCCGATTTGTTTGATGTAAGTATAACTGAAGAAAATGGTATTTATAGCGTATGGCTGTCATCAAGTGCCGAGGTCTTTTATAATTCGGGCTCAAAAATTAAGGCCATGGTTGAAGTGATGCAAAATGCTTATCGTTGCGCCCGCCGGGTTTTGGCGGTGGAAGCTGCGGCAATTGAATCGATTTCCGCGCGGCTGGATGAAGCGTTGTTTAATCGTGCCTGTGAATTAATCCTGTCGATCACAGGGCGAGTTGTGGTGATGGGGATGGGCAAATCCGGCCATATTGCCCGTAAAATTGCGGCAACGATGGCCAGCACTGGCACGCCAGCAATGTTTGTTCATCCGGCGGAGGCGGCGCACGGCGATCTGGGCATGATTACCCGGCAAGATCTGGTACTGATCTTGTCCAACTCGGGCGAAAGCGACGAGTTGCTGGCTATTTTGCCCAGTTTGAAGCGTCTGGCGGTGCCGATTGTCTCGATGACCGGGCAGGCCAAATCGACATTGGCGGTGGAGGCCCAGGTACACCTGGATGTGGCGATTGCCGAGGAGGCCTGTCCGCACAATCTGGCGCCAACCGCCAGCACGACGACGGCTTTGGCGCTGGGTGATGCGCTGGCGATTGCCTTGCTGGAGGCGCGCGGTTTTCAGGCTGATGATTTTGCCTTGTCGCATCCGGGCGGCAGTCTGGGCCGTCGCCTGCTGGTGCATGTTCGCGATTTGATGCACGGTGGCGCTGCTTTACCGGTGGTGCAGGAGAATATGAGCTTGCGCGATGCCTTGCTGGAAATCAGTCGCAAAGGCATGGGCATGACGGCGGTCGTTGACGCTGCTGGCCATTTGCAAGGCATCTACACCGATGGCGATTTGCGCCGCACACTGGATCACGACTATGACTTGCGTGCCACGTCGGTTGCGACGGTAATGACGCGCAATCCTGCTACCATAGAGGCTCAGCGCCTGGCCGCCGAGGCGGCGGCCATTATGGAAGAGCGGCGCATCAACGGTTTGCTCGTTCTGGATGAGGGGCGGCTGGTCGGGGCAATCAATATGCACGACCTATTGCGTGCTCGGGTGGTTTAGCGGGGTATTGCCCTGTACCGTATTGTTCATAATGCTTTCAATGATATACCCTGAGTAAAAGAAAAATGATCGAGCAAGCCAAGCAAGTAAAATTAATGATTTTTGACGTCGATGGTGTCATGACCGATGGCGGTTTGTATTTCACCGATGCGGGCGAAGAGCTCAAGGCATTTAATTCGCTCGATGGTCATGGCCTGAAAATGCTGCAAAACAGCGGCGTTAAGCTGGCCATTATTACCGGACGGCAATCGCAGCTGGTCGCGCATCGCGCACGCAACCTGGGGATTGATTATGTTCATCAGGGGGCGCACGACAAGCTGGCGTCATTTCAGTCCCTGCTGGCCGAAGTGGGCCTTAGCGCGCAGGATTGCGGCTATATGGGCGACGACGTGATTGATCTGCCCGTGATGCGCCGTGTGGCATTTGCCGTCTCGGTCCCGGCTGCGCCAGAGCTGGTGCAACAGTACGCCCACTATGTAACCGGGCGGCAGGGCGGGCATGGCGCGGTGCGTGAAGTTTGCGAGCTGATCATGCAGAGTCAGAACACTTGGGATGCCGCCATGGCTCCTTATCTGGAATAAGGCACTCATTTTGCGCAGTTTAACCATATGGGCTTTGCCCCTGATGCTGCTGCTGCTGGTTGCGGCACTCATTTGGGGTTTGAGTCGTGCGGCCATCGACGTTGTCGCGCAAAAAGCGGTGAGCCCAGATTCGCCCGACATGATTACCCAACGTGGCGTACTGGTGCGTTTTGACGAGCAGGGTTTAAAGCGCTCCGAGTTGATCGCGGCAGAAGTAAGGCATATTCAGCAGCAAGACACCATGTTGTTTGAGCAGCCCAAACTGATTCAGACCGAGCCGGGAAAACCAGTAATCACTGTGACTGGCGAGCGTGGTAAAAGTATTTTGAAAGCATCTCAGGTCTGGTTTTATGGTCAGACCCGCTTAGAGCGCGCGCCCTTTAACGGGCAAGCGGCCTTGCTGATCCGCAGCCGGGATATCTGGCTTGATCAGGCCAGTCAGCAAGCCAGCTCAAATGCCCCGGTAGTTGCCGATATGGGCCCGCATCATGCTGAAGCTGTCGGATTTGTCGCTGACAACAATGCACAAACGCTAATTTTAAAATCTAAGGTAAAAATGACTTATGTTCCGACCGCTCGTACTGCCCTTGTTGGCACTGCTGCTCAGTAATCTGGCTGTTGCAGAAACGGCTGACCGTGACAAGCCGATGAATATCGTGGCTGATAATTGTGCGCTGGACCAGAAAACCCAGCAAAGCGTCTGCACCGGCAATGTGGTCGTCACTCAGGGAACGATGATTATGCGTGCTGACAAACTCACTACCCGTCAGGATGAACAGGGTAATCAGTACGCCAAAGGTGAGGGGCGTCCGGTACGCTTCAAGCAAAAACTCGACTCGGGTGAAATGCTCGACGCTGAAGCGCTGCGCTTTGACTATGACGGTGCCAAAGGCCTGATGGTGCTGATGGATAAAGCCTGGATCAAGCGTAATCAGGATATGGTCGTTGGCGACACCATTACCTACGATATGAATACCGAGTATTACCAAGCGCTGAGCAAGGCAGGTGGCCGCGTGAACATTACTTTGACTCCGAAAAAGAAAGACGCGTCGCAATGAGCACATTAAAAGCCCAGCATTTGCAAAAAACCTATAAAAAACGCACCGTAGTCCGCGATGTATCGCTCGAAGTCAGCCGCGGTGAAGTGGTTGGCCTGCTTGGCCCCAATGGTGCGGGCAAAACCACCAGCTTTTACATGATTGTCGGGCTGGTCAATATGGATCAGGGCTCGATTGAGCTCGATGGTGTCGATGTCAGCCGCCAGCCCATCCACAAACGTGCTCGCTTGGGGCTGGGCTATTTGCCGCAGGAAGCGTCGATTTTTCGCAAAATGACCGTGGCCGAAAATATCAAAGCCGTGCTGGAGTTGCACTATGACGACAAAGCGCAAATTGACGAGCGGCTAGATGAGTTATTGCACGATCTGCACGTCGGACATTTGCGCGACAGTAGCGCGATGAGCTTGTCGGGTGGCGAGCGCCGTCGGGTTGAAATTGCCCGTGCTCTGGCGTCCAACCCGCAGTTTGTCTTGCTCGATGAGCCCTTTGCCGGCGTTGACCCTATCGCGGTAATCGATATTCAGCGCATTATCGGTTTTCTGAAAGAGCGCGGTATCGGTGTGTTGATTACCGATCACAATGTGCGTGAAACCCTAGGGATTTGCGATCGCGCCTATATTATCTCGGAAGGTGCCGTGATGGCCGCTGGCAAACCGGCCGAGATCGTGAATAATGAAGAAGTCCGCCGCGTGTACCTGGGCGAGCATTTCCGCATGTAGTTTTTTATATTATCGCTGGATTTATGAAGCAATCACTGCAGCTGCGCATGTCGCAGCAGCTCAATCTCACGCCCCAGTTGCAGCAGTCGATCAAGCTGCTGCAACTGTCTACGCTCGATTTCAATCAGGAAATCGAACAATACCTCGCAGATAACCCTTTGCTTGAACGTGAAGACACGGCTGATCAGCCTGAAGCAGCCGAGCAGGCACCAGATACTGCCGAAACCAGTGCCGAGCAGGGCGATGATCTGGATGGTTTGCGCTGGGACGAAGTCAAAAGCGGGGCTTCTTTTGATGATGACGATGAGCATGACCCAACCTTGCGTGTCGCCATCGAGGTGACTTTACGCGACCATTTGCTGCAGCAGGCACGCCTGCTGGGTTTGTCGGCGCGTGATCATGCTTTGCTCGCTTTGCTCATTGAAGCGCTGGACGAGGATGGTTTGCTGACGCAGCAGCTGGACGAGATCTTTGCGCAATTGCCCGACGAGCTGGTGCAGGAGTTTGAACTGGAAGTTGATGAGCTGCGCACCGCCCATCAGTATCTGATGCAGCTGGAGCCACTGGGAATCGGCACGCGTTCTTTGTCCGAATGCCTGCTTTTGCAATTGAAGTCCGCACCGCACTTGCCTGAGTATGAATTGGCACGCCAGTTGATTGATGCAGGATTGGAATTGTTGGCGGTGCGTGACTTTGCACGGATTAAAAAACAGTTCCATTGTGATGAAGATCAGTTACGGCAGGCACAGCAGATTATTCGCAGCCTTAATCCGCGGCCCGCAGCCAACTGGGGTGCGGATACAACACGTTATGTGGTGCCGGATGTGCTGGTGCAAAAGTTGCGTGGCCGCTGGACTGTACGCTTGAATCAGGCCGCTCAGCCCAAAATTAAAGTCAATGAAATGTATGCGCGACTCTTGCAGGGTGAAGCTGGCGAGAGCATGGCTGGCGCTTTGCAGGAAGCTAGGTGGTTGATTAAAAGCATAGAACAGCGTGGCAGTACCATTTTGCGAGTAGCCCAAGCGATCGTCGCGCGACAGCAAGCTTTCTTCGAGCATGGCGAAGTAGCCATGAAGCCCATGGTCTTGCGTGACATTGCTGACGAGCTGGAATTACACGAATCGACAATTTCTCGTGTGACAACGCAAAAATTTATGCTGACACCGCGCGGCGTTTTGGAGTACAAATACTTCTTCGGCAGCCATGTTGAAAACGACAGCGGCGGCGAAAATTCGGCTACATCGATCAAGGCTTTGATCAAACAGCTGGTAGCGCAGGAAAATCCGAAGAAACCCCTATCGGATAGTGCTATAACTGAAGAACTCGCAAGGCAAGGTGTCGCAGTAGCGCGGCGCACCGTGGCCAAGTATCGGGAGGCGCTGAACATTGCGCCTGCCAGTCAGCGCAAAAGCCTGTAGCAGGGCGATATAAATCGAAGGAGCAATAATATGAACCTCAACATCAGCGGTCATCATCTTGAAGTTACTCCAGCTATCCGTGAGTATGTCAGCAGCAAAATCGAACGCGTAATCCGTCATTTCGACAACGTCATCGATGCGTCTGTGATTCTGACGGTAGACAAACTGCAGCACAAAGCCGAGGTCACAGTGCATGTGAGCGGCAAAGACATTCACGTTGAGGCGATTGAGGAAGATTTGTACGCCGCGATCGATGTCCTGATGGACAAGCTGGATCGTCAGGTGGTCAAACACAAAGAAAAAATGTCTTCTCATCGCAATGAAGCGATCAAACACCAAGCGGTGATTGAAGAATAATTCGTTGCGTAAGCAAGACAACGGGAACGCCGCGAGTCGTTCCCGTTTTTGTTTCTGAGCAAGGCAAGTACAATACCCAGTCCACTAGGGAATACAGACAGACCATGAGCCTGATTACCAAAATTCTGCCAACGAGCAATGTTTTTCTCGATCTAGACGTTGGTAGCAAAAAACGCGTTTTTGAGCACGTGGGCATTGTGTTTGAAAATAGCCACGGCATTGCGCGCAGCGTGATTTTTGACAGCCTGTTTGCCCGCGAAAAGCTCGGTTCTACCGGCTTGGGGCAGGGCGTGGCAATTCCGCATGGCCGGATTAAAGGCCTGAAAGAAGCCACGGGTGCTTTTGTCCGCCTGAAAGAACCCATCCCGTTTGATGCGCCCGACGGCAAGCCGGTGTCGCTGATTTTTGTCTTGCTGGTGCCTGCCAATGCCACTGATCTGCATTTGCAGATTCTGTCCGAGCTGGCACAACTCTTTTCGGACAAGCAATTGCGCGAAGAGCTCAATACCTTGCCAGAGCCGCATCTGGTGTGGGAGCGCATCGCAAACTGGCTGCCGTACGGCGCCGATTTTGCGTAACTGCATTGAGCTAGACTCCGTTTGCTTAGCTGGTTAATATCAAGACTGCATCTCATCGGTGCAGTTTTTTTTTGAGAATCGTATGCCCCAGATTACCGCCCGCCAATTATTTATTGATAACGCCGAAAAACTGCGCCTGACCTGGGTTGCGGGTCAATCTGGGGCCAATAATCTGCTCTCGAATGACGCCAGCGAGCAAAAACCGTCGCTCTCGTTAGTTGGCCATTTGAATTTTGTTCACCCGAACCGGATTCAGGTGCTGGGGATTGCCGAGATTGCCTACGTCAACAGCCTCTCGCCTGATGTACAGCTCAATAGCCTCAATCAGCTTTTTGCCAGCGAAATGGCGGCGATGATCGTGGCCAATGGGCAGGTTGTTCCTGATGCGCTGCGCGACGCGGCCGAAAGGCACCATGTTCCCTTATTGACCAGCCCGGAGCAGTCTCCGTATTTAATGGAGGTATTGCGCTACTACCTAAGCAAGGCACTGGCTGTATCGACACACCTGCATGGGGTATTTCTGGATGTGCTGGAGGTCGGCGTTTTGCTGACTGGTGAGTCATCAATGGGTAAATCCGAGCTGGCGCTGGAGCTGATTTCGCGCGGCCACGGTCTGGTGGCCGATGATGTGGTCGAGGTCTATCGGACCAACCCGGAGACGCTGGAAGGGCGCTGCCCGCCGATGTTGCGCGATTTTCTCGAAGTGCGCGGGATCGGGGTCTTGAATATCCGCACCATCTTTGGCGAAACCGCCGTGCGCCCGAAAAAAACCCTGAAGCTGATTATCCATCTGGCCAAAGCCGGTGGCGAATCGCTCGCGCCAGTCGATCGCTTGCAAATGCAGGCGGCCACGCAGGCGATTCTGGATGTACCGATCCGCAAGCTGGTGATTCCGGTGGCCGCCGGGCGTAATCTGGCGGTGCTGGTTGAATCGGCTGTGCGCAATTATATTTTGCAGCTGCGCGGGATTGATTCGACGCGCGAGTTTATCGAACGGCATCAGAAATTTATGGAAATGGGCGAATAAATGCCGACTCCACAGCAAGTCGTTCTGTTATCTGGTTTGTCCGGCGCTGGCAAATCGGTGGCTTTGCGGGCGCTGGAAGATCTGGGCTATTACTGCCTCGACAATCTGCCCGCGCCTTTGTTGCCGCAAGCGGTGTCCATGCTGGATCTGGATGGTTATCCGCGCGTGGCGATTGCGGTCGATGCCCGTAGTGCGCATAACCTGACCAGCCTGCCCGAACATCTGGATGCCTTGCTGCAGCTGAACGTGGATGTGCGCGTGCTGTTTCTGGAGGCCAATGATGAAACCATCATCAAGCGCTACTCCGAAAGTCGCCGTAGCCACCCGCTGTCCAATGGCCAGCTCACTGTGAGCGAATGCATTGGGATGGAGCGCGAAGTACTCGGTGATATTCGGGAGATGGGGCATTGTATTGATACCAGTGGTATGGCTGCGTCCAAGTTGCGGCAGTGGATCCGTGATTTTATTGTCTCGGATAAGGCCAAGCTGACGCTGATTTTTGAATCATTTGGCTTTAAGCACGGCATTCCGCTGGATGCCGATTTTGTGTTTGACGCGCGTTGTCTACCCAACCCCTATTACGACCCCGATTTGCGCCCGCTGACGGGCATGGATCAGCCGGTGGCCGATTTCCTAATGCGCCAGCCCACCGTGGGCCCGTATCTGACGCATATTCTGGGCTTTCTGGAGCGCTGGTTGCCCGAATTTGAGCGCGACCAGCGCAGCTATGTCACCGTGGCGATTGGTTGTACTGGCGGTCAACACCGCTCGGTGTATCTGGCTGAGGAGCTTAAACGGCATTTTGCCCGTTCCCGGCAGGTGATGATCCGCCACCGCGAGCAAGATGGTTATTGAAAGCTGGCGGCTGCTGAAATGGGGCGATGTGCTGTGTCTATTGCTACTGGCCGCGCTATGGGGTGTGCTGACTTATTGGAGCTGGGCGCAGCCACGGGCAACGCGGGTCCGGATTTATCAGGATGGCCAAGTGTATGCCGAGCTTGATCTGATGGCCGCCAAAACCTTGCACGTGGCCGGGCCTTTGGGTGAAACCGTGGTTGAAGTCGCGGCGGGCAAGGCGCGGATTGCCGCTGATCCTAGCCCGCGCCAGTATTGTGTGCGGGCCGGGTGGTTGCAGCAAGCCGGGCAGAGTGCAATTTGCCTGCCCAACCGAACCAGTATCGAACTCGTCGGCCATCAGCCGCGCGCTTATGACAGCCTCAGTTACTAAGCGTACTACCAACAAGCACACCACCGCGCCCAAGCGTATCCAGATTACGCCGCAGGACGCTTATATTGCGCGCCTGGCCGCGTATGCCATTGTGTTGAGTGTGCTCGAGTCGGGCATTCCATCGCCGATTCCGGGCGTGAAGCCGGGCCTGGCCAATATTGTGACGCTGATTGCACTGGAGCGTATGGGCTGGAAAGCCGCTGCCTGGGTGAGTATCCTGCGTATACTTGGGGCTAGTATTGTGCTGGGCGGCATATTTTCGCCAGGTTTCGCACTCAGCCTGGCGGGCGGTATATTGAGCTTGCTGGTGTTGGCGCTGTGCCAGTGTTTGCCCCGGCGGCATTTTGGGATGGTAAGTATTTCCTTGCTCTCCGCGCTGGCGCATACCGCAGGGCAATTGCTGCTGGCGCGGCTGTGGCTGATTCCGCACGATGGCATTATTTATTTGATCCCGCTGTTGAGCGGCATGGCGCTGGTATTTGGTTTTGTGAACGGCGTGATTGCCGAGCGTTTGCTCAGGCAATATCCGGCGCAAGCCCCGACATCAATCGCTAGCGCTCACACGCAGTAGACACACTGACCCGGACAGGATTTGGCATGAAAACGATTACTCTGGCTTTTACTGGCGCATCCGGTTTGCCTTACGGACTGCGCACGCTGGAATGCCTGCTGGCTGCAGGCTGCACAGTGCGTTTGGTGTATACCTCGGTGGCGCAGATTGTGGCCAAGCAGGAAATGAACCTGAGCTGGCCCTCGCGTGCAGCCGATCTGGCCGAGCTATTGCGCGCGCAGTACCAATTGGCCGATCCGGCGCAATTGCAGGTTTATGGCCAGCAGGAATGGTTTGCACCGATGGCTTCGGGCTCCAATCCGGGCGACGGTATGGTGGTGGTGCCGTGCACGATGGGTGCGCTCTCGGCGATTGCCAATGGCGCTTCGGATAATCTCTTGGAGCGCGCCGCCGATGTGATGATCAAGGAGCGCAAAACGTTGATCGTTGTGCCGCGCGAGACACCGTATTCGGCAATTCATCTGGAAAATATGCTTAAGCTCGCCCGGCTGGGCGTGGTGATTTTGCCGCCCAACCCAGGTTTTTATCACCATCCGACGCAGGTGTCGGATCTGGTTGATTTTGTTGTGGCGCGCATACTGGATCAGTTGCAAGTGCCGCACCAGTTGATGCAGCGCTGGGGAGAGTAGGGGGTATTGCCCTGTAGCCTATGATTAGAATTGGCCGTAGGCATATACTCTGAATTAATGTTTTAAGAGCTTGAAAGTCGGCTGAGGCTGACGCGGCGGAATAGCCAGAGTAAAGACAAGGCGGCAAAGGTTAGGGCCACCACCAGCGCCAGCCAGTAGCCTTGAGCGCCATGTGCGGTGAACGGGCCAACGCCAAAAGTGAGTGCATAGCCCAGCGGCAGGCCGATTAACCAGAAAGCCAGCAAATGCAGCATCATCGGCAGCCGGGTCGATTGGTAGCCGCGCAAGACGCCGCTGGCGACCACTTGGGTGGCATCGGAAAACTGAAATAATCCGGCAAACACCAGCAATTGCGTCGCCAGCGCCAGCACGGCGGCATCCTGGGTATAGAGCCGGGCAATCTGGCCGCCCAGTAGCATCGTCAAGCCGCCGCCCAGAGCGGCCACAATCAGGCCCAGCCGAACGCCATTCTGGCCGATCAGCCGCGCTTGGGCCCAGTCGCCAGCACCTGCCGCATGGCCTACGCGCACCGTGAGCGCTGTCCCAATCGCCATTGGAATCATAAACAGCAGTGAGGCAAAATTAAGCGCCACCTGATGCGCTG
This sequence comes from Chitinibacter sp. FCG-7, assembly GCF_040047665.1. Lineage (NCBI taxonomy): Bacteria > Pseudomonadati > Pseudomonadota > Betaproteobacteria > Neisseriales > Chitinibacteraceae > Chitinibacter > Chitinibacter mangrovi. Next base: position 3,106,904 of record NZ_CP157355.1, read on the forward strand.
CCACCGCCGTGGTGCCAAGGCGGGCGATCAGCAGGGCAATCAGGCTGAAGGCACTGACTTCGATAAAGAACATCATCCCAATGGGTATGCCCAGCTTGGCCAATTGCCACTGGGCCTGCCAGTCAATACCCCTGAGTTTATCAAAGGGATGAGTACCCCGATATACCGGCGCATGCCGAATCCAGATCAGCCACATCAGCGCACTGACCCACATGCACAAAGCCGTGGCCCAGCCGCAACCGACTGCACCCAGCGCTGGAAAGCCAAAATAACCGTAAATCAGTACCCAGTTGGCTGGAATATTCAAGGCCAGCGCAATCAAGGCAATCACCATCATCGGTTTGGTTTGATTGAGCGCCGAGCTATAGCCATACAAGACCCGGCTGATCGCCAGCGCGGGTAGACCCCAGCTCACTGCGGCTAGAAAACGTTTGGCTTTATCGGCGACTTCGGCTGTCAAGCCGAGGTGATCAAAGACCGGCAAAACCGCATGTGCAATCAGCATGGCGATCCCACCGGCCAGAATGGCCTGATACAGGGCCTGCTGGGTTAGGCCGGGTAATTCGGCCTGGGCATTGGCCCCCACTTTTTGCGCCGCCAGCGGGCTGATGGCCAGCAATAAACCCATCAGCGTGACGATCAGCGTGGTCCAGATCGACGCCCCCACCGATACGGCGGCCAGATCAGCCGCCGAGACATGGCCAGCCATCACCGCATCGACAAACGCAGTTCCTGTTTGCGCCAGCTGGCCGACCATAATTGGCCAGGCCAGTAACCAGGTTGCTTTGGCGTCTTTTCGTAGTGACATGGTGTCCTAAGTACTGTGTGGCGTATGTCGTGCGGGTTCGTAGTGGGCCAGCAGATCGGCAAAGCGCAGCTGGAACGATAGCGCCTGATCCAGATTGAGCTTGAAAATCAGCACACTGCCATTGGGTAAATTCTGCGTGGCCAGCCCGGCGCTGAGCGCTGCGGCATACGCCAGACCAAGCTGCGCAGGCGAAGCGTCTGGTGCCAGTTTGAGCAGCAACCGCGAATGTTCCCGGTAATGCAGGTGCAATTGAAAGTGTACGCCGGATGGTAGGGTTGGTTTTGTCACTGCGGGTATGGCGCGTTTTACACTGGTATCGTCTAAACAGTCGTACATTGGGCAAACTCCTGAATGAAGTTGCCGGCAGCCTTTGCTGCCGACGCTTTAGCGGTATTTGGACCGGATTGGCCCGCGCGCCCCGCAAGTTGTCGATTAATAGGCGCAACAGCACGGCAATAAAAAAGCCACGGCTCGCGTGGCTGGATGCTATGCACGCTTTAGCAGATTATTTAAAGCGCCCTGCAAGCTGTTTTCAACTCAGCGCTGGTTTTATTCTGCCCCGCACCGCAAGCAGGGTCAAGATTAGTAGTTTCCCGTACGTGCTTAATCAGGTTGCTTCGAGTCCAGCCAGATGGTAACTGGCCCGTTATTGGTCAACGAGACCTGCATATCGGCACCAAACTGCCCGGTGGCGACGGGACGCCCCAGTTTTTGCGCCAGTGTGGCTACAAATTGCTCGAATAAAGGTTCGCTGATGGCACCCGGTGCGGCGGCACTCCAGCTGGGGCGATTGCCTTTTTTGCAGCTGGCGTACAAGGTAAATTGACTCACCGCCAGTACTTCGCCTGCGACATCAATGACCGAACGGTTCATGACCCCCTGTTCATCGTCAAAAATGCGTAAGTTACTAATTTTATTAGCCAGCAGTTCAATGTCTGCGGTGGTGTCCGTATGAGTGACGCCCAGCAGTAGTAGCAAGCCGTGGTCAATTTTGCCGATGACATGCTGTGCAACAGTAACCTGAGCCGAACTAACCCGCTGAATGAGAATACGCATTAACGTACAGCCAAAGAGGAAAGATGCGGATACTGCGATATCTTGAGCTGGCTGTCAAAAGCGTCGTGGCGTCCGTCTGGCAAGCCCTGCAAGAGGCGATCTTGCAGACTGGCGGCTTCACGCGGCGCATGTTGATGCAGTTGCCGCAAATCCTTGAGCAAATGACGCAGGAAGAACGTCAGCCCTTCGCTGTCTTCAAGAAATAGCGTCAATTGCCGCGACTGCCCCGACATCAGCGCCATTTCGATCCGGAAGGCAAGATCATCCTGATCGCGCTGGAGCTGCTGCGTGACGAGCTTTTGCTGAGCCTCGATCAACATTGGATGCTTGAATTTTCTGGGTGAAGCTTCTTGCATGTTTTGACCTCGCTCCATGTTTTTACTTACTAAATTCTTTTGAATTTTAAAATTTTATATTAATTTTAGGGTAATTTGTGAGTTGGGGAATGATTCTTGCGTTTTTCCAACTAGCCATATATACGGAATTTCTCTAATATCAAGGGCTTGCTCTGAAGCACAGACAAAAGTCTGGATTGCAGTCGCAAATCACAGATGGCAGTGCTTGGTATTTTGTTATCGGATAAGGAAAAGAACATGAAACGGGTTGGTTTAGTCGGTTGGCGCGGTATGGTGGGCTCGGTCCTGATGCAACGTATGCAGGAAGAACGCGATTTTGATGTGATTGATCCCGTCTTTTTCACCACATCGCAAGCAGGTCAGGCTGCGCCTAATTTTGGCAAAGACGCTGGCACCCTGAAAGACGCTAACGATATTGCACAATTGGCCGAGATGGACGTGATTATCTCTTGCCAAGGCGGCGACTACACGACTGCGGTATTCCCGAAATTGCGCGCGGCTGGCTGGGAAGGCTACTGGATTGATGCGGCTTCAACGCTGCGTATGGAAGAAGACGCAGTCATTATCCTTGATCCAGTGAACGACGACGTGATCCAGGGCGCTTTGGCTAAAGGCGTGAAAAACTACATCGGCGGTAACTGTACCAACTCGATCATGCTGATGGGCATGGGCGGCTTGTTTAAAGCAGGTCTGGTTGACTGGGTGTCGTCAATGACTTACCAAGCTGCTTCTGGTGGCGGTGCGAACCATATGCGTGAATTGCTCAAAGGCATGGGCGTGGTTTACAACTCGGTAGCCGATGCGTTGGCAACGCCATCGTCAGCAATTCTGGAAATCGACAAAAAAGTGGCGCATACGATTTCTAACGACGTACCAACCGAATTCTTTGGCGCGCCATTGGCGGGCGGCTTGATCCCTTGGATCGACAAACAACTCGATAACGGTCAATCAAAAGAAGAGTGGAAAGGCCAGGCTGAAGTGAACAAAATCCTCGGCACGGATGCAACGATTCCGGTTGACGGTTTGTGCGTACGTATCGGCGCGATGCGTTGCCACAGCTTGGCATTGACGATCAAACTGAAACGCGACCTGCCTTTGGCTGAAATCGAGTCGATTATCAAATCAGGTAACGATTGGGTGAAATGGGTGCCGAACGACCGCGAAGTCAGCGTGAAAGAGCTGATCCCAGCGCAAATCACCGGCAAGCTCGATATCGGTGTTGGCCGTGTACGCAAGCTGAATATGGGCCCGGAATACATCAGCGCGTTTGTGATTGGCGATCAATTGCTGTGGGGCGCTGCTGAGCCGCTGCGTCGCATGTTGCGGATTTTGCTGGCTAAGTAATTCGGCTATTTAATAAAGTCCTTTGAAGCTGCTCGTTCCCTCGATCTTTATGATTGCGGGGCGAGTAGCTTGATCGCATCCCAAGATTATTCTAGTTCTTTATGCCTTGCTCAAACTGGCTGCAGCCTAGCCAATCAGACTCACACTCTCCATATCACCAGCAATACATTCAAATCTGATTAACTGATTTCTTCTGCATCAATTCGGCCATCTGTTATTTTGCAAATGCGCTGGCAGCGCTCGGCCAGTTCAATATCGTGCGTAACGATCACGAATCCGGTACCGGTGTTCTGGGCCAATTCAATCATCAGATCAAAAACGGCCAGCGCGTTGCTGCGGTCCAGGTTGCCTGTGGGTTCATCAGCCAGCACGCAGGCGGGTTGGGTAACCAAAGCTCTAGCGATGGCAGCTCTTTGCCTTTCTCCACCCGATAGCTCGCTAGGCTTGTGTTCTAGCCGGTGTTCAAGCCCTACTTGTGTGAGCATTTTGCCCGCTTGCGCTAAGGCGGCAGCCTTGTCCATGCGTCTGATCAACAAGGGCATGGCAACATTTTCTATTGCGCTAAATTCGGGCAGCAAATGATGAAACTGATAAATAAAGCCCAGATGTGTATTGCGTAACTGGCCGCGGGCAGTTTCACCCAGTGCAAACGGATCTTGCCCCATCAGCGCTATGCTGCCGGCGCTGGGTTGATCCAGCGCGCCCAGCAAATGCAGCAAAGTTGATTTGCCCGAGCCGGACGCGCCGACCAGTGCGGTAATTTCGCCCCGGTTCAGGCTGAAATTGATGTCGTGCAGCACAGGCGTACTCAGTTTTCCGCTTTGGTAGCTTTTGCATACATTGCGGGCACTGAGAATGATGTCAGAAGTATTCATGATGAACTCATCAAAATAATAGCTAAGCAGCTCACGCAGTCAGCCCTAGTTGCGTGCGCAGCTTCGGCGCGGTGAGCGTTTTGTGCATCGAGGTCTATTCGTAGCGCAAAGCTTCGGCCGGGTTGACTCGGGAAGCACGCCAGCTTGGGTAGAGTGTGGCCAGCAGAGCCAGCAACAGTGAGATCACGCCAATGCTGATCACATCGCTGCTAATCACTTTGCTGGGCAATTCGGTAATCAGATAAACATCGGCGGACAGAATCTGGCTGCCGATCAGCCGTTCAATAAACGGGACAATCGTGCCAATATTGAGCGCAACCAGCACGCCGCCCGCTACGCCACTGGCCGTGCCTATCACGCCTGACATGGCGCCCTGAACCAGAAAGATCTTCATGATCGAGGCGGGAGAGGCACCCAATGTCCGTAGGATGGCAATGTCGGCCTGCTTGTCGGTCACAACCATCACCAGCGTGGAAACCAGATTAAACGCCGCTACCGCCACAATCAGTGTCAGGATAATAAACATCATGCGCTTTTCGATCTCAACCGCCCGGAAATAGCTGGGGTTTTCCTGGCTCCAGTCGGCAACAATCAGTTCGGGCAGGCTGCGGTTGATTTCCCTGGCCACTTGCCGTGCCTGGAATAAATCGTCCAGTTTGACCCGCACGCCAGTCACAGCATCGCCAGTGCGATAGAGCTTTTGGGCGTCCGATAGGTGAATGAGCGCTAGATTGGCGTCGTATGGGTAGTAATCAGCTTTGAAAATGCCAACGATCTCAAATTGGCGCAGGCGTGGAATCAGCCCGGCTGGCGTGACTTGGCCCTGCGGCGTAATCAGCGTGACCTTGTCGCCCATGGTTACGCCCAGCTCCTGCGCCAGATTCCAGCCCAGAATTACCGAAAACTCATTGGCGCGCAAATCGGCTGCCGAGCCCACCAGCATTTTGTCGGTGATCTCGCTGACTTTAGGTTCCTGAGCCGGCTCAATGCCTCGTACCAGTACGCCTTTCACCTGGCTGCCATTGGTAAATAATCCCTGGCCCAGTACATACGGCGCAGTTCCTTTGACATGCGGGTTCTGCTCGGCGGTTTGCGCGGCGGCTTGCCAGTTGCCCAGCGCGCTGCCTGGGCCGGTAATTGTAATGTGCGAGGCCATGCCCAGAATGCGGTTGCGCACTTCTTCCTGAAAGCCATTCATCACCGACAGCACAATAATCAGCGCGGCAACGCCCAGCCCGATGCCGGCAATCGAAATCAGCTGGATAAAGGAGATAAAGCCATTGCGGCGTTTTGCCCGTGTGTAGCGTAAGCCGATGAGTAGTTCAAACATAGCGCTTGCCAAAGTCAAAGTGGTGGCAGTTTAGCACAGGCTGCCGCATTGCCCGGCAACGCTTGTGTCGTCGGGTCGAGCCGCATCACGCAAGGCGCGCTAAATCCAGGGTGGCCAGCAGGGGGTGATTGCTTTGTGTCTGGCTTAGATTTTATATGGCAGGTATAGCTCTGTATGTATTGATAAATATGCTCTATAGATCAATACCCTAGTAGATTGATCTGTGTACGAAAAAACGGTTCTTTGTAATTGCCATGATTTGCTGACCGAGTGGTTTGGGTGTGCCGTGTGAGCTCGTGTTGGTTTTGCCACGTTCTGCTAGGCAATTACCTGTATTTAAGCGTTTGCTACTTGACAAGACTTCAGGCTGGATTTAATTTTCAAACACTTGTTTGAAATTGATTTTCGTCAACTACAAAATCTAGTCGCTGGAGCGCACGATGGATGCAGTAAAAAACCTCGATACATCGACCCGGATTTTAAATGCCGCCGAGCTGCTGTTTATCGATCATGGCTTTGATGGCACTTCAATGCGGCAAATCACTGCCGCGGCCGAAGTGAATATCGCCGCGGTCAACTATTACTTTGGTTCAAAAGATGGCCTGTTTCAGGCGGTGTTTGAACGTCGTGCCGAGCCATTTGTCCGGCTTTCGCTGGCCAAGCTGACCGAGCTGGAGTCTACCGCACAAGCCAATGATCCAATCGCGATTGCCGAATCATTTTTATCGGCAGCGCTCGAAATGGGGAGCAAGCCGGAGTACGGCGGCCTGGTATTTGTCCGGCTGCTGGCGCGCACCTACATCGAGCCGCGCGCCATTTTGAAAGAAAAAATCCCGCAGCGCTATGGTGAGTTGACTCGCCGCTATCAGCAGGCGCTAGAGCGCGCTTTGCCCGAATTATCGGCAGCAGAAGTCGCCTGGCGCTTTCACTTTATGACCAGTGCAATGTTTAACGCTTTTGCTGGCAATCATGTGCTGCGCCTGTTTACCGCCCAGCCCATGGTCAATGCGCGTGATCCGCAGCGCGTGGCGCAAATGCTGCTTCCCTTCATTTCTGCAGGCTTAACCAGCCCGGCAGCTGTTCAGGCCTAGGAGGCTATCATGACCCTCGTTATTTGCATGGCAGTTATTGTGGTTTTGCTAGGGGCGCTAGCGTACTTGCGTGCGCCGCTCTGGCTGAGCTCGGTGCTGATTCTGGTCGGTGCGGCGTATGGCACATTTGTTCAGGGCGCATCGCCAATCTGGTTTTATCTCTTACTGACCGTCGCGATCATTCTGAATCTCAAACCGCTGCGCCAGATTATTCTGACTGGCCCCTTGTTTGGCATTTTCCGCAAAATCACGCCGCCGATGTCGCAAACCGAACAGGAAGCCATCGACGCCGGTACGGTGTGGTGGGACCGTGAGTTATTTAGCGGTAAACCCGATTTTGACGAGCTGCACAGCTATCCCGAGCCCAAATTGAGCGCCGAAGAAGAGGCGTTTATTAATGGGCCAACCGAAACGCTGTGCCAGATGCTCGACGACTGGGACATCACGCAAAATCGCAAAGACCTATCGCCCGAAGTGTGGGATTTCATCAAGCAAAACGGCTTCTTGGGCATGATTATCAAGAAGGAATACGGCGGTAAACAGTTTTCCAATTACGCCCACGCGCGTGTTGTGACCAAGATCGCGACGCGTTCGGGCAGCGCCGCGGTAACGGTGATGGTGCCCAATTCGCTCGGCCCAGGCGAATTGCTGCAACACTACGGCACTGAAGCGCAGAAAAACTACTATCTGCCGCGCTTGGCCAAAGGTGAAGAAATCCCATGTTTTGCGCTGACTAGCCCAGAAGCAGGCTCGGACGCGGGCGGCATTCCCGATTATGGTGTTGTCACTCGCGGCAGTTATACCGATAAACGTACTGGCGAGCGCCATGAGAACGTCCTCGGCATCCGCCTGAGCTGGGAAAAACGCTATATCACGCTCGGCCCAGTGGCGACGATTCTGGGTATGGCGTTCAAGTTGTACGACCCCGATCATCTGATCGGCACCAAGGACGACGTGGGCATTACCTGCGCGCTAATTCCAACCAATCACGACGGCGTCAATATCGGCCGCCGCCATTATCCGGGCACCAGCACATTCCAGAATGGCCCGAACTGGGGCAAGGACGTCTTTATCCCGATGGATTGGGTGATTGGCGGACAGGATTACGTCGGTCAGGGCTGGAAAATGCTCGTTGAATGCCTGTCGGTCGGCCGCTGTATTTCGCTGCCTGCGATGTCGGTGGCATCGGGCAAGCTCGCTGCGTATACCACTGGGGCTTATGCGCGGATTCGTAGCCAGTTTGGCCTGTCGATTGGTCGCTTTGAAGGCGTCGATGAAGCTTTGGGTCGCATCGGTGGCTACACCTATCAGATGGATGCCGCGCAACGCCTGGCGCTGACCGCGCTTGATATGGGCGAAAAACCCTCGGTCTTGTCGGGGATTTTGAAGTATCACAATACCGAACGCATGCGTAAAACCATCAATGACGCGATGGACGTTCACGCCGGTAAAGCGGTATGTATCGGTCCGCGCAACTACTTGGCATTGGGCTACCAGGCTATACCCGTCGCTATTACGGTGGAAGGGGCGAATATTCTGACGCGCAGCATGATTATTTTTGGTCAGGGCGCGATCCGTTGCCATCCCTTCGTGCTCAAAGAATTGCGCGCGGCAATGAGCAAGGATTTGAACGCCTTTGACGACGCAGTGATCGGCCATATCGGCTTTGCGATTTCCAATAAAGTGCGGGCTTTCTGGTTGGGGTTAACTGGCGCACGCTTTGTTGTCTCGCCAAAAGACGGCCCGACTGCACAGAATTATCGTGACATTGTGCGTTTTTCCAGCGCTTTTGCTTTCCTTGCCGATTTGGGTATGGGGACGCTCGGCGGTAGTTTGAAATTTAAGGAAAAACTCTCTGCGCGCTTGGGCGATATGTTGTCCAACCTGTATATCGCCACCGCCGCACTGAAGAAATTTCACGACGATGGCGAGCCCAAAGAAGACCGTCCATTGGTGCGCTGGGCTGTTGAAACGGCGCTCTACGATTGTCAGGAAGCAATGAATGGCTTTCTGGCCAATCACCCGAACCGCTTTATCGCCTGGTGCGCCCGCCGGATTGTTTTTCCGTGGGGGATGAGCATGAAAGCACCAGCCGACCGCGTTGGTACACGCATCGCGCGCAATCTGATGGAGCCATGCGCGTCGCGTGATCGTCTGGTGAAATATATGTACCGCCCGAATGATGAGCACGATGCGGTCGGCGTGCTGGAGTTTGCCCTCAAAGCGGTGATCGAGACCGAAGGCGTGGAAAGCAAATTGCGCCGTGCGCAGCGTGAAGGCCAGCTCAAAGCATTCACTGGCAGCGAGCGTTTGCAGGAAGCACTCGATCAGGGCTTATTGACGCAGGAGGAATTTGCTGCGGTAACACGCGCCCGTCGCCTGAAACGCGAAGTGATTATGGTCGACGATTTTGACGCCCATTTAAGCAACCCGGACCCTGATGCCATTCGCCGGACGATCGTTTAACGACTGCGTAGCTGCGTCTTGTGCAGCGAGAGCCTTTTTAAATAAGTAACTTAATACTGAAATAAGGGCCGGCCAAAGAGCCGGCTCATTGATGCACTGCCTCTTGGAGAAACGATAATGACGCAAAGCGCTTTTTCACTCAAAACCACGGTACGTTCGCTACAAATGATAGGCCTGCTGGGCGCTTTGCTCGGCTCTGGTCAGGCGCTGGCTTCGGGCTATAACTTTGGTACGCAAAGTGCCAGCAATCAGGGCGTGGCCAATTCGGGCGCAGCGGGGATGAACGATGCCTCGGTCTTGTTCTATAACCCGGCAGGGCTGGCTCAGGTTGAAGGCACGCAAGTGGCAGGTGTGATCAATTACATCATGCCTGACGGCAAATTTAGCGATACCGGATCAACCAATGCCGCAGGCCGCCCGATTGTGGGCAGCAATGGCGGCAGCTTTGGCGTGAGCACGCCGGTGCCGCATCTGTATCTGTCGCATCAGCTGAATGATCGCCTGACCGTGGGTGCCGGGCTATTTGTGCCGTTTGGTTCGCACACCGATTACAGCAAGGACTGGGTAGGGCGCTACAACACGACCGAAAGCTCGCTGTCGACGTTTAATTTCAATCCTTCGCTGGCCTACAAAGTGAACGAGATGCTGACGATTGGTGCCGGGGTGAGCGTGCAGTATATCGACGGCAAGTTGGCCAAACAGCTGGATCTGGGCTCGTCGGCTGCACGTTCTGCGCTGACCAATGTGTGTACGCCAGCGCCATTGTCGCCACAATGTACCTCAGTGCGTGCCGCCGCGGCGCAGATTTCCAGCAATACCGCCTACGATGGTAGTAGCGAGGTGACGGGTGATGACATCGGGTATGGCTTTAACCTTGGCGCAACCATTAACTTCTCGGCCGATACCCGTATGGGTATTGCGTATCGCTCGGCGATCCGCCACAAGCTGGAGGGCAACGCCAAATTTAATGTGCCGCAAAACTTCGCCAGCAGCCCATTGGGGCCAGTGCTGGGCGGCGGCATTCAGGCTGGCCTGAATGCCCAGCTGACCAATAGCAAAGCCACTTTGCAGGTTGAAACCCCGGAGTCTTTCTCGATTAACGGCTTTCACCAGATCAACGCGCAATGGGCAGTAATGGCCGATTACACCTGGACCCGCCACTCACGCTTTCAGGAAATCCGCATTAAGCTCGATGGCAAGGCCGATTCAGTCACGCCAACCAACTGGAACAACACCAGCCGTTACTCAATTGGCGCAACGTATAAAGCCAGCGAAAAATGGCTGATCCGTACCGGTCTGGCCTACGACAATGCGCCGGAAAACGACGCTAACCGCATTGCCAGCATCCCTGACAGCGACCGGATCTGGGTGGCGCTGGGTGCCAACTACGCCATTTCGCCAAACCAGTCGATTGACGTTACCGCGATCTACGTTGATCTGGCCAAGGCCAAAGTGGCGCAAACCGACCAGAACGGCGCAACAGTACGGGGCAATTACGATGTCAGCTCCATCACTCTGGGCGCGCAGTACAACCATCGTTTCTGATTGTTAACGCCATCCGGGGCGCAGGCCGCTGGCCGCCCCCGGATCAATCAGGCAGGGCAAAGCCCTGTGTTACACAACCTCTGCCGAGGCCATCACAATGACAGTATTGAAACAACAATCAACGCCGCAGATCCGCCGTGTCGCCGTGCTGGGCGCTGGCGTGATGGGCGCGCAAATCGCCGCGCATTTATCCAATGCCGGGATTGCCACGGTGCTCTTTGATTTGCCTGCTCCGTCGGGCGAGCCCAATGGTATTGCGCTTAAAGCGATTGAAAACCTGAAAAAACTCAAACCGGCCCCGTTGATGTCGGCCAGCCGCGTCGATGGCATTACGCCCGCCAACTACGGTAGCGACTTGGCGCTGCTCGCCGATTGCGATCTGGTCATCGAAGCGATTGCCGAACGGCTCGATTGGAAGTCCGATCTGTACGCCAAAATCGCACCACATCTAGCGCCGCATGCGATTTTAGCGACCAATACCTCGGGTCTGTCGATTGAGAGCCTGGCGCAAGCCGTGCCTGCCGAGTTGCGTGAGCGTTTCTGCGGCATCCATTTTTTCAACCCGCCGCGCTATATGTATCTGGTTGAACTCATTGCTACGCAAGGCGTACACGGCGATACCCTCGATGCTTTGGAGACTTTCCTGACGCTGCGGCTGGGCAAGGGCGTCGTTCGCGCCAAAGATACGCCGAACTTTATCGCCAACCGCATCGGTGTATTTTCGATGCTGGCAACGATCAAGCATGCGCAGGATTTTGGCATCCGTTTTGATGTGGTTGATGATCTTACCGGCCCGCGCTTAGGTCGCCCTAAATCGGCCACTTTCCGTACTGCCGATGTGGTCGGCCTGGATACTTTTGCGCATGTGGTCAAAACCATGACCGATACGCTGGCGAGCGATCCATGGCACAGCCTGTTTGCTACGCCTGATTGGTTGCAAAAGCTGATCGCCGCTGGTGCTTTGGGGCAGAAAACCCGGCAAGGTATTTATAAAAAAGTCGGCAAGGATTTGCTGGTGCTTGACCCGGTTGCAGGTGATTACGTCGCTAGCGGCCAAAAGGGCAGCGATGCCGTTAAAGCCTTGCTCAAAATCACCGATCCAGCCGAACGGATTTGCGCGCTGCGCGAGTCTGAGCTGCCCGAGGCGCAATTTATCTGGGCTTGCTTGCGCGATGTGTGGCATTACATCGCCGTGCAGCTGGAGCATATTGCCGACAACGCCCGCGATGTTGATTTTGCGATTCGTTGGGGTTTTGGCTGGGCGCAAGGCCCATTTGAAATGTGGCAAGCCGCTGGCTGGAAGTCCGTTGCTGAGGCGATCAATGCCGACATTGCGGCCGGTAAAACACTGTCAGCTACGCCATTGCCTAACTGGGTAATGAACCGCGATGGTGTGCATGGCGAGCAAGGCTCATTCAATGCGGCGACTGGCGCTTTGATGGCGCGTTCAAGCCTGCCAGTTTATCAGCGCCAACTTTATCCGCCGCAAGTGCTCGGCGAAGTCGCGCCCGATTTTGGGCAAACCATTTACGAGAACGACAGCGTGCGAATGTGGCTACCGCCCGCATCAACGGGGGGTAACGATGTACCCGTGCTGTCATTCAAAACCAAAGCGCATTGCATCGGCGCTGGGGTATTGGCCGGAGTGCAAGAATCCATAAAGATTGCAGAGCAATACTATCAAGGCTTGGTGATTTGGCACCCGGAAGCGCCATTCTCGGTCGGCGCTGATTTAATGAGCATGGGCCCGGCGTTTATGACCGGCGATTTTGCCGCGATTGAAACCATGGTGGCGGAATTTCAAAACACCTCGCAAGCGATCAAGTACGCCAAAGTGCCGGTCGTTGGTGCTGCGCAAGGCTACGCCTTTGGCGGCGGTTGCGAGTTTCTGATGCATTGCGCCCGCGTGGTCGCGCACGTCGAAACTTATATCGGTCTGGTCGAAGTCGGCGTTGGCTTGTTGCCTGCTGGTGGCGGTTGCAAAGAGTTCGCGCTGCGCGCGTCCAAACTGGCCCGCAATGGCAATATTCTGGAAATCTTAAAAGATTATTACCTCGCGATGGCGACAGCCAAAGTCGGCACCAGTGCTGAAGAAGGCCAGCAGATCGGTTACTTGAAAGAGTCTGATGTGATCGTGATGAACGCCAATGAGCTGCTATTTGTCGCCCAAGCACAAGTACGCGCAATGGCGGCGACTGGTTACCGCGCGCCGGTGCCACCGAAGGCTTTTGCGGTAGCAGGGCGCTCGGGCGCAGCGACGATCCGTGGCCAGCTCGTGAATATGCTCGAAGGCGGATTTATCTCCAAATACGACTACCACATCGGCATGCAAATCGCTGACGTGGTCACCGGCGGTGACGTTGAGGCGGGTACGCTGGTTAACGAGGATTGGATCTTGAAGCTGGAGCGTGAGCGCTTTATGGGTTTGCTGAAAAAAGGCAAAACGCAAGAGCGGATCATGCACATGATCGAATTTAACAAGCCATTGCGTAATTGAGTTGGGGAACGTCATGAAACAAATTCAAGAAGCTTATGTCGTTGCCGCAGTGCGCAGCCCAGTGGGTAAGGCGCCGCGTGGCATGTTGAAAAATGTTCGCCCTGATGATCTGCTGGCGCATGTGCTGAAAGCGGCGATGGCGCAAGTGCCGGGCTTAGATCCTGCCTTGGTCGAAGACGTGGTGGTCGGCTGCGCGATGCCGGAAGGCGAGCAGGGGATGAATGTGGCGCGCATCGGCGCGCTGCTGGCGGGTCTGCCCAATACCGTTGGCGGGATCACGATTAACCGCTTCTGCTCTAGCGGTATTAACGCGGTGGCGCTGGCGGCCGACAAAATCCGTCTTGGCGAAGCCGATGTGATGATTGCGGCGGGTACTGAATCGATGTCGATGGTGCCGATGGGCGGCAATAAGCTCTCGCTTGGCAGCAGTATTTATGAGCGTGATGAAAATGTCGCCATCGCCTACGGCATGGGTTTGACGGCGGAAAAAATCGCTACCCAGTGGGGGATTAGCCGCGAAGACCAAGATGCATTTGCGCTGCAGTCGCATACCCGTGCTTTGGCTGCCGCTGCCAATGGTGCATTCAGCGATGAAATCGCACCACTGGATGTGACTTATCGCGTACCCAATTTAGCGACTGGCGAAGTTGAGCTGGTCAGCAAAACGCTGATGCAAGACGAAGGCCCGCGTGCAGACACCAGCATCGAAGGTCTGGCAAAGCTGAAAACTGTGTTTGCAGGACCGTCGAAGAATGGCTCGGTCACAGCAGGCAATAGTTCGCAAATGTCCGACGGTGCTGCCGCGCTGATTCTGGTGTCCGAGAAAATCCTTAAGCAATTCAATCTGACGCCACTGGCCAAGTACGTGACCTTTGCAGTTAAAGGCGTGCCACCCGAAATTATGGGCATCGGCCCGAAAGAAGCGATTCCGGCGGCTTTGAAACAGGCTGGTTTGGGCTTGCAAGATCTGGAGTGGATTGAGCTTAATGAAGCATTCGCCGCACAAGCGCTAGCGGTGAGCCGTGATCTGGGGTTGGACATGAGCAAGGTGAATCCAAACGGCGGTGCAATTGCCTTGGGTCATCCGCTGGGCGCTACCGGTGCGATTCGTGCCGCGACGATGATTCATGGTCTACGTCGGCAAGGCAAAACCGGTAGCTACGGCATGGTGACGATGTGTATTGGTACCGGTATGGGTGCGGCGGGGATTTTGCAGGTGCTGTAAGTTAGTGCGACTTTTTAACCTTCAACCCGCTTCGCGCGGGTTTTTTTCCGTTTTCAATGGGCTTTTGTTCTGTATTCAGGAGTGAGCAATGAAACATACATTATTGATGGCAGTGATTTTGGGCGCTTTTCAGCTGGGTGCGGTGCAACTGGCGGCTGCGGCCGAGCTTGAAGGCGTCAAGCTGGCCGATCAGCTCGAGCTGGCCGGGCAGACCTTGCAGCTCAATGGCGCAGGACTGCGCAAGAAAATGGTCTTTGATGTCTACGTTGCGGCCTTGTACGCCACCAGCAAAAGCAACGACGCCGCGCAACTGCTCAATGCCAGAACGCCAAAACGCATGCAGCTGACCTTGCTGCGCAGCGTAGAGGGCAAAGCGCTGGCCGAGGCGCTGCGTGACGGCTTGCAAGACAATCTGAGCACCAGCCAGTTTGCCGCACAGGCAGGACGGATTGCCGAGCTGGAGAAAATCCTGCTGGAAACCAAGGTGGCGAACAAAGGCGATGTAATCAATCTGGATTTTATTGCCGGGCAGGGCACACGCATCCAGTTTCGCGGCCAGCAAATTGGCAGCATTCAATCTGATGAATTTGCCCGGGATCTCTTGCTGATCTGGCTGGGCAGCAAGCCGGTTCAGGAGAATCTGAAGGCCAGATTGCTGGGGCGCTAGGCGGCATTGCGCCTAGTTTTACACGTTTTGCCGTGGTGGAAAGTATGTAGTTTAGTTACGATTCGGTTTTGGATTTGATTTGCTGTAATTACGGTTTAATGACGTATTTGCTAGTGTTTGTGCCTATCTTTGTAGTTGTTGTGAATATTTGTTACAAATATGTACGTAGCAATACTACAAAAAGACTTGCGTTAATTTCGTAGTTTTGATAAAGTTCACTCATCGAAAGAAAAGACAGCTACCTCAGTGTGAGGCGGCGCTAATGCAAGGAGATAGACCATGCGTTCAATGATGAAATTTTCCAAAACTGTAGAAGCTTTCCAGCAATTGCTCGTTAAATCGTACGGCTGGACACTGACTCTGCCTCGCTAAGCGAGTGGCAAACCGGTTTCGTAGTGTGTAGTAAATCGTAGTGTTGTAGTACCCGCGACGAAAGTTGCGTTATCGACTCCATCCTCCTGTGCCCGATTCAGTCAACATCGCAAGATGTTTGCTAATCGGGTTTTTTTTGTCCAAATAACGGCGCTTTCCATTGTGGCGAGATAGTTTTTGGTAAAGTGATGTTTTTCCCTGCGAGCTTGTTCTGTGCGATTGCTTACCCTGCTCTGTGCCATTTCGACTGCTATTTCGACAACTATCGCCGCGCCGGCGTGGGCAGAGACAGAGACTTTCCGCTATGACATCCGGCTGGAAGCGCCGTCCGCAGCACGCGATTTGTTGGTCAAACATTTGAATATCTACAAATGGCAGCAGAAAAACCGCTTTACCCCCGAGCTGTTGCAGCGTGAACTCAGCGCGCTGCCTGCCGCCGCCAGCGATCTGTTGGCTACCGAAGGCTATTTTGATGCCAAGGTGGAGGCCACACTCAATGAAGATACCGCCACGGTGTATATCAAGGTAGACCTTGGTGAGCAAACGATGGTGGGCAATACCTCTGTTGTTTTACAGGGTGCTATTGTGGATGATCCCGAACGCTACGCCACTTTGATGCAGCGCTTTAGCCGCCGTGGCGATTTGCTGGAAGACGGGCCGTTTAGCCAGTCGATCTGGGATGATTTCAAAAAGCGCGCTTTGCAAACCGTGCAGGCGCGGGACTACCCGGCGGCCAGCCTGCTCGATAGCGAGGCGGTGATTGATCCGGTACGCAAAGAAGCCCAATTCAATCTGCTGATCGATAGCGGCCCGGCCTATGTGTTTGGTCCGGCTACGATTAACGGTTTGTCGCGTTACCCCGAAGGCCTGGTGCAGGAGAGGATCAAAATTGCCGAAGGCAGCCGCTATAGCCGCTCGGCGCTCAATGAGTTGCAGGCCGATCTGCAAAGCATGCCGCACTTTGCCACCGCGCTGGTCGATGTGCAATTACCGCAACAAGCACCCTATGTGGCACCGATTCGCGTTGACGTGCAGGAAGTGCCATTCAAGCGCTGGAACGGCAGCCTGGGTTACAGCACCAATACGCGCTTCAAGTCCGAAGCTGCTTACCGCTACCATGATTTGTTCGACAAAGGCTGGGTATTTGACGGCCGCGTGCGGCTGGAGCAGCTGGAGCAGGCCGCCGAAGCCAGCGTGACTTTTCCGCGTGGCGCGAGCAATTGGGAGCATCGCGTCTGGGGCTCGGTGCTGGCGCAGGATTTGCAGGGTTTGAACTCGCATTTATATAAAACCGGCATTTCGCGTGTGCAGAAAAAGGATGAAATCGAGCGCTTTTTTGCCTTGCAGTACCAGATCGAGTCGCGCAAATTCGACGGCGGTGGCGAGGAATACCCGCAGTCATTTACGCTCAATCATGTCTGGACCCAGCGCAAGCTCGATAACCCCAATAACCCGCGCAATGGCTATCTGCTGCAGCTGGAAGCGGGTGGCGCGCTCAAGCAGATTTTGAGCGATGCCAGCTTCTTGCGGCTGTATGGCCGTGGTGTTTATTACTCGCGCATTGGCCAGCAGGGGCAGTTTATCGGGCAGGCCAGCGTAGGGCAGACGTTCTCGGGTTCGCCCGCCGGGATTACCAGTGATTGGCTATTCCGGGCTGGTGGCGCGGGCAGTGTGCGCGGCTATGATTATCAATCACTGGGTGTACAGAGTAATGGCTCAACTGTGGGCGGGCGTGTGCTGGCCACGGCCTCACTGGAATACCAGCATCCGGTGATTCGCGATTGGCGGGCAGCGGCTTTTGTCGATTACGGCGGTGCAGGCGCCGATTGGCAAAGCCTGCAGCCGGTCACTGGGCTGGGGCTGGGTGCGCGCTGGAATAGCCCGGTTGGGCAGGTGGGGATGGATCTGGCTTATGGCGTGGATTACCAGCAAATTCGTTTCCACTTTGCGATGGGGTTGGCATTTTGACGACATCCGGCCTGCCTGATCCGGCAACACCTGCTTCTGAACTGCAGGAAAACCTCACCGTGCCCGCAGCAGAGCCACAAGCTACTGGCCAAGCGGGTCAAGGCCGCAAACCTCGGTATGGCTTTGTGCGGCGTTTGCTTCGCGCCGTGTTCTGGAGCACCTTAGTTACTTTCAGCCTGATTGCCTTGCTGTTGTTTCTGGCGCTGAGCTGGTTTAATTCGGCCTCCGGCCGTTATTGGCTGACCGATGCGATCAACCGCAGCCAGATTGTCAGCGTAGCGGCGATTGAAGGCTCGTTCTGGTCCGAGCTGCAGATCAAGCAGCTTAGCGTGAAGACCGACGATCTCACTCTGGTGCTGGACTATGGGGTATTGGAGTGGGAGCCATATATGCTCTTGCTTCGCGACTTATACCTGCCTAGAGTGTCTTTGGGCGAATTATCCATTCAAACCAAAGCTGCGCCGCCCAATGCGCCACCCACGCCTGCGCC
This sequence comes from Chitinibacter sp. FCG-7, assembly GCF_040047665.1. Taxonomy (NCBI): domain Bacteria; kingdom Pseudomonadati; phylum Pseudomonadota; class Betaproteobacteria; order Neisseriales; family Chitinibacteraceae; genus Chitinibacter; species Chitinibacter mangrovi. The sequence goes on from NZ_CP157355.1 coordinate 3,124,994, forward strand.
CGATAGCCTGTCGCTGCCTTTTGGCATGCATCTGGACGAGTTTTCGCTCGCCAAGCTCAATATCAATGGCAATCTAATCACCGATATTCGCGGTCGGGTATCGAGCAATGGCCGTTTTCACCGCCTGCAGCTTGAGCAGTTGCAAGTGCCACAAGGGCGTCTGGCCGCTGCGCTCAATATCACCGGCAAAAAACCGTTTCAAAGTGCGGGCTCTTTTGTTTTAAGCGGGCAGCTGGAGGGCGAAGCGATTCAGGCCGTTGGCCAGCTGGAAGGCCCATTGCGCGCGCTGATGGTGCAGGCCTCGGTGAGCCATCCACGGCTAAGCGGGAAAATCAGTGTGCAAGCCGATGTGTTTGCGCCGTACGCTTATCAGCTGGTTCGTCAGGGGCAGATCAATGTACGCGGCCTTGATCCATCGCTGTGGCAGCGCGACGCGCCGCAAGCCCGGCTGGATCTGGATGCCCGTTTTGAGCCGGTGAAAGACGGGGTGGATGGGCAGCTGACGCTGAAAAATCACCTACCGGGTGCGCTCGATCAGCATCAATTGCCGCTGCAACACGCCACGCTGCAATTTGCCCTGCGCGATCAGACGCTGAATATTGCCCGCCTTGATGTGCAGTTGCCGGGCAAAAGCAGCGTGCAGGCTCGCGGCCAGATTGCACAAGGGACGCTGGATTTGCAACTGCAAGCGCAGCAGATCGACCCGCAAACGCTGTGGTCGCCGCAGCCCAAGGGCGAAATGAACGGCAAACTGCAGCTTAAAGGCCCATGGCTGACGCCGGGTGTGCAGGGCGAGATTAGCGATGTGCAAAGGCAGGCCAAATTAAAGCTCGATATTGGCTGGATCAAGCCCGAAACCGAGCGCCGCCTGGCGATTCGCGAGCTGCAATTGAGCCGGGGTGCCAGCCAGCTGGCGGCCAAGGGCGAATTTAATCTGCAGGCGCTGCAGGATTTTGCCGCTGAGCTCACGCTGAAAAACATCAATCCGGCCGAGTTTGCCCAGATACCTGCTGGACGTATATCCGGGCAGGCCAATATCAAAGGGAAGTTGCAGCCTAAACCCCTGCTGGATCTGCAATTCCAGCTGCAGGACAGCGTATTTAACCAGCAAGCGCTGACCGGGCAGGGCCGTGTTCAACTGAGCGCAGAGCGCCTGAGCCAGAGTGATTTCTGGCTGGCGCTGGGCAATAACCGCATTAGTGCCAGCGGTGCGCTGGGCCTGCCTGCCGATCGCTTGCAGCTGGAGCTGGATGTGCCCAATCTGGCCGTGCTGGGTAGCCAATTTACTGGCCGCATCGACGGTGGCGCGACGCTCTCCGGCGCATTGCTGCATCCGCGAGTGGACGCCCAGCTGCAGATCAGGCAGCTGGCCACGCCTTTTGCCGCGAAAGTGCAGCAGGCCGATATTGATCTGGCGCTCAGCAGTGATTTGCAAGGCGCGATTCGCGTTGGTGGCAAAGTTCAGCAGCTGGTTTATGCACAAACCCGGATCGATCAGCTGACGCTGGCGATCAATGGCACGATGCAGCAGCATGATTTTAATCTGCAGGCGACTGGTAGGCAGGCGATGGCTCCGCCTGACGCTGGCAAAGCCGAATCCGGCGAAACCAAACCCGACGAGACTGTCGCGCTGGCGCTCGATTGGCAATCGCGGGGTGGTTTTGACGCGCAGCGGCGCTGGCAAGGGCAAATTCTGGCATTGTCAGGGCAGGCCGGTTTGCCGTTCAAATTGCAAAACTCACCCAAGCTGGTCTTGGCCAGCGATGAGCTGGAGCTTGACCCGGCCAGCCTCGCTATTGGGGCAAGCCAGATTCAGTTGCAGCAAACGCAGTGGAAAAAAGGCACTTTTGTCTCCAGCGGCCAATTGCGCTCGCTGGCGCTGGCTGAATGGTTGAAGTTGGGCAAAATGATTCACCCCGCCACAGCTCTGGACACGGATCTACAACTGGCAGGCGATTGGCAAATCAGGCAGAGCGGGGTTTTAAACGGCACATTCAATCTGGCGCGTGTGAGTGGCGATGTGCGCTGGCAGGATGCGCAGCGGGGAATGATCCCACTGACCTTGCGCAAGCTAAGCGCAAGTGGCCAGCTGGAGATGAACCGGCTCACTATTCAGGCGCAGCTCGAGAGCGAGAAATTTGGCCAGCTGGGTCTAACTGGCTCGGCGCTGGTCGACCTGGCGCAAGGTGGGCTAGATGCTGCAGCGCCAGTGAGCGCCAGCGTTAAGGGTACATTACCTAATTTGAGTGTGTTTGCGCCTTTTCTGGGGCCGGATACCAAGCTGGCGGGTGATGCGGTGCTTGATGTGCGCGTGAGCGGTAGCGTCAGCCAGCCCCAATTGGGCGGCAGCATCCGCGCTGCGCATCTGCTTTACGCCGACACGCAGGCCGGGATCAAGCTGCAGGACGGTGAGCTGGAGCTTGTGCTGAGTAATCAGGATGTGATTTTGAAGTCGTTCTCCGCCAAAGGCGTATCCAAAGGCGGGATCAAGGTTTCGGGCTCGCTCAGTCTGACCGGTGGTAAACCCAATGGCCAGCTCAAGCTGCAGGCCGAGCGCTTTACGCTGATCAGCAAGCCGGAAATGCTGCTGGTGCTGAGCGGGCAGGGTGGTTTGAGCGTAGCGGACGGTGTGCTCAGCGTGAACGGCAGCTTTAAGGCCGACGCGGGCGATATTCAGTATCAGTCTTCCGATGTGCCCAAGCTGTCAAATGATGTGCGCGTGATTGGCAGGGAGAATAAAACCCGCTCGGCGAATGTGATGAAGCTCAATATGCTGCTCGATTTTGACCTAGGCGATCAGTTTGTTTTCCGTGGCTACGGGCTGGAAAGCCGCTTGCTGGGTAAGCTCAGGTTAAAAGCTGTGCCCAATCAGTTATTGACAGCCTCGGGCACCATTACCACCGAGGGCGGCGAATATAAGGCCTACGGGCAAAAACTGGTGATTGAGCGCGGCATTTTGTCGTTTCAGGGCGCGGTAGATAATCCATCGCTTGATATTCTGGCCATGCGCCGTAATCAGGCGGTTGAGGCCGGCGTGCAAGTCAGCGGCAATGCCTATGCGCCACGGGTTAGCCTGTATTCGGAGCCCAATGTGCCGGACGCGGAGAAAATCTCCTGGCTGCTGTTTGGTCACGGCAGCGATAGCATGGCCAAATCCGATGGGGCGCTGGTGCTGCAGTTGCTTAACGCAATGGCGAGTAATGGCGCCAGCGGCAAAGGCCTGACCGACGAAATTCTGGGGAATTTTGGGATTGATGAAGTGGGCTACAAGTCCAAGGAAGAGGACGATGGCACGACGACGCAGGTGGTGACGGTGAGCAAGCATTTGAGCAAATCACTGCGCGTCTCGCTGGAGAAAAGCTTTAACGGGCTGAGTGATGCGGTGAGTTTTACCTTGCAGCTATCGCGCAACTGGTCGCTGGTGTCCCGCATTGGCGTGGATAATAGTGCGGTGGATGTGAAATACACGCTGACTGCAGACTAAACAACAGAGCCTAACCTGCCTACTTAAACGGCGTTCTGGCCAGCACCAGATTGATCACGCGTGCGGCTCCGGCTTGCTTTAAGGCCTTGGCCGCCGCTTGCAGGCTGGCACCGCTGGTTATTACATCGTCCACCACGATAATCACCTGCCCGCTGCAATTGCCCCGGCATGCAAAAGCGCCGCGCAGATTTTTCCAGCGCGCTTGTGCGCTCAATCTGCTTTGATGCTCGGTATCGCGCACGCGCAGCAACAGCTCGCGCCTGAGGGCAATGCCGGACAGCTGGCTGAAGGTGCGAGCAATTTCCAGCGACTGATTAAAGCCGCGCTCGCGCAAGCGCTGCCGGTGCAGCGGTAGTGGCAGCATGCAATCGGCGTTCAATCGGGCAAGTTCGTTCAATCGAGCAAGGTCAGTATCCAGCTGCCCAGCCAGCGCCGGGAAAATAGCCCACTGCCGGGCAAATTTGGCCGCATGGATCATCGATTGCAAGGGCTCGACAAACAGATACAGCGCCAGCGTCTGATCAAAAGCAGGAGGCTTGCGCAGGCAGGCCCCGCATACATGACCCTGTGTGTCGGGTCGAGCGCAGCGCGGGCAGCTCTCGGCGGCCTGCCAGCGCGGCAAAGCCTGCTGGCAGGGCTGACAAATGGCCGAGTTCGCTACTCCCGATTGCGCCTGATTGAGCAGGCCACGGCAGACCAGACATTGTGCCGGGATATAGTTGTTCAAAAAACGGCTGAATAAATTTGACAAGTTATCCTCCCGCTCGGACAATCCCTCCAGAATAGAATCTATCTGGATAATCTGCCGCATGAGCCAAGCCACCTGTACTTCAACTTCAACGCAAACGATCGAATTCAAACGCCACACGCCGCACCCCGAGCAAGATCTGTGGTCGCGCGAGGCCATTCAGGCGCTATTTGATTTACCGCTGAACGATCTGCTGTTTCAGGCGCAAGTGGTTCATCGCGAAAATTTCGATCCAAATAAGGTGCAACTATCGACGCTGCTGTCGGTAAAAACCGGCGGTTGTTCGGAAGATTGTGGCTATTGTTCACAATCCAAACGCTACGACACCGGTCTGGAAGCGCAAAAGCTGATGGATGCCGATGACGTGATCGCCGCAGCCGCGATTGCCAAAGAAAACGGCTCGTCGCGCTTCTGTATGGGTGCTGCATGGCGCGGTCCGAAAAACCGTGATCTGGAAGAAGTGAAAAAAATGATCGCCGGCGTGAAAGCGCTGGGGCTGGAAACCTGCGCGACCTTTGGCATGCTCAAAGAAGGGCAGGCCGAGCAGCTAAAAGACGCGGGTCTGGATTACTACAACCATAATCTCGACACGTCGGAAGAAAAATACAGCGACATCGTCAGTACGCACAGCTACGCCGACCGCCTCGATACCTTGGGCAAGGCGCGTAAAGCGGGCTTGAATGTGTGTTCGGGTGGGATTGTCGGCTTGGGTGAAACGCGACTGGACCGCGTGGGCTTGATCGGCCAGCTGGCCAATCTGGACCCGCAACCTGACTCGGTGCCGATCAATAATCTGGTGCAAATCGACGGCACGCCACTCGATGGCTCGGAAAAAGTCGACTGGACCGAGTTCGTGCGCACGATTGCCGTTGCGCGCATTACGATGCCCAAATCATTCGTTCGCCTGTCGGCAGGTCGTCAACAAATGCCCGAGGCGATGCAGGCTTTGTGTTTCCTCGCTGGCGCGAATTCGATTTTCTACGGCGATAAATTGCTGACGACAGGCAATCCAGAAGTGGAAGGTGATAAAGCGCTATTCAAAAAATTGAATCTGCAGCCTTTGTGATCTTTTGTATGGGGTATAGCTCTCTGAGTCAATTCAATAATGGGCTTAAGAGATATACCCAGTGCAATAAAAAACCACGCTATCCAGCGTGGTTTTTGTTTTGACATTCTCGCGAAGCGAGGCACCCTCTCAAGGAGAGGGCGGGGGAGTGGGTATAAAACATGAGGCTGCAGGGCTTGCATTTATGCCTCTAGGGCTCGGCTTTGCCGAGACCTGCGCTATAAACCACAACCGTTCGTGCAGCCTAGCCGCGTACTTTCTTGATCACTTGCAGCAATTGCTCAACCGCGTCGTCAGCTTTGCCGGATTTCAAGGCTTGGGCGATGCAGTCTTGTGTTTGCTGTTCGAGCAGGATCAGGCCCAAAGCGTCGAGCGCCGAGCGCGCAGCAGCCACTTGATTGAGCACGTCGCTGCTGGTGCGGTCTTCTTCGATCATGCGGGTGATGCCTGAAACCTGGCCGACGATGCGGTTCAGGCGTTTGATCAGTTGGTCTTTGTTTTGGCGCTCTTGCTTAAGGCTTGATGTCATATCCAGCTTCCTCTATCTTGGTTTCCAGCTCTGCGCGGCTGGTTTGCGTGGCGTCGAACACAATGCGTGCTGTGCCGGGGTTTAAGGTGACGGTGGCACTGTGCACCCCCGCAACCGCTTCCAAAACACGCGTTACCGCAGCCGAACAGCCGCCGCAACTCATGCCTTCGATTTTCAATTCAATGGTTTCTTCAATTGCTTGCATCGGATTTCTGCCATTTAAAACGTTTCAATAACAGGGCATTGCTAATTACCGAGACCGATGAGAGCGCCATGGCGGCACCAGCAATCATCGGGCTCAAGAGGCCCAATGCGGCCAGCGGAATGCCCAGAATATTGTAAATAAAAGCGAAAAACAGGTTTTGCCGGATCTTGCGCAGCGTGGCGCGCGAAAGCGCAATCGCCGCGCTGATATGGGCAATATCGTTGTGCATCAGCGTAATGTCGGCGGTTTCCAGCGCCACGCTGGCTCCGCTTTTCATCGCAAAGCTGACATCCGCAGCGGCCAGCGCGGGGGCGTCGTTCACGCCATCGCCGGCCATGGCGACGCGTTTGCCGGCTTTTTGCAGTGCCAGCAAGGTCTGGTATTTGTCATTGGGCGAGCAGCGGGCGTGAAACTGGCTAATACCCAACGCTTTGGCGACGCGTGCGGCGCTGTCCGGATGATCTCCGGTCAGCATCAGCACCTCGACGCCATTCGCTTGTAAGCCCTGAATGGCGGCCAGGCTGCCGGGGCGAATTTGGTCCTGCAGCATGAATAATGCGGCAGGCAGGGTATCGACTGCTAGAGCAATCACAGTATGACCTTCAGTCTGATACCGGGCTAATGTATCTTGCAAGCTGGCGATGGTTTCGGCGGGGAAAACCCAGTCTGGGCGGCCAATCTGGAGCTGATGCCCAGCAACGAGTCCGCGCAAACCAAAACCAGCCGTTGATTCAATCTCGCTGGCGTCGAGTAAAGACTGCTTGGGCGATTGCTGGCTGAGCGCCGCTTGAAAAGCGTGCGCCAGCGGATGTTGCGAGTGCAATTCCAGGCTGGCTGTCCACAGCAGAATATCTTGCGGCGTGAAAGTGGTCGCAGCGAGGTATTCGGTGGCGATCAGCTGCGGCTCGCCAACGGTCAGCGTGCCGGTTTTATCAACGATCAGCGTATCAATATGGCTGCCCAGTTCGAGTGCACTGGCGTTGCGAAACAGGATGCCGTGCTGGGCACCCAGACCGACGCCGACCATGACGGCCGCTGGTGTCGCCAGCCCCAGCGCGCAAGGGCAGGCAATGACCAGTACTGCCACCGCATGAATAATGGCCGTGCTGCTCTCTTGCGTCAGCAGGTAGGTGGCGATCAGTGTGATCAGCGCAATCAGCAGAATAACGGGCACAAAAATGGCCGAGATGCGGTCGGCCAGTTGCTGAATCGGTGCCTTGCTGCCTTGGGCCTGACTTACCAGATTGACGATTGCAGCCAGCTGAGTCTGGCTGCCGATGGCGGTGGCTTTGATTTGTGCGCTGCCCGCCAGATTACGTGTCCCGGCATACACGGTGTCGCCCGGTAATTTGCTGATGCTGAGGGATTCACCGGTCAACATGGCTTCGTTCATTTCCACCTGGCCCTGGATGATTTCACCGTCAATCGGGGCGGTTTCGCCATCGCGTAATTGCACAATATCACCGGGGACAATCTGCCCAAGCGCAAGCGCCACCCACTGACCATCACGCAGCACACTGGCCGTTTGTGGCTGCAGCGCGAGCAGGGCCGACAATGCGGCACCGGTGCGCTGTTTGGCGCGTGATTCCAGCCATTTTCCTAGCAAGACCAAGGTAATGACGCTGGCGCTGGCTTCAAAATACAAGGTATGCAGCCCGCTAAAGTACGCCCAGGTGCTGTAACCCCACGCTGCGCTAGTGCCCAATGCCACCAGCACATCCATATTGGCGGCGCCACCGCGCACGGCCAGATACGCGCCACGATAAAACCGCCAGCCAGCGATAAATTGCACCAGACTAGCGAGGACTAACTGCAGCAGTGGTGACAAAGCACCGTGCTCGCCAGTGATCATCAAAAGCATGTCATATAGAAACGGCAAGGTGCCGATCACGGCCAGCCAGAGTGTCCACGGCTGTTGTCGGCTTAGTGATGGCTGTGCTGCACTGGCTTCGCTAACCGCATTGGCCGCGTAGCCAGCACGGCTAATCACCGCCTGAAAATCACTGATTTGAAATTGCCCGGCTTTGGCGGTGATGGTGGCGGTTTCAGTGGCGAAATTGACTTGCGCATGCTCAATGGGCAATTTGCGCAACTGTTTTTCAATTCGCGTCGCACACGCTGCGCAAGTCATACCGCTGATCGCGAATGTGAAATTTTGACTGGGAATTTGAAACCCGGCTTGGTGAATCGCCGCCTGTATGGTTTTCAGCTGCGAGGTATCGGCAACGATGCTGGCACGCTCGCTGGCAAAATTGACGCTGGCTTGTACGCCATCGAGGCGGTTGAGCACTTTTTCCAGCCTGTTTGCGCAGGCAGCACAAGTCATGCCTTCGATAGGTATATCGAGGTGTTCATGATTGGAAGCGGTGTGTGCATGAGTACCCATAGGGGTATGGTAGCCACAATACCCAATACCCGCAAGGGGTATTTGCGCGTAGCAAAAGTCATGCAAATTGATCAAAAAGACCGCGTTAGCAGTTTGAAGATCATCGCGGCTGTCTGCTGGCTTGTTAATTTTTACAGGAAAATGAATCGGATAAAGCTAAGCAAAATATGTGTCGTTTTGCCTATGGCGTCTATCAGTGAATGCTTGTTTCCTTACAGTCTAGCGTTTATGCTGACCAAAGACGTTTCAACCGGTTCAGTAAAAATTGGGTAATCAATTCGTGATGGTTTCTTTTTTTCAGCGCATCGGACAGTTCTACAGCGCTAATCGCCTAGCCTGGCACTTGATTATTGCAGTTTTTCTGACCGGCCTGGTGGTGACGGTGGCGATGACTTTGTTTTTGCTCAAGCAAGAATACGATCGCAGCCTGGCGCAGACGCAGTCCGATTTGCTAACACTGGGCAAAAGCGCCACGCCACAGCTGGCTAGCAATCTGTGGCTGGTCAATACCGATGCCATTCATGGCCAGCTCAATTCCTTGCTGCAAACGCGCGTTGTGCAGCATGTGCTGCTGATTGAAAGCGATGGCCAGCAATACAGCGCGGGCCCCTCGCTCGAATCCGATAGCAATAAAGTAACCAAGACCTTTCCGGTGGTCTATCTGCACCCGCTGACCAATAAGCAGGTGGTGCTTGGGCAATTGCAGATCAGTACCACCTTGTCCGAAGTCGAATCGCGCCTCTATGCCCAGTTTTTGCGCCTGCTGATTTTGCAGGGTTTGGGCATGGCGACGGCCGCGATTTTCTTCCTGATTCTGTACCATCGCTTGATCGCCCGCCATTTGAGCCATATTGCTGAATACACGCGGCGTTTTAACTACCAGCAATTATCCGAGCCCTTGCATTTATTTCGCCGCAGCAATAAGCCCGACGAGATGCAGACTCTGGTCGATGCGATCAATGAAATGCGCCGCAATATCCGGCGTGGTCATCAGGAGCGCGAAGAGGCCAGACGGGCTTTGTATGTCGAAAAAGAGCTGGCCGAGGTGACGCTGATTTCCATTACCGACGCCATTTTAACGACCGATAGCGATTTCAAAATCAAGCTGATCAATCCCGCAGCCGAAGCGCTCACTGGCTGGAATGCGGCCGATGCGCGCGGGCGCGAGGTGGCTGATCTGCTGTGTCTGGGCGGCGATCTAACACCGGAAGAATTGCACAGCACCTTGCTCAGGGCACGGGATAATCTTAAAGCGCAAGACGGGCAGAAAGCCATGCTGCTCAATCGCGAAGGCGCCAAACTCAATGTGGAATACGCCGTCGCGCCGATTTCCGACCAGGATGGTCATGTTGTCGGCTTGGTACTGGTATTGCACGATGTGACCGAATCGCAGGCCTTGACCGAAAAGCTGGCTTATCAGGCCGAACACGATTACCTGACTGGGCTGACCAACCGCCGTGGTTTTGAAAATGCACTGAATCTGGCGCATCAGCAGGTGCTCTCGGGTGGCGAGCCTCAGGTGCTGATGCTGCTGGATCTGGATCAATTCAAGCTGGTTAATGATACTTGCGGGCATCTGGCTGGTGACGAGCTGCTGCGGCACGTTACCTCACTCCTACAGGGATTGATGCTGCCGGGGCGTTCGGTGCTGGGGCGTCTGGGGGGCGACGAGTTTGGCGTTTTGCTCTCCAATGTCACCAACGCTGAAGCCCAGATGCTGGCCGAGCGTATTTTGCACGCACTGGCTCAGTTTCGCTTTGTCTGGCAAGACCGGCCGCATGGCGTGACGGTGAGTATTGGTCTGGTTAAGCTCGACCAGCGCTGTGCAACGCCGCAAGAGGCCATGAGTCAGGCCGATGTCGCCTGCTTTGCCGCTAAAGACGGCGGGCGCAACCAGTTAAGCTGGTACAGCAGCGAAGATCAGGATTTGCAAGAGCGGCATAATGAAATCCAGCTATTGGCGACTTTAAAAGAAGCGATTGAGCAAAATCGCTTCCAACTGTATTGCCAGGCGATTGTGCCGATGAATTCGCGTACCAGCGAAGTGCATCATCTGGAAATTCTGCTGCGGCTGGTCGATGGCGCTGGCAGGGTGATTGCGCCGGGCGCCTTTATTCCGGCTGCCGAGCGTTTTGACATGATGGCGCAGGTTGATAAATGGGTGGTCGAAAATAGCATCGCGTATTTGGCGCAGTGCCAGCAGGCCAATCAGCCGCTGCCGCATATTGCGATCAATTTATCGGGGAAATCTCTAAACAAGCAGACGCTGGCGTTTATTTTGCAGCAGCTGGATCGCACACAGGTGCCGCCGTATACGATCTGCTTTGAAATTACCGAAACGGCGGCGATTTCCAACCTGAAAGAATCGTCGATGTTTATCGAAACCTTGCGCACCCGTGGCTGCAAATTTGCGCTGGATGATTTTGGCAGCGGTTTTTCATCGTTTAATTATCTGAAAACCTTGCCGGTGGATTTTCTGAAAATTGACGGCAGTCTGGTGACCGATATCGCTGAAGACAAGGTCAGCCGCCAGATGGTGATTGCCGTCAACGATATTGCGCACAGTCTGGGTTGTCGCACGATTGCCGAATTTGTTGAAGATGAAAGCATTCTGGCCGAGCTGACTGCGATTGGCGTTGATTATGCGCAGGGCTATTACTTTGGCAAACCGCAGCCCTTGCCGGTGATTGCTGCGGCTTAATCGCACTGGTCATAGCATACAAGGTGGAGTATTGCTCTGTAGCTAGCTCCGATATTGTTCTACAGGGCAATACCCCTTGTTTGATGCTGGTCGGTGAACCGGAATCGGTGATAAATCAATCGACCTAGAATTTAACTTCTACCGCATTGGCATCCAGCGCCGTTTTCAAATCGCTAATCAACTCATCGCGCAATAATACCCGCCACTGATGGCCCAGCCTGACCATGCAGCTGGCCAGCTCGTTCTGGTACTGCACTTCAACAGCGCACCCTTCCTCGCTGCAGTGGGCTGACAGCAGTGATTTCAGTTTCTCTGCGTCGTTCATCGTGCCCAGATTCAATTTCAGCGCGCGGGCAAAGTGGCTGCGCGTTTCGGCAATGTCAAAAACCCGTTCGGCGACAATGCGCTGACCGCCAGAAAAACGGTCTTCCGATACCTTGGCTTCAACCACAATCAGCGCGTCGTCCTTGACCTTGGTGCGGTTGGCTTCAAAAACATCAGAAAACAGCGCCACTTCGACTTTGCCATTGCCGTCGTCCAGCTGGACAAAACCCATCCGGCCGCGCTCGCCGTTTTTAACGCGCATGCCTGCCACGATCCCGGCGATAAACTGCGGTTCACGCTGGTTTTGCAGCCGATCGAGCCGGGTTTTGATTAGCCCTTTGATGGCTTTGGCGTGAGCGTCAAACGGGTGGCCCGACAAGTAGAAACCAATCGCGGTTTTTTCTTCTGCGAGCTGGACTTTATCATCCCAGCGCGGCGCTTCGATGGTTTCAAATTGTGGCGCTGCCGCCGGTTCCAGCATGTCAAACAGGCTGATCTGATTGGCGTTGGCGTTGGCGGCTTCGGCCACCGCCATCGCTTGCTCGACATTGGCCATTAGCCGGGCGCGATGATCGTCGATTGCATCAAATGCGCCACCACGTATCAGCGCTTCCAGCACGCGTTTGTTGACTTCTTTCTTGTCGGTGCGGCTGCACAAATCGTAAATCGACGTGAACGGGCCGTTTTTCTCTCGTTCGGCGACGATCATATTGACTGCGCCTTCGCCTACGCCTTTGATCGCGCCCAGTGCATAACGAATTTGCCGTTTGCCAACTGGCATAAAGCGATAAAAGCTTTGATTGACGTCGGGCGGCAGAATTTCGAGTTTGTTTTTCTCGATGCAATCGTCAAAAAACACCTTGAGCTGATCGGTGTTATCCAGCTCGGACGACATCGTCGCAGCCATAAAGGCCGCGGTATGGTGTGCTTTGAGCCAGGCCGTGTGATACGACACCACGGCATAGGCGGCCGTATGCGACTTGTTAAAGCCGTACTCGGCAAACTTGGTCATCAAGTCAAACAGCTGCTCGGCCAGCGCCGGATCATAGCCTTTCTTGGCCGCACCCTCAGCAATCGTCGCCCGGTGTTTGGCCATTTCTTCCGGTTTTTTCTTACCCATCGCCCGGCGCAACATATCGGCGCCACCGAGTGTGTAGCCGCCGATAATCTGCGAAATCTGCATCACCTGCTCTTGGTAAACGATGACGCCGTAAGTCGGCTCCAGACATTTTTCCAAGTCAGGGTGGAAGTAGTCGGGCTGCTCAATGCCTTTTTTCCGGTTAATAAAGGTATCGACCATGCCTGAGCCCAGCGGGCCGGGACGATACAGCGCCAACACCGCAATGATGTCCTCAAAACGGTCAGGCGCAAGTTTTTCGAGCAGGCGTTTCATCCCGTCCGACTCGACCTGGAATACGCCAGTGGTGTTGGCATCGCGGAAAACCTGATACGCAGCCTGATCGTCAAAGCCTAGGCTCATCAGATCAAGGTATTCACCAGTCTGGTTTTTGATGTATTGCAGCGCCAGCTCGATAATTGTTAAGTTGCGCAGACCCAAGAAGTCAAACTTGACGAGGCCCACCGATTCAACGTCGTCTTTATCGAGCATCGACACCGGCGAGGCATCTTCGCCGCTGGCCTGGTATACTGGGCAAAAGTCGGTAATCTGCCCCGGAGCGATCAATACCCCCCCCGCGTGCATACCGATATTACGCGTCAGGCCTTCGAGTGTTTTGGCCAGCTCCCATAGCTCGCGCAGCTCTTCCTCACGCTCAATGCGCTCGGCCAACTCGGGTACCATTTCTACCGCATCATCAAGGCTGTATTGCTTGCCCGGTGCGGCCGGGATCAGCTTGGAGACGCCATCGCAGAACATATACGGCAGATCCAGCACACGGCCGACATCACGAACCACGGCTTTGGCGGCCATCGTACCGAAAGTCGCAATCTGGCTAACGGCTTCGGCGCCGTATTTTTCGCGGACATACTCGATTACGCGCCAGCGGTTTTCCTGGCAGAAGTCAATGTCAAAGTCCGGCATTGAAACGCGTTCTGGATTCAGGAAACGCTCGAACAGCAGGGCGTAGGCCGTTGGGTCGATATCGGTAATGCCAAGGCTATACGCAACGAGCGAACCCGCACCTGAGCCACGGCCAGGCCCGACCGGGCAGCCGTTGACCTTACCCCAGGCGATAAAGTCGGCAACGATCAGGAAGTAGCCCGGAAAACCCATCTGGATAATGGTGTCGGTTTCAAATTTGAGCCGGTCGTAATAGCGCGGCCGCTCGGCTTCGCGTTTGGCCTCGTCGGGATAAAGCTGCGCCAGACGCATCTCCAGGCCGCGTTTGGCCTCATATACCAGAAAGTCATCCAGTGTCATGCCATCCGGTGTTGGAAACAGCGGCAGATAGTTTTTACCCAGCACAATCGACAAATTGCAGCATTGCGCAATGGTGACGGTATTGGCGAGCGCTTCGGGCAGGTCGGAAAACAACTCCTGCATTTCGGCCATCGATTTGAAATATTGCTCTTCGGTAAAACGCTTGGGGCGGCGTTTGTCGGCCATCACGAAGCCTTCGGCAATGCAGGTACGGGCTTCGTGGGCTTTAAAGTCTTCGCGATTCATAAATTGAATCGGATGCGTGGCGACGACCGGCAGATTCAGCTGCTCGGCAAGATCCAGATGGCCTTGCAGGCTTTTCTCGCTGCTTGCGCTGCCGGTACGCTGGAGTTCCAGGTAGAAAGTACCGGGAAACAGGGCAGACCACCACTGCGCTGCTTGCTGCGCCGCCGGATGATTATTGGCCAGAATCTGCAGGCCAATTTCACCATGTTCGGCGCCAGAGAGGCAGATTAATCCACTATTGTCGCCCTGAGTCAGCCATTCTTTTTTCAGTTCACCCCGGCCGCGATACTGATTGCTTTTATAGGCTTGCGTGAGTAATTCGCACAATCGGCCATAACCTGCGCGGTTTTTGCAAATCAGCAAAATGCGCGATGGTTTATCGCGGCCATCTTCGTTTTCCACCCAGGCATCCAGGCCGACAATCGGTTTAAGCCCGGCATTGCGGCAAGCTTTGTAGTGCTTGACCAGGCCAAACAGATTCATCAGGTCAGAAACACCCAGTGCTGGCATCTGTTCGGACTTGGCGCGTTTAACCGCATCGTCCAGCCGAACAATACCGTCGGTCACGGAAAACTCGGAATGGAGGCGCAGGTGAATAAAAGAGGGGGTAAAGGAAGGCGTATTCATGCCGATATTTTAACACCAGCGCTTCTTTGCCGTTGGCGTTTTAGCTGATCTTTATCGTGGCCGGGGGTATGATGGTTGCGATGAGCACAAATAAGGGAGTTTGGTATGGATGCCGGTTTAGTGAATGCCGCCAGTAGTGCAGGGCCCAGCGATGTGGCCCCGCTGATGATGCTGAAAAAGGCGATGGATATTCAGGCGCAGACCACCTTGAGCCTGCTGCAAAGCATCCCTCAGGCACCCGCGACGAATAATCCGCCCAATCTGGGGCAAAACGTCGACGTTAAAGCCTGAAAAAAGCCCACTATTGAGTGGGCTTGGGGGTATTACTTGCTAGGGCTTAGTGTAACTGGCTCATCGGGCAATACATGCCATTCTTTAACTAGGCGCCAGCCGTTTTTACTGTCACTAATTTCAGCTTGCCAGCGCTCAAGCGCCAGCGGGTGTGCCAGTTTGCCAGCAAATAGCGTTGGTGCTTGCGGTTTCAAATTGAGCGTCTGATCAATACCCACCCGGGTTGGGTGCGAGAGTTTTAACGTCAATTCCCCTTCAAAAGCCTGATTCAGAATAATGCGCACACTCTGCTGATCGCTTCCCAATAGCAGTTGAGCCTGTAATCCCTGCGCTGCCGCATGCTGATCCTGAGCGAGGCGCTCATTAATCCGCTGGCCGTCTTTGTAGTAGCTGTCGCTAACCAGCCCATCTTTATTGGTATAAGCCAGATAGGCCATATTGATCCCACCTATAATCGCCAGGGCAGGGAACAGGATGATTAGCCAGACAAAATAATGTTTATACCAGGGTTTTTCGTCCATCAGTCTCTTCCAATAAAAGTGGCTTTTTCGCTTACGGTAATGCCGTGTTCATCCAGTGAGTTCACCGTGATCATGATCGGGTGACTTCCCGCTTTGGCTTTGCCCGGGGCGACTTGCAAGCGAACTGAGACATTGGCGGTGGCTGTTGGTTCCAGTTGGTACTGACCAGTACCCTCTGGCACAATTTTCATGCCGTCCAAGCCCGTTGCGCTGATGACATAGGTGTGCGTTTTCTCGCTGGCGTTCTGGATTTGTACGCGGTAGCTGTTTTCCAGCCAGCCGTCTTCCACTTCCCGCACCAGCGCAACGCGATCACGCTCGATATTAACCTTGATGGGTTGGCGGGTATAAAGCGAATAAACCGTTGCGCCCAGAATAATGGTCAATACCAGCGCGTACATGATGACGCGCGGTCGTTTGAGCTGCTTGTGGATGTCTTTTTCCGGGTATTTGTGTTCCAGCGCGTTTTCTGTTGTGTAGCGGATCAGGCCACGTGGGTAGTTCATTTTGTCCATGACTTCGTCACAGGCGTCAATACAGGCGGCGCAGCCTATGCATTCGTATTGCAGACCATCGCGGATGTCGATCCCTACCGGACAGACCTGCACACAGATCGAACAGTCAATACAGTCACCCAGACCCTGTGCCTTGTAATCCGCGCCTTTCTTGCGCGTGCCGCGTTGCTCACCGCGCCCGCTGTCGTAGCTGATGATCAACGTATCGGCGTCAAACATCGCGCTCTGAAAGCGGGCGTAGGGGCACATATACTTGCAAACCTGTTCGCGCATCCAGCCAGCGTTGCCGTAGGTGGCAAAGCCGTAAAACAGAATCCAGAATATTTCTGTGCCTGTGAGTGTGAGCGTAATCAGCTCAAGCCACAGCTCGCGGATTGGCGTGAAGTAGCCCACAAAGGTAAAGCCAGTCCACAGGGCAAACAAGATCCATAGCGTATGTTTGCTGGTTTTAAGGCGGATTTTTCGGCCATTGAGCGCGCCGTTATCGAGCTTGATGCGCGCTGCACGATCGCCTTCAACCCATTTTTCTATCCACAGGAAAATTTCGGTGTACACCGTTTGCGGACAGGCGTAGCCGCACCAGAGGCGGCCACCTATCGTCGTCCAGGCAAACAGGCCAAATGCGGACAGCAAAAGCAGGGCGGTTAGGTAGATAAAGTCTTGTGGCAGAAAAATCAGGCCGAAAATGTAGAATTTGCGCTCGACTAGGTCAAAAAGCAGAGCCTGGCGTTCATTGATCTGCAGCCAGGGTATGCCGTAGAAAAACAGCTGCGTGGCGATCACAAAAAAAATCCGCCACTTGTTCCAGAAACCATTGATCCAGCGCGGGTAGATTTTCTTGTGCGCGGCGTACAGCATCACTTCTTCAAGCTCGCCATCGTCTTTGACGTTGACCACATGTACTGGAATGTCTTTGAGTTTCTGGCTCATTTCTCGCTCCGGTCAGAACATTCATTAAACGGCGTTCGTTTAATCAAGGCACTGCAAGTAAATACAAGTAAAAACGGGCAGGATGAACCTGCCCGGCTATTCAATTTAAATTGAAATTACTTTTTGTCTTGGCTTAGGCTGTAAACATAAGCTGACAACAGATGAACCTTACCGTCGCCCAGGAATTCCTTCCAGGCTGGCATCACATTGGTACGACCATTGGTCACTGTTTCAACAATGGTCGCCTCAGAGCCGCCATACAGCCAGATTTTGTCAGTCAGGTTGGGCGCGCCCAGATCCTGATTGCCTTTGCCTTCTGCGCCGTGACATGCCACACAAACCTGTTTATAGGTTTCTGCACCGCGAGCTGCACGCACGTCGTTAAACGCCGCATTGCCCGAGATTTTCAGCACGTAGTTAGCCACGTCGCGTACTTTCTCTTCACCGAATGCTGCACCGAATGCGGGCATCTGACCTTGACGGCCTTTAACCAGAGTTTCCTTGATCTTGGCTGGGGAGCCACCGTACAGCCAATCGTTGTCGGTCAGATTAGGAAAGCCTTTGGCGCCGCGTGCGTCCGAGCCGTGGCACTGTACGCAGTAGGTCTGGAACAGGCGTTTGCCCATTTCATTGGCTTGCGGGTCTTTGGCAACGGCTTCAATTGGCATGGCAGTGTATTTGTCGTACAAAGCCTGATACTTGGCATCAGCTTTAGCCACTTCTTCCTTGTGCTGGCCTTCCTGTGACCAGCCCTTGGCATTACCCATGACCACCAGGCCAGGGTAAAGCCACAGGTAGCCAAAGGCAAAGACGATCGTGAGCACGAACATGCCAACCCACCAGCCTGGTAGCGGGTTGTTGTACTCCTCCAGATCGCCATCCCACTTGTGGCCGGTAACCTGTGCTTTTTCGCCTTTCTTGAGCTTGACCTTCATTTGCGTGATCAACAAATACGCACAGAAGACGATGCCCAAAATTGACACTGTGGCAATAAAATAGCCCCAGAAACCGCTAGTAAAGTCTGTCATTCTCTATTCTCCGTTAGCCGGTCAGGACTGCTTGCCCGACGATGGCAAATCATCGTCGAGGAACGGTTGTTGCGCGGCTTCATCAAAGTGCTGCTTGCTTCCCCTGCTGTAGGCCCAGAAACAGATGCCGACAAAGAGGATAAATCCCATCACAGTCACAATGACACGAACTTCGTTCTGCAGATCCATCGTGCTTACCTTTTATTTTTCAGTGCGAGACCAAGGCCTTGCAGATAGGCGATTACTGCATCCATTTCGGTTTTGCCTTCAACTTCTTTGCTGGCATTGGCAATGTCAGCATCGGTATAAGGCACGCCCAGTTTGCGCAGCGCTTCCATTTTCTTCGGCGTCATTGTCGAATCAATGGTGCTGGTCAGCAGCCACGGGAAGGCTGGCATGTTCGATTCCGGCACGACATCACGCGGATTAATCATATGGGCACGATGCCATTCATCCGAGTAGCGACCGCCAACGCGAGCCAGATCTGGGCCCGTACGTTTTGAGCCCCACTGGAACGGATGATCGTAAACTGATTCGCCTGCCACAGAGTAGTGACCGTAACGCTCGGTTTCCGAACGGAAAGGGCGGATCATTTGCGAGTGGCAGTTGTAGCAGCCTTCGCGGATATAGATGTCACGACCTTCAAGGCGCAGTGCGCTGTAAGGTTTGACGCCTGCGATAGGCTGGGTCACCGTTTTGCTGAACATCAGCGGCAAAATCTCGACGAGCATCGCCACGCTAATGGTCATCAGCGTGAGGATGATCAGTGCCGCGACGTTTTCCTCGATCAGTTTCTGAATTTTATTCATTGTTATTGTCCTTCCCTAATCAGGCGTGTGCTGCAACAGCCGGGATTTTTGCATCAACAGCTTTGCCGTCAAATACAGTACGCAGCACGTTGTAAAGCATCAAGACCATGCCTGACAGATACATCAGACCACCCAAGAAGCGGATGAAGTAATACGGGTAAGACGCTTTGACTGCATCAATAAATGCATAAGTCAGCGTGCCGTCCGTATTGATTGCGCGCCACATCAGGCCCTGAGTTACACCAGAAATCCACATTGAAGCGATATACAGCACAACGCCCAGCGTAGCGATCCAGAAGTGAACTTCGATCAGTTTCACCGACCACATTTGTTCGCGGCCAAACAGGCGCGGGATCAGGTAGTAGATCGAACCGATAGAAATCATGGCTACCCAGCCCAAAGCACCAGAGTGAACGTGACCTACGGTCCAGTCGGTGTAGTGGCTCAGTGCATTGACCGATTTGATGGCCATCATCGGGCCTTCAAACGTTGACATGCCGTAGAACGACAGCGCCGTTACCATAAATTTCAGGATCGGGTCAGTGCGCAGTTTGTGCCATGCGCCAGACAGCGTCATGATCCCGTTGATCATGCCACCCCAGCTTGGTGCCAGCAGAATCAGTGAGAACACCATGCCCAGCGACTGAGTCCAGTCAGGCAAAGCGGTGTAGTGCAGGTGGTGAGGACCGGCCCACATATAAGTGAAAATCAGCGCCCAGAAGTGAACAACCGACAGGCGATACGAGTAAACAGGGCGGCCAGCCTGTTTTGGGATGAAATAATACATCATGCCCAGGAAGGCCGCTGTCAGGAAGAAACCAACCGCATTGTGGCCGTACCACCATTGCACCATGGCATCCACTGCACCTGAATACGCTGAATATGACTTCATGCCGCTAACTGGCATGGCTGCGCTATTAACCAGATGCAACAAGGCAACGGCCAGAATGAAGGCACCGTAGAACCAGTTGGCCACATAAATGTGTTTAACCTTGCGAATCGCAATTGTGCCAAAGAAAACAATGGCGTAGGCAACCCAGACCACAGTAATCAGAATGTCGATTGGCCACTCCAGCTCGGCGTACTCTTTGCCGCTGGTATAACCCATTGGCAAGGTGATGGCGGCGAGCACAATAACGAGCTGCCAGCCCCAGAAAGTAAATCCGGCCAGTTTGTCGCTGAGCAAGCGTACATTACAGGTACGTTGAACGACGTAGTAAGACGTGGCGAAGAGTGCACAACCACCAAAGGCAAAAATAACCGCATTGGTGTGAAGTGGACGCAAACGACCAAAGTGAAAGTATGGCCCGATATTGAGTTCCGGCCAGTACATCTGGGCGGCGCAAATTACGCCAACCAGCATGCCGACAATGCCCCAGACGACCGTCATGATGGCAAATTGCCGCACCACTTTGTAATTGTATGTGGCTTGGTTTTCCATTACAGCGCTCCGATTGATCTCCAACTGCTTGGAATTAAAATTAAAATAAGGTATTGAAAAATAAAAAATAATCGCAAATTACATTCAAATGAAAAATAATTTGCGATTATAGGTTGAGGGAGAGCACCCCCAAACCGGGTACAAAAGTGCCTACTGGACTATACGCAGACTTGCTGCGCAGTTTCTTGACGGATATCAAGCAGACCGGTCGACAATCTGGGTGATTTTACCTTGTTGCTGCCGCTCAGTCAGGGTTTTTTTCCGCGGCATGCCGCGTTTTCTCATCCTGGCTGCGGATTGAATCGTCATCCTGAAGAATGCGCCAGCCTGGCCCTTCCAAATCATCCGACTGCCCGCTGCGTATAAACCACCAGAAGACAATCGCAATTGCCGCTGCAATCAGAATCGATAGCGGGATGAGTAAATACAGACTTTCCATTGAATTTATTCCGCTTTTTGCTGCTTGCCGAGCAAGCGTAGGGCATTTAATACGACGCAAAGCGAGCTTAATGCCATACCCAAACTGGCCAGCCACGGCGTGACCAAACCCGCTAGGGCAATCGGCAGTGCAATCAGGTTATAGATCAGAGCCCAAGCCAGATTTTCGCGAATGATGTGGCGGCATTTTTTTGCCAGCTCAAGTGAGCGTGGCAGCGCGCTTAGCTGATTGTTCAATAGCACCATGTCGCCAGCCGCGTGCGCAATATCAACGCCGCCGCCCATGGCAATAGATACATTGGCCAGCGCCAGTACGGGCGTGTCATTAACGCCGTCGCCCAGCATGAGTACCCGATGTCCTTTGCTTTGCAGTGCCTGAATGTAAGCCACTTTCGCTTCAGGGCTGGCAGCCGCCCGTAGTTGGGTAATACCTAGCTGTTCAGCCACCTGATTGACAATGGGCAGCTGATCACCCGAGAGCAGATGCACGCGGTAGCCTGATTGCTGCAAGCGCTTGATCAGGCCGTGTGCCTCGGGGCGAAGCTGGTCGGCCAGCACAAAAGCGGCGGCAATCGCCGTTTCGTCGGCCAGATAGATTAGCGTGCCTTCTTGCTGATGCGCTTTGGTGCATTCGGGCTCATGAAACCCCAGCGCTTGTCGGATAAAGTCGATCGAGCCCAGCCAATAGCTTTCGCCGTTGACTTTGCCGCTAATCCCGCCGCCGGGATGATTTTTGAATTCGCTCACGATGTTGCTGCCCAAGCTTGGCGATTTCTGGGCGGCAAAGGCTTTGGCAATCGGGTGTTCCGATTGCGCTTCCAAGGCGCAGGCCAGAGCCAGCGCCTCGTCGGCAAACGCCGCTAGCGGAATGACTTTCACCAGCCGAGGCTCGCCAAAGGTGAGCGTGCCGGTTTTGTCAAAAACGATGTCACTGATTTTGGCCAGATTTTCCAGGCTATTGCCACGCGTAGTCAGTAAGCCGATTTGCGCCAGATGCCCGGTAGCCGCTGTAAGCGCCGCAGGCGTCGCCAGCGAGAGCGCGCAAGGGCAGGAAATTACCAGCACGGCAACGGTATAGGGCAGGGCGTGGACCGGGTCATGGATGGACCAGTACCAGTAGCAGCCCGCAGCCGCAAGCAGCAGCCCCAGCACAAACCAGCCTGCTACCTGGTCGGCCAGCTGCGCCAGCCGTGGTTTGTGCTGCAGCGCCTGATCAAGCAGCCTTACCATGCTGCCCAGTCGGGTGTTATTGCCAACGGCCTTCACTTCAATCGTGAGCGCCGACATCAGGTTCAGGCTGCCTGCAATCACAGCACTGCCGGATTTTTTGCTAATCGGGCGGCTTTCACCGCTGAGCATGGCCTCGTTGACCTCGCTTTCTCCGTCCAGTACCACACCGTCCACCGGAATGGTTTCCCCGGCTTTGGCCAGAATCAGATCGCCTGCGTGCAGGCGGTGTACCGGCATTTCATGCACGCTTTTATCGTGGCTGATCCGGTGGGCAAAGGCGGGTACGAGTTTAACCAGCATCTCGGCTGCGGCACCGGCGCGGCGGCGTGCTTTGAGTTCCAGATAGCGACCGCCCAGCAGCAAAAAGACAAACATCGAGACCGAGTCAAAGTAGATTTCGCCATGCTCGGTAATCAGCGCGTACAGGCTGGCGGTGAAGGCCGCGACGACGCCGATGCTGACCGGCAAATCCATGCCTGCCCGGCCATGCTTGAGCTCGCGCCAGCTGTTCTGATAAAACGGCCAGCAGGAATACAGCACGACTGGCAAGGTCAGGATGGCGCTGCTCCAGTGCATCATGGTCAGCCAGACGGCTTCGATTTCGCCATCAGGTGCCATATACATCGGCACGACAAACATCATCACCTGCATCATCGACAGCCCGGCGACCCAAAGCCGCAATAGTGCCGATTTGCGCTCGCTTTGCCATTGCGCTTCATGGCGCTCGTGATCGTAGGGGTGGGCACGATAACCAATCGCGGCAATGTGCTGCAAGATGGTCGATAGCTTGACCTGTTTTTCATCCCAGCGAACGCGGGCGCGGTAGGTGCTGTAATTGATCGACGCCGAGATCACGCCGGGCAATTTGGCCAAGTGCTGCTCGTTGAGCCAGATACAGGCCGCGCAGCTGATGCCTTCCAGTATCAAAGAGGCTTCGCGGGTGTCGTCGGCCAGCTGCTGGACAAAATCAGTTTGCAGATACTGATCGTCATACAGCTGCAGTTGCTCGCGGATTTCGATGGGTAATGGCTCTGAGCGGCTGGCGTTTTCGGTGCGCTGCTCGTAATAGCTCTCCAGCCCGCTGGCCAGAATGGTCTCGGCCACCGCCTTGCAACCGGCGCAGCAGGCCGCTTGATTGACCTGACGATACAGAATGGAAAACTGCGCGGGGTCGGGGCAGTCGTTGCCGCAGTGGAAGCAGGGGTTGTTTGCACTCATGCCGCTATTTTATCGAAAAAGCACCTAGGGCTGAGGCTGTTTTTATTGTTGATGGGTATATGGCTGCAGGTTATATTCATAATGAGCTGTGTGCCTATACCCCCTCTTAAAAAAGTGAAACCTTGTCGACCATGTCTTCAAATTCTTCCAGTTTAAGCGCCAGATGATTCAGCAGCAGTGGTTCGATACGCCGCCATTCCGGGTGCTCAAACTGGTGAACGTGCATTTTCAGGATGTGTTCGGCTAGGCTGGCAATGGCAATCAGGGTGCAGACATGGTGCCACTCACCGTACATGGCTTGCTCGAACAGCTTCAGATCATTGTGATTCAAAATCGCCAGTTGCATGCTTTCGGGCAGATACCAGGTGCGGCTGAGCAGGTAGCCAACGACATGATGGTTGCTTTGATGGCGGCTGTTTTCCAGCGCAATATATTCTTGGCGGCTCATTCGCTCGCCCCGCGTCATGGTGTCCATATAGGTATTAAAACGAGCCGCCATAATCGCTTTGCCGCTATTGCGAAACAAACCAAAGGTATAGGCTTCTTCGGCTGAAATACCGTGGACATTGCTGGCGATCTGGGCCGAAATCATCGCGATTTGTACCGAGGTCTCCCAGAAATAACTCATTCTGGCCTCGTGCTCGGCGGCGATGTCGCCCGATAGCGTCTGGCGCAGTAGCTGGCCTTCGAGCAAATTGCAGATATTGCGTAGCCCGAGTAATTGCATGGCCTGATCAATCGAGGTGATTTTCTGCGTGAGCTGGAAAAAGGGTGAATTGACCGTCTTGAGCATGGCCATCGACAGCGCCAGATCACTATTGATCAGGCTGGCGATATAGGGAAAATCAGGCTCTTCGGCCAGCTGGGCCTCCCTGATCGCGACCAGAATTTCCGGGCGGGGTGGGATAACCAGGTTTTTGACCAGTTGTTCGCATTCCGAGTCAGGCAGATGTTGCAGCATGGTGGGGGCCGTCCTGTGCGTGATCTTCTTACTGTAGCAGCCACGAGCAAAAGCGGGCAGCTGGCATGGGGCATGCTTTGTTCTAAATCAGTTTCAATATCGGTTTCTTGCGTCCGCAGCGAGCTTTGTGCGGTGAGCCGGATTAGGCTGCGGCCTGATTTTGCAAATGCTCGCCAATCGTGCGGGTAATCGCGCGCAGGCCATTGCCCCGGCTGGCGGATAAAAATCGCTGCATGCCACGCTCATTCAGCCAGGCCTCAAAATCAAATGCTCCGCTATCGCTGCGCTGGTTATAGGCCGTGAGCACCAGCGCGAGCAAACCTTTGACAATGCGCGAGTCGCTGTCAGCCGCCAACTGCCAGCGGGCACCATTCTCCGTTTGCCCGAGAGGCGAAAAGGCCAGCCAGACCTGGCTTTCGCAGCCGGCTACCTTGCTATCGGGCGTCTTTTGCTCGGCGCTCCAGTCGGGTAGCTGTTTGGCCAGTTGCACCAGTAAGCGGTTTTTGGCTTCCCAGCTGGCTGCGGCGTCAAGCTGGCGCGCCAGTTCGGCAAGGTCGATGGCGTTGGCGTGGTGTGGATTGCCAAAAGGGTGGTCAAAACGCGGGTCGGCACACTCGCTGGCAGCAGGTTGAAGGCTTATTGCGCTGCTTGCATTGATCGTGTTCATGCCAGTATCTCCAGTGTTTCGCTCAAGGCCGCCAGAAAGCGGTTCACATCGTCGGCCGTATTGTAGAGAGCCAGCGAGGCGCGCAAGGTTCCGCTAATACCCAGGCTATGTATCAGCGGCTGGGCGCAGTGGTGTCCCACTCGCACGGCTATACCACTATTGTCCAGAAATTGCGCCACATCGTAAGGATGAATCGGGCCAAAGCTCATCGACGTCAAGCTCACCTTTTGCCGTGCCTGGCCGTGAATGACTACGCCGGGCATTTGTCGCAAGCCGTCTTCCAGCTGGCGATGTAGCGCTGCTTCATGTGCGTGCATCGCCTCGCGATCCAGCGCGCTTAGCCAGTCCAGCGCGGCAGCCAGGCCAACAGCCTGGGCAATCGGCGGGGTGCCCGCCTCCAGTCTTTGCGGTGCGCTGGCGTAGGTGGTGCCGGAAAACGACACCACGTCGATCATTTCACCGCCGCCTTGCCACGGCGGCAACGTGCGCAAAATATCGCTGCGGATATACGCCGCGCCAATGCCCGTTGGGCCATAGGCCTTGTGGCCGGAAAAAACATAAAAATCGCAATCGAGCGCACGCACATCCACTGGCCAATGCGCAATCGCCTGCGCACCGTCGACCAGCACCTTGCAATGGTGCTGGTGCGCCAGCTGGCAGATTGTCCGAATATCCTGAATGCTGCCAATCGCATTGGACGCATGGCTGATCGCCAGCAGCCGCGCGCGCGGTGAGGCCAGCAACTGGGCAAGATGCGTCAGATCAATCTCGCCTTCAGCAGTCAGATTCAGCGGTTTGATCACTAGCCCACGGCGCTGCGCTAGCATTTGCCACGGCACAATATTGGCGTGATGTTCCAGCGTGGACACAATAATCTCGTCGCCAGCGCTCAGCTGTTCAGGACTTTCCCCAAAGGTATTTGCGATCAGGTTGATAGCTTCGGTGGTGCCACGGGTGAAAATAATTTCGTCGCTGCTGGTGGCATTGATAAAGCGCGCCACGGTGGCGCGAGCGCCCTCAAAGGCATCGGTGGCCGCCACGGCCAGCCGGTGCGCGCCACGGTGAACATTGGCGTTGCACTGCTCGTAATATTGCCGCTCGGCATCAAGCACCACAGCCGGTTTTTGCGTGGTGGCCGCATTGTCCAGATACACCAGATCGGGGTGATGGGCAAAAATGGCAAACTGGGCGCGGTAGTAGCAGGGGTCAAACCGGGGGACGGCAAGATCAAACATGGGCAGGCAATGCTAGAGAGATTGGTGGGCAATTGTATAATGGCTCAGTGCGAAACCAAAACTTCCTGTGCGCTTGGCCCCGCTTGGGGATTTTTGCCTAGCCAAGTTTTCCAATATTCCAATACATTTAATTGCGGCAGACAAAAACCACATGCCTTACAAACAACCTGTTTCAATCCTGCTGATCATCCATACACCGGAGCTTAAAGTGCTGCTGCTCGAGCGCAATGATTTTACCGATGCCTGGCAATCGGTTACCGGCAGTCGCGAGGGCGAAGAGTCGCTGATTGAAACTGCCCGTCGTGAATTGCAGGAAGAAACCGGGCTTTGCGTCGAGCTGGCGCAGATTCGTGACTGGCATGAATGTCACGATTTCGAGATTTTTGAAATCTGGCGGCATCGCTACGCGCCGGGCGTGATGAGCAATACCGAGCATGTATTTAGCGTTCAGCTGCCCGAGGCCTGCCAGATCGAGATTGCGGCCAAGGAGCATCGCCGCTATCAGTGGGTTGATTGGCAGCAGGCGGCCGAAATGGTGTTTTCGCCGTCCAATGCCGAAGCAATCCGCCAGCTGCCCGAGCGGATAGGCCACTAAAATGCGCCCGCATGCCGCACTGCCTGCCCATCATCGCCAATTGGTTGTGGCTTCCTACAATATCCACAAAGGATTGTCGCCGCTGAACCGGCGGCTGGTGCTGCACGATGTGCGCCACGCTTTGAGCCAGCTGGCGCCGGATATGGTGTTTTTGCAGGAAGTGCAGGGCGTGCATCTGGCGCATTCGCACCGTTTTGAAACCTGGCAGCAGGCGCAGCATGAATATCTGGCTGGCGATTTGCTGCACAGCGCTTACGGCAAAAATGCACATTATCATCTGGGGCATCATGGCAATGCGCTGCTGTCGCGTTATCCGATTTTGCACTGGGACAATTTTGACCTGACTCTGCACCGCTTCGAGCAGCGTGGCGCGCTGCACTGCCAGCTTGATGTGGCCGATTGGGATCAGCCGCTGCACGCGCTGTGCGTGCATCTGAATCTGCGCGCAGGCGATAGGCGCAAGCAGATTGGCATCCTGGTTGACTATATCCAGCGCCATATTCCGGCTGACGCGCCGCTGGTGCTAGCGGGTGATTTCAACGATTGGCGCGGCGAGCTCAGCGCCATGCTGGCGCAGCATCTGGACATGCACGAAGCATTTGAAACGCTATACGGCGCGCCAGCGCGCAGCTTTCCGGTGCGCATGCCCTTGCTGACGCTGGATCGGGTGTATGTACGCGGTTTTCAGGTGAGCGTGGCCGAAGTGCTCTCGGGCGCGCCGTGGCGCAATCTGTCCGATCACGCGCCCTTGTACGCCGTTTTGCAGGGTTAGTCGCGATGGGCAAAGCAATCAGGCTGCAACCCAAGCCGCAGCATCAGGTCGAGCTGCTACGTAATGGCGCCGAGTTTTTTCCGGCGCTGCTCGCCGCCTGCGATGCGGCGCAGATCGAGATTCATCTGGAAACCTATTTGTTCGAGCCCGACGAAGTGGGCCTGGCCGTTGCGCAAGCCTTGATGCGCGCCGCACAACGTGGCGTGCGCGTGTCGGTGTTGATTGATGGCTTTGGTGCGCGTGATTTTCCGGTGCAATTGAAAGAAGATCTGCTGCAATCGGGCGTGCGCCTGCTGTTCTTTCGTCCGGAAATCCGCCGCTTTTCGCTTAATCGCTCGCGCCTGCGGCGGATGCACCGCAAATTGTCGTGCTTTGACGGCCAGCTGGCGCTGGTTGGTGGCATTAATATTCTGAGCGACGACGATGGCCCCGGTCTGGCTCCGCGTTATGACTACGCCGTACGCATCGTCGGCCCGGTGGTTGCCGATGTACGCGAAGCGATGTGCCGCGAGTGGCGGCATACGGCCTGGTCGCAATTGAAAAAAGCCTGGGCCAAACGCGAGCATCTACATACCCGTGCCAAGTATAGCGATGGTGTGCTTGCCCAACTTGTTGTGCGGGACAATACCCGTAATCGGCGTGCTATTGAACAATGCTATCTGGATTTGATTGATCAGGCGCAATCCGAAATCGTGATCGCCAATGCCTATTTTCTGCCGGGTTTGCGCTTGCGTCAGGCGCTGCTCAGGGCGGCCTTGCGCGGCGTGGCTGTGGTGTTG
Organism: Chitinibacter sp. FCG-7; assembly: GCF_040047665.1. NCBI lineage: Bacteria > Pseudomonadati > Pseudomonadota > Betaproteobacteria > Neisseriales > Chitinibacteraceae > Chitinibacter > Chitinibacter mangrovi. The sequence continues at coordinate 3,153,120 of NZ_CP157355.1, forward strand.
CTGTTGCAGGATGAACGCGATCACGCCTTATTGCAGTATGCCAGCTGGGCGTTTTACCGGCCTTTGCTCAGGGCCGGTGTCGAGATTTATCAGTACCGCGCCGGTTTTATGCACGCCAAAGTGGCGATTTTTGACGGTGAATGGGCTACCGTGGGTTCGAGTAATATTGACCCCTTCAGCCTCTTGCTAGCCCGCGAGGCCAATGTTTTTATCCGTGACCGCGCCTTTGCCGGGCAATTGCGCCAGGATGTGCAGCTGCATCTGGTGCAGGATGCGCGCGCGATTTTGCCGCAGCATGTGCAGCAGGCCAAGCTAGGTTTGCGTTTGCTGGTATGGCTGTGCTTTGGTCTGGTGCGGCTGATCATGGGGCTGTCCGGTTATGGCGGCAAAAAATACCTTGAGTAAATCGCCACAGCTTGGACGCTGGCGTGGTTCTGCCTCTTTTTACTGACACTTCGCCCGCTCAGGCGCAACCCTAATAGCAGCCGCTGTACTTTCTGCGCTATCGTAATTCAAACGATCGTTTGGAGTCGCAGAATGCCCAAAATGCAATACCCGCACCTGTTTTCCCCGCTGGACCTTGGATTTACCACGCTGAAAAACCGCTGCATCATGGGCTCGATGCACACCGGGCTGGAAGAGCAAGCGCAAGGCATGCACAAGCTGGCGGCGTTTTATGCCGAACGCGCTGCGGGCGGCGTGGGGCTGATCGTTACCGGTGGCGTCGCCCCCAATCTGGCGGGCTGTGGTTTTGAAGGGAGCGCCATCCTCAATCAGGCCAGCCAGCTTGATGGCCACCGTGGTGTGACCGAAGCAGTGCATCAGGCGGGCGGTAAAATTGCCTTGCAGATTCTGCACACCGGGCGCTACGCCTACCACGCCAATTCGGTCGCGCCGTCGGCGATCAACGCGCCGATTACGCCATTTACGCCGCATGAATTAAGCGTGAGCGAAATCGAAGCCACCATCGCCGATTTTGCCAACACCGCCAGGCTGGCGCAGCAAGCGGGCTACGATGGCGTGGAAATCATGGGTAGCGAAGGCTACCTGATTAACCAGTTTCTGGTTGTGCGCACCAATCAGCGCAGCGATGACTGGGGCGGCAGCCTGCAAAACCGACAGCGGCTGGCGATTGAGATTGTCCGTGCTGTACGCGCCGCCGTGGGTGAGCACTTTATCGTTATTTTCCGTATTTCTCTGCTTGATCTGGTGCAGGATGGCGGTACGTTTGCCGAAGCCGTGCAACTGGCAAAAGCGCTGGAAGCCGCTGGCGTTACGCTGCTCAATACCGGCATCGGCTGGCACGAGGCGCGTATTCCAACGATTGCCACCATGGTGCCGCGCGCCGCCTTTAGCTGGGTGACGCGCGCCCTGAAGGCGCATGTTGGCATCCCGCTGATCGCGGTCAACCGCATCAATACGCCCGACGTGGCCGAGCGGATTCTGGCGGCGGGCGACGCTGATCTGGTGTCGATGGCGCGCCCCTTGCTGGCTGATTCGCAGTTCATGCTGAAAGCGGAACAAGGCAAAAGCGAGCAAATCAATACCTGCATCGCCTGTAATCAGGCCTGCCTGGATCATGTCTTTGAAGGCAAAACTGCCTCGTGTCTGGTCAACCCGCGCGCCTGCCGCGAAACCGAACTCAATATCGAGCCAGCGGCAGTGACTAAACGGATTGCCATCGTCGGCGCTGGTCCGGCGGGTCTGTCCTGTGCCTTGAGCGCGGCACAAGCGGGGCATCAGGTCACGCTGTTTGAGGCTAGATCCGAGCTAGGCGGGCAATTTGCGCTGGCGCAATTAATCCCGTCCAAGGCCGAATTTCGCGAAACCCTGCGCTATTTTTCGGTGATGCTGGCGCTGCATCAGGTTGAGATCCGGCTCAATACCCGCGTGAGTGCGGCTGATCTGGCTGGGTGCTACGACGCCGTCGTGCTGGCCACTGGCGTCACTGCGCGTGCACTGGATTTACCGGGGGCCGACCACCCCAGCGTGGTGAATTATTCCGATCTGATTGCGGGCAAGGTGGCGGCAGGGCTGAAAGTGGCGATTGTCGGTGCAGGGGGTATTGGTGTGGATGTCGCTGATTTATTGCTCCATCAGCCATATACCCACTCAGGGCATGAGTTGAGCCAGTATTTAAGCGATTGGGGGATTGATAAGCAACTCAATCAGGCGGGTGGCCTGCTGCCTGTATCGCCCACTCAGCCTGCACGTGAGCTATGGCTATTGCAGCGCAAAAAAGGCAAGCCGGGCGCAGGCCCAGGACGCACCACGGGCTGGATACACCGGCAAAGCCTGCAGCGCAATCAGGTGCATTTATGGGGTGGCGTGCAGTATTTGCGCATCGACGATGCGGGCTTGCACCTGATTCATGATGGCGTGGAAAAATGCCTGCCTTGTGACCAGATTGTCGTCTGCGCCGGGCAGGAATCGGTGAGCACCTTGTACGGCGAGCTGCAGGCGCTGGGGCAGGTGGTGCATCTGATCGGCGGTGCCGAGCTGGCCGCTGAACTTGACGCCAAGCGGGCGATCGAGCAAGGCATGCGGCTGGCTTGCGCGCTTTAATTGCCGTTTAATTTCTCTTTTAGTAATTGTAAATTAATGAAATTTTAAGAAATTCTGCTGGAGTATTGATCGCATTATTCTAAGGTGAGGCATCAGGCACCGGAGGATACGCGATGAAAATCTGGGGATGGTTTTTCATTTTGCTTAGCAGCCCGACATGGGCCATGTGTGATGTGCAAGTCAAAGCGCTGCGCGCCGAAATGAGCGCGCAGCAGCTTGATCTGGAAGTACGGCGGCAGGTGAATTCGGCTTTGCAGCCCTTGCTGGCGCCCAGGCCCGATTTAAATCCTTTGAGCGAAGCTGAATGCAGGCAAAAAGTGCAGCAGGTTCGCGAAAAAATGCGCAGCGCCTCCGGCAAAACGCGCCAATAGCGCAATACGCTCAATTGCCTCTATAGGTATGTACATGCAGGCTAAGCTGGATATGGCCTCTAGCTATATACCCATCTTTGATGCGGGCAGGCGCTGTGGCGATTTGCTTGGGCAGATTTAGGCAGGGAGCCAGATAGTGCGCTCGCCAGCAGTCATCATCAGCGCTGCGTTTCTCCGCCCAGCGCGTCGAGCAGCGCCGGAATAAAGCCGCGCAGCTCGCCCGCCAGCAGGGCAAATTGCGATTCAAACAGCGCGTCCTGCGTTTCGGCGTCCATGTCTTTCAATTCATCTTTCAGTACGTCCAGCATCGCCAGCGATTTGATTTCCAGCGCTTCGGTCAGCGTAAAAGTCAGGCGCTCGCCAAAGGCCAGGCTCAATCGTGTGGCGATTTTGCCCGCGTCCAGATGCTGACGCACCTCGTCGCAGTCCATCACCTGACGCTTGAAGCGTGCAATCGATCCTTCGTCACCCGGCGTTTTGAGTTCGGCGTCCTGACCCAGCGAGAACGCATCCGGTGTTTCGGTGGTGAGCCAGTCGGTCATCGCGGCCGCCGGGCTGATTTCGGTGTCGATCAGCCGCGTCGGCAGGCTGCCCAGCGTTTCCCGCAAGGTAGAGAGCAAATATTCGGCCTTGGCCGCGCTGGCGGCGTCAACAATCACTAGGCCGTTTTCCAGGTCAAGCAGCGCGCGCTGGATACGCGAGCGGGTAAAGGCGCGTGGTGTTAGCTCTTCAATAATCCTGTCTTTGAGCTCGCGCTGCTCTTTGCGGCCGACTTTACGGCTTTCTGCCGCTTCAATTTGCTGCACGCGATAATCGAGCTCATCCTTGATGACCGCAGCAGGCAGCACTTTTTCTTCACTTTTCAGCGCTACCAACACGGCATTCTGGCGTTCGATCGCCATCAGTTCGGGCTCGTGGCGCGCAGGTGGCACCCAGCCACTCGATTCCATATCCATGCTGCCGCACGGTACGAAAGGGCGTTTGGCCAGCTCGCCCTGAATGCTGGCGCTGCTTAGGGCGTGGTCGGCGGATAAACGATAAATTTGTAAGTTACGAAACCACAGCATGGCGTCCCTTTTTAGTATTCAAGGCTCAAAGAATGGTCGCCGATTGTAGCGCTGTCGGCGCGCAGGCAAAACTGATTTTATGTGGTGATTTTATGCAGGCGGCCGAAAATGGTGAAAATAGACCAAGCGCGGATGATTGAGAATGATTCCGGTTTTTGCGTATAATGCGAATACTTATTGTTTAGGACGTCGATGATGAAAAAGTTTGCCCTCTCTGCACTTGCTTTGTCGCTGCTGGCAGGTTTTGCCCAGGCCGAAACCGTGACGGTGTACTCGTCGCGCAATGAACAGCTGATCAAGCCGCTGTTTGATGCCTACACCAAGGAAACCGGTATTGAAGTCAAAGTTCTGACCGATAAGGAAGGCCCGCTGATGGCGCGCCTGCAGGCAGAAGGCGCTAATACGCCAGCCGATATGTTCATTACCGTTGACGCGGGCAATCTGTGGCAAGCGTCGAATATGGGTTTACTGAAGGCCGTGAACTCAAAAACACTCGCAGATAATATCCCGGCGCATTTGCGCGATGCACGCAACCAGTGGTTTGGCCTGTCAGTGCGTGCGCGCACAATGATTTACAACCCAAGCCTGATCAAGGCCGAGCAGCTCTCGAGCTATGAAGATCTGGCCGATCCGAAATTCAAAGGCAAGCTATGCCTGCGCACCAGCAAGAAAGTCTACAACCAGTCGCTGGTGGCGATGATGATTGCGCAGCAGGGCGAGCCAAAAGCCGAGAAAATCGTTCGCGGCTGGGTGGATAATCTGGCAACCGACGTTTTCCCTGATGATACCAAGCTGATTGAAGCGGTCGCGGCGGGTCAATGTGCCGTTGGTGTGGTCAATACCTACTACTTTGGCCGCATTCTGGACAAATTGCCTGCCGACAAACGCGCAGCGTACCCGGTCAAACTATTCTGGGCTAACCAGAAAACCAATGGCACGCACGTGAATATCTCGGGTGCGGGTGTGACGCGTTACGCAAAAAATGAAGCCGGTGCTGTCAAATTGATGGAATGGCTGTCGTCAGAAAAAGCGCAGAACCTGTACGCAGACAAAGATATGGAATTCCCGGCTAATCCGAAAGTGAAAGCCGACGTGCTGGTGAGCAGCTGGGGCCCGTTCAAACAAAACCTGATCAATATGAGCAAAGCTGGCGAGTTGCAGGGCGCAGCTGTTAAACTGATGGATCGCGCTGGTTATAAATAATCCAGCCTGATTTTCTGGCAGGGCAGCCTGCCGGATCAGTTTTTTCAATGGGCAGGCCATCAGGCGCTGCCCATTGTCTTTCCGGATTTCTTTTCTGATTGGGTCGATTGCCAGTCAGTTGTTTTGATTAGGATCTCTATGCGCCTCTCATCGCTGCGTGGAATGGGGTATGCCGCGCCGATTGCCTTGCTGACCATTATTCCTTTGCTGGTGGTGCTCGCTTCTTTTTTGCATCCACAGCCCGAAGTATGGGCGCACTTGAGCGAATATGTATTGCCGGACGTGATTAAAAATACGCTGATCCTGATTGTGGGCGTCGGGCTGGGCGTGCTGCTGCTGGGCGTGCCGCTGGCGTGGCTGACTGCCGTGTGCGAGTTTCCGGGGCGGCGTTTTTTCAGCTGGGCGCTGATGCTGCCGCTGGCGATGCCCGCGTATGTCTTGGCTTTTGTGCAGGTGGGCTTGCTTGATTTCACCGGCCCGGTGCAAACGCTGATTCGTGAGCTCACCGGCGATTCCAGCTGGTTTCCGCGCATTCGCTCGACTGGCGGCGTGATTATGGTGCTGTCGCTGGCGTTTTACCCCTATGTGTATCTGCTGGCGCGTAATGCTTTTCTAACGCAGGGCAAACGTGCGCTGGAAGCCGCGCAAATGCTCGGCTTGTCACGGGCTCAGGGTTTCTGGCTTGTAGCGTTGCCGATGGCCAGACCGTGGTTGATTGGCGGCCTGACGCTAGCGCTGATGGAAACACTGGCCGATTTTGGCACGGTGTCGATTTTCAATTTTGATACCTTTACCACCGCGATTTATAAATCGTGGTTTGCGCTATTCAATCTACCTGCCGCGTCACAGCTGGCGTCGATTCTGGTGCTGTTTGTGCTGGTGCTGGTCGCGCTGGAGTACTGGGCGCGCGGCGCGCGGCTCTATCATGGCCGGATTGTCGCTGCCGAACGCATCCACCTGCAGGGCACTTACCGATGGCTGGCCATTGCACTGTGCAGCACGGTATTGCTGATCGCTTTTATCATTCCGCTGATCCAGCTGCTGCTGTGGGTTGCAACCATCTGGCAGGACGATTTTGATGCACGCTATATCGGCTTTACGCTGCGCTCGATGCTGATCTCGCTGTTTGCCGCGCTGATTGTGGCGGTTTTTGCGCTGCTGCTGGTCTTTATCCAGCGCCGCTTTGCCAGCACAGGCACGCGCTGGGTGGTGCGGCTGGCCACGCTGGGTTATGCCGTACCCGGCTCGGTGCTGGCGGTAGGCGTTTTTCTGCCGATTGCCTGGCTGGATAATCTGCTGATTCCGATTGCCAATAGCCTGGGTTTTGCTACGTTCCAGATTCTAAAAGGCTCGGTCGCAGTGATGCTGCTGGCGCTTGCGGCCCGCTTTATGGCCGTGGCTTTTCAGCCCATGGAAAGCGCCATGCAGCGCATCAGCCGCAATCAGGAAGACGCCGCGCGCTCGCTGGGCCTGAGCCAGCGGCAATTACTCTGGCGTTTGCACCTGCCGCTGCTGCGCGGCGGCGTGTTGACCGCAGTGCTGATGTGCTTTGTCGATGTGATGAAAGAAATGCCGATTACGCTGATGACCCGCCCATTCGGCTGGGACACGCTGGCTGTGCGCGTGTTTGAAATGACGTCCGAAGGCATGTGGGCCAACGCGGCCTTGCCCAGCTTGATGATTGTGATCACCGGCCTGATTCCGGTGGTGTTGCTGGTGCTGAAGTCGGAAGACTAAGTTTTTGTAAGTAACCGTACAAAAGTTTTCCAGCAAGGCACTGAGTCGAAGACAGTACAAATAGTACGGCAAGACGAAAGTAACGCTGCTGTAGAACTTTTGGTTTAGCACTTATTCAGGATTGGAAGTATGAGCTTGTTAAAGGTAGCCAACATCAGCATCGGCTTTGCCGAGCGCAATATTGTTGAAGGCCTGTCGTTTGAATTGCAGGCCGGTGAAATCGGCTGCCTGCTGGGCGCTTCGGGCTGCGGTAAAACGACGGTGTTGCGCGCGATTGCCGGTTTTGAAGCCTTGCGTTCTGGTGAAATTCAGCTCGCCGATGTGCAGGTCTCCAGCGCCGATCAAATGGTGCCGCCGCAGCTGCGCGGTGTGGGCATGGTGTTTCAGGATTACGCGCTGTTTCCGCATCTAACGGTCGCCGCCAATGTTGCGTTTGGCCTGAAAAAACTGCCCAAGGCCGAGCAGGTCGAGCGCGTGGCCAAAATGCTGGCGCTGGTTGGCCTGGCTGATCTGGGTGCGCGTTATATCCATGAGCTTTCCGGCGGCCAGCAGCAACGCGTTGCGCTGGCGCGGGCCTTAGCGCCACAGCCCCGGCTCTTGCTGCTCGACGAGCCGTTTTCCAATCTGGACGTTGAATTGCGTGAGCGACTCGGGCAGGAAGTGCGCGCCATTCTGAAAGAAACCGGCACCACGGCGATTCTGGTGACGCACGATCAGCGCGAAGCCTTTGCGGTGGCCGACCAGATCGGCGTGATGTCCGAAGGCCATATCCGCCAGTGGGGCACGCCCTACGATTTGTACCACGAGCCGGTGGACCGCTTTGTCGCCAACTTCATCGGCGAAGGCGTGCTGCTACCCGCCCAGCTCACCGGCCCGCAATGCATTGACTTCGAGCTAGGCCAGATCTGCCGCACCGCACCGGTAGCGTGCTGCGTCGGCTGCGACATGGAAGTGCTGATCCGCCCCGACGATATCCAGCACAATGACGCCAGCGAAATGAAAGCCAAAGTGCTCGCCAAAGCCTTTCGCGGCGCGGAATTCATGTACACGCTAGGCCTGCCCTCCGGCCGCACATTGCTGTCGCTAGTACCCAGCCACCACAATCACGCGATTGGCGAATACATTGGTATCGAGCTAGAGATGGATCACCTGATTGTATTCAAGAAGTAAGTGGGGGTGTTGCCCTGTGGATCAACGCTTAATATATCCACAGGGCAATACCTAGATGGAGTAATCCAGCTCTTGCGGACTGAGCGTTTGCATCGCGGCGTTGGTGGGGGATCAAGGGCCAAAAACCCTGATTTTCCTCTGTGATTGCTTAGCCTTGACCATGCGCTTGCAGGGTGTGATTATTCAGCGCAATATTCTCATCATCAGCAGCGTTAATATGCGTAGCCATTTTCCTCGATTTCAGCAAGGTGCCGCTTCCGGTATTGTCCATAAACTTGGTGGTCTGCCTTGGGGTTTGCCTGTTGCACAATGGCCAATTTGCCAAGAGTGTGGACGTCCCATGAGCCATTTGGGGCAATTTCCAGCTCGTGTACCTGATACGGATTCTCCCATCCTGCCTCTACCGGAAGACGAGGTATTGTTTCTATTTAAATGTGAATGGGACAGCGTATGCAGTTTCTGGGATTTTGCCGATGGGGCGAACAGGGTGATCAGCCTGCCTCGCCAAGCATTGAGCGATGCCTTCACGCAGCCGCCGCCTGTTGAGGCGCAAGACGACGGGGAAGTCTTGAAAATCCTGCCCGAATTGGGCGTGGCAAATTGGCTGGCACAGGATGATGGCGTTTCCGCTGAGCTGGAAGCTGCGTTTTACGATTATGCCCGGCACAGCGAGCTGCCTGATCAGATTGCCAATCCTCATGAGTGGGCCAGTGAGTGGCTTACCAAGTTTGGCGGTGTTCCATTCTGGACTGCCAATGGTGCGCAAGGACAACCTTCCTTACCGCCTGGGCGTTTGCTGCTACAAATCGACAACTGGGTCACGATGAGCGATGGCAGTGAAGCCCAATCAATTGCCAATTTTTGCTCTGACGGTATTGCCTATGTGTTTATCGACTGTACCGCTGCGCCGCACGTATTCTCGATGATGATCAATCGCTAAACATCTGGTGGGGCATTTCGAGAGATATCTCAAGAGCATCGCAGAGGGTTAGCGCAGCGTAGTTGCCCATGTTGGCTGCATACGCGATTTTTGCCACTACAGCTGCGGGGATGCTCCTCATGATGGAATTCTTTATTGTGGCCAGCTCTGTTTTGCTTGCCTTATTCATCATTGCATATGCAACTTGGCTATTCATTAGTCGCTCAAAAAAGGGTGAGTCCAAATATCAAAGTTTTAGAGAATGGATAAAAAATATTCTTGAGGCGTTCTGGGGTCTATGAAACGCGATAAATCAGGCCTCAATAGGCTATCGCTGCTGCCCAGCCACCACAACCATGCGATTGGCGAATACATCGCTATCGAGCTGGAGATGGATCAGCTGATTGTATTCAAGAAGCAGTGAGGGGTATTGCCTTGTAGCTAAATACCAAATTGTCCTACATGGCAATACCTAGATGGAGTAATCCAGCTCTTGCGGGCTGAGCGTTTGCATGGCGGCGTGGGTGGAGATAAAGGGCGGGTGGATCAGCTGGTCGAGAAAGTCGCCGTGCCGCAGTGTGTCGAGAACCGGGCCTTTGACTTCGGCCAGATGCAGTGTGGTGCCTTGGTCGGCCAGCCCCCGCTGCCAGTCTTTTAGCGCGTTGACTGCGCTGTAGTCGATGCTGTTCACCGCCGACAGAATGAGTAATAGCTGCCGACTTGCCGGGTGCTGACTCAGCTGGGTGTTGATCTGGGCGATGACGTTGGCGATATTGGCAAAGTACAGATTTTCATCGATCCGCACGGCCAGTACTTCGGGCGTGGTTTCTACCTGATGGCGCAATACATTACGGTAATGTTCGCTCTGCGCGACCCGCCCAACAATGGCGATATGCGGTTGCTGGCTGCGCCACAGATACAGTGCAATGGCGATGCCGACGCCCAGCGCGATGCCGATCATGGGGCCGGTTAGCAGCACGCCGACAAAAGTCATCAGCCACGCTACGCCATCGCGGTAATCAAAATGCCAGGCTTGGCGCAGTTGCGATAGTGAGATCATTCGGGCTGTCGCCAGAATAATCGTTGCGGCGAGTAGCGCCTGCGGCAAAAAGGCGAGCAGGGGGAGTAATGCCCACAAAGCCAATATGATCCAGACTGCTGACAGCATACCTGCCAGGGGGGTCTGCGCGCCCGCGTTAGTGTTGACGACGGTGCGTGAGAAGCCGCCGCTGACCGGCATGCCGCCAACGAGGGCCGAGGCCAGATTGCAATTGCCCAGTGCGAGTAGCTCACGGTTGGCGCTGATGCCGGGATGGCGAGCGGCGGGGCTGGTTTGCTGGCGCTCGGCGGCCATGCTCTGCGCCACGGTGATGCTCTGTAAAAATCCCGCCAGCCCGATCAAGAGGGCTGGTAGCAAGAGCGATTGCACGCTGGCCAGATCGAGGCGGTGTAGACCCGTGATGGCCGGGCTGCTCAAATGCGCGGCGGGCAATTGCCCCAGCGTTTTGATCTGGTGCGTGCTGTCCAGTGTGGCGAGCAGGGCTGCAAGCGCAAGCATTACCAGTAGCGGCAGAATTTTCCCTGCCATTTGCGCGGCTTTGTCGGCCACGCCCAGTTTGCCGAGTAGCTGGCTGGTGGGATTGGCGGCCAGCCACATCAGCGCTAGACCGATCAGGCCAAAGAGTACCTGGGGTAGAGCGAGTGCCTGCAAGGCGGCAGGCAGGTTGGTGACCAGCGCTGGCAGTGTATCGCCGCGCCATACAGTGCCGAGCAGCGCGCCGGTTTGCCCCAATGCAATCAGCAAGGCGGTGCCGGCGCTAAAGCCCTGAATCACCGGCAGTGACAAAATCCGCGTGATACCGCCCAGTTTGAATAGGCCAAACAGCGTCAGCATCAGACCGGATAGCAGCGTGAGCGTGGCAGCGAGCAAGAGATATTGCGTGCTGCCCGGCGCAGCCAGCGGGGCGAGCGCCGCCGCCGTCATGGCTGAAGTGATCGCCATCGGCCCCACTGATTGCGTCATGCTGCTGCCAAAAAAACCATACACCAGCAAGGGGCCGATGCTGGCATACAGCCCAGCCATCGGTGGCAAGCCCGCCAGTTGCGCATAGGCCAGCCCCTGCGGAATCAACAGCAGCGCAACGATGATGCTGGCGCTCAGATCCCCGGCCAGCCAGTCGCGGCGATAGTGCTGCATCCAGTGCGGTAGCAGGCTTAAGCTTTTGGGCATGGATTTAGGCTTTTTTGGGTAGGCGTTCAAAAGTCAGCATGCCCGCCAGCATGGCGGCGGCGAACAATACCCCGTCGGGTGATCCCGTGCCGACCAAGACCAGTGCGGGCCCGGGGCAGATACCCCCAATACCCCAGCCAATACCAAAGAGGGCGCTACCAATAATCAGTCGTTGATCAATCACCGTGCTGGTCGGCAGCTTCATGTCCTCGTGCGTCAGCAGTGTTTTGGGCGTGCGCTTGGCCAGGGTGAAAAAGACGATGCCAACGCCAATCCCGCCGCCCATCACAAAGGCCAGACTCGGGTCCCACAGCCCGGCCAGATCAAGAAAACCTTGCACCTTGGCCGGATTGGCCATGCCTGCGAGTAGTAAACCCAGCCCGAACAACAGGCCGGTTGCAAAACCCAGAATATTCATTTTCATCATGATGTCCTTCGCGCTTAAAGCACGTGCTTGATGAGATAGACCGTAATAAACCCGGCCGCCATAAACGAGATCACGGCAGCGAGTGAACGCAGCGACAGGCGAGACAAGCCACAAATGCCATGCCCGCTGGTACAGCCATTGGCGTAACGCGTGCCGATTCCGACCAGCAGACCCGCCACAATCAGCCCGACAGGCGAGGTGACCATGCCCAGCGCAGGCAGTGGCGCAAACAAGCTCCAGACTGCAGGTGCGAGCAGCAGCCCCAGGACGAACAGGATGCGCCAGTTTTTATCGCCTTTGGGGTCATTGAACAGGGCTCCAGTGGAAAACAGGCCGCCAATAATCCCGGCAATGCCAGCAATCCGGCCTGCGAGCAAAACCAGCAGGCCAGCAGAAAGGCCGATCACCGCGCCACCGAGCAATCCGGCCAGCGGCGTAAAGTTGGCTACATCAATTTGAATGAATGGCATGGCTCGTCTCCTTGCTGTTTGACGTGGTGTCGATGGGCTCAGCCGGGCAATAGAGCCTATAAAGCAGCGACAGCACCTGCCGCACTTCATCGCTGGCGAGCGAGTAATAAATCCGTTTGCCATCGCGCCGGGTATTGACCAGCCCGGCGTTGCGCAGCACGCCCAGTTGCTGCGATAGCGTGGGCTGACGGATGTCGAGTAGCGTTTCAAAGTCGGAGACACATTTCTCACCATCGACCATCTGGCACAGCAGCAGCAGGCGGTCTTCATTGGCCAGATTTTTGAGTAACTGCGTTGCCTCGCCAGCGGCTGCACGCATGGCCTGCATAACAGGGGTGGTGGATTGATCGATCATTACAAGCACTCGGCTATCAACTAATGTTGACATATTATATAAATAAATATATTGTAAAGTAAAGCAATTAATACAGACCATTACGGAGCCTGCCATGATGCCCATCCACGATTCAGTCAAGCCGCAGGTCGAGGCATTTTTTGACCTGGCGACATTTACCATCAGCTATCTGGTGTATGACGAGGCCGGTGGCCACGCGGCCATTATCGATCCCGTACTTGATTACGACCCGAAAGCGGCGCGCACCAGCACCGACAGTGCCGAAAAAATCGTCGCGCGGGTGCGCGAGCTGGGGGTGCAGATCGACTGGATTCTGGAAACGCACGCGCATGCCGATCATTTATCGGCAGCGGCCTGGCTTAAAGACACTGTAGGCGGGCAGATCGGTATCGGGCATGGCATTGACCGAGTGCAGAAAATTTTCAAGCCGATTTTTGGTATGGAAGAAGCGTTTCAAACCGATGGCCGCCAGTTTGATCATTTGTTTGCTGATAATGAAGAGTGGGGTATTGGCCGCTTGAGCTCAAAGGTATTGGCTGTGCCAGGGCATACCCCTGCTGATGTCGCCTATCTGATTGGTGATGCATTATTTTTGGGTGACACCTTGTTCATGCCTGATGTGGGCACAGCGCGCTGTGATTTTCCCGGTGGCAGTGCGGCTAATTTATATGACTCAGTGCAGCGGCTGTATCAGCTGCCCGATGAAACCCGCGCCTTTGCCTGCCATGACTATCCGCCACCTGAGCGGCCTGCCGCCGTGTGGGAGGCGACACTGGGCGAGCACAAACAGCACAATATTCACCTCAATAGCCGCGTAACAAAGGCAGAATTCATTAAAATGCGCGAAGCGCGTGACGCCACGCTGACCATGCCTGTTTTGATCATGCCGTCCATCCAGATCAATGTGCGGGCGGGGCATCTGCCTCCGGCTGAGGCGGATGGGCGCCAGTATCTGAAACTGCCTTTGAATACTTTGTAAGTGATAAGCAAAAGCTTGCATGCAAGACGGCGAAGCCGAAGATAGTACACATGTACAGCGAGGCGAGCCAACGATGCGAGCAAGTTTTTGTTGATTTTGATAAGGATAAAAAAATGACTATGCAGGACACGAATGTGCAAATTGGATGCCCTCATTGCCACGCGGTAAACCGTCTGGAAGCGGCGCGTCTGAACGAAGCGCCCAACTGCGGCGCCTGTAAAGCGCCTTTGCTGGCGGGCGCGCCGATTGCGGCCACCAAGGAATCACTACCGCTGATTTTGAAACACAGCAAATTGCCGGTGGTGATTGATTTTTGGGCCCCGTGGTGCGGGCCGTGCCAGCAGTTTGGCCCGACTTTTGCGGCAGCGGCCAAGGATATGGCAGGCAAAATGCTGTTTATTAAAGTCGATACCGAGGCGCAGCCGGAGCTGGGTAATCAATTCCGCGTACGCAGTATTCCAACGCTGCTGGTGGTGGAGGGTAATGCCGAGCTGGAGAGGGTGTCTGGTGCCTTGTCGCCAGGGCAATTCAAAGCCTGGTTAATGCAGTTTTTATAAGCAGTGTCTGTCAAGCGGCTAGCTGCCGCAGGAGGTGTGTGATGAACAATGTAGGTGGTTTGGATCGCATGGCCAGAATTGCCATCGGGCTGGCATTGATTGTGCTGGCTGCTGTTGGCGTGATCGGCGTCTGGGGTTTTATTGGCCTTGTACCACTGGCAACTGGGCTCCTGCGCTCTTGTCCTTTGTATAAGGTTTTCGGCTTTAGCACTTGTCCGATTAGCAAGGAATAAACGGCTGCGGGTGTTGAGCAAAAGCCGAATACACAATAAAAAAACCTGACATCGTCAGGTTTTTTTATTGTCGGCAGCTTCAAGATCAGCCTGCGCGGTAATTATTTTGCCGCGTTTCCTCAATCCAGCGGCGAATGCGCTGCACGTCGCCGATTCGCGTTTGTTTACCCGCCGAATCCATCAAAATCATCACCACTGGCATGCTGTTGATCGTGGCTTGCATCACGATGCAGCGGCCTGCTTCATTGATAAAGCCGGTTTTCGATACGCCAATACTCCAGTCCGGGTCTTTGACCAGCGGATTGGTGTTGCGATAGGTCATCAGATTATTGGTCAGATTGGAAATAAAAGTGTATTCGCTGGACGTCGAGAATTGGTGGATTTCCGGGTAGCGCTGTGCGGCTTTGACCATTAGCGACAAATCGCGTGGCGTAGCGACGTTTTGCGGGTTCAACCCGGTTGAATCGTAAAAACGTGCATGCGTCATGCCCAGTTGCTGGGCTTTTTCATTCATTTTGCGGATGAAATGCGCTCGGCCACCCGGGAAAGCATGGCCTAATGCCGAGGCTGCCCGGTTTTCCGACGACATCAAGGCCAGTAGCAACATCTCACCTCGCGTCAGCGTGGTGCCGACGGCTAGGCGTGATCCGGTGTTTTTCAATGTATCAACGTCATCGTGGGTGACGCTGATCAGCTCGTTCAGTGGCAGTCTGGCATCCAGCACCACCATGGCGGTCATCAGCTTGGTGATCGAGGCAATCGGCACCACATTGTCCGCATTGCGCTCGTACATGACCTCGCCCGTTTGCTGGTTGAGTACCACCACGCCAGCCGATTGCACGCCCGGGCTGTAAAAATTGATTGGGCTGGCATTAACGCGCGAGATCTGCACATCGCTACGCGCACCGGCTATGGCGCGCTGCTTGATGTTAATCGTGCGTGTTGATTGTCTGGCGATTCGGGTAGTTTGCTTTTTGGCTTTGCTGTACTTTTGCGGCGATTTTTTTTGCGCAATGGCCGATTTTTTTGTGCTGGATTTTTTGGCTGAAGTGCCTGTTTTTTCTGCAGTATTTTTAGCTGCAAGAGCTGGGGTTGCCGCTAAAAATGCGCAGGTAATCAGGGCGCATAGTGGGCGAAATAACTTAGGCATAAAAGACCCCTTAATAAGACACTATCTGTTGCTATGTTAGTTAATGCTGATTTTACGCAAAGAGTGTGAAAAAGTCATTGTTAATCAACAAGTAGTGGTTTTTAGCTAATAAATGACATTAGAATGTGATTGGCTTGCAGTGCGTGTTAGGATATTTTTTTATTGCACTGCAACAATTGTGTTGTCACAATGCTAGGGAAAACCCTAGTCTTACGGAGCCTAACGTGCTGAACCATCCCGCCATGCAAGCTTTTTTCGAGCAATTAACCCAGACTAACCGTCAATGGACAGAGCAATGGGCCAAAGCATTTCCTGTGGCTGAACCTAGCCAGCATCTGACCGTAATGCATGAAATGCTGCACAAATTGCAACAATCGCAGCCTAGCTTGCTCGGTGCGCAAACCGCTTTTTATCAGCAGCAAATGGATTTGTGGCTGGGGCTGATTGGGGCCAAGCCGGGTGTCAAAGTGGTTGAAGCTGAAAAAAGCGATCGCCGTTTTAATGCGCCGGAATGGGATACGCCGATTTTTGACTATATCCGCCAGAATTACCTGCTGACGTCCAAATGGCTGCTCGATCAAATCAATTCACCACAGTATGACGATGCGACGCGCGAAAAAATGTCGTTCTTTACCCGCCAGTATATCGACGCAATGAGCCCGAGCAATTTTGCTTTCACCAATCCCGAGGTGATGAAACTCGCGCTGGAAACCAAGGGTGAAAGTCTGCAGGAAGGGATGAAGCAATTGCTCGCCGACATGCAAAAAGGCTCGATCACCATGACTGATGAAAGTCAGTTTGAAGTGGGCAAAAATCTGGCCGTGACGCCGGGCGAGGTGATTTTCGAGAATGATTTATTCCAGCTGATCCAGTACACCCCAAGTACCCCCGAGGTGTATAGCCGCCCACTGCTAGTAGTTCCGCCGTGTGTGAACAAATACTACATTATGGATTTGCAGCCAGCCAATTCGATGATGAGCTATATCGTGAGCCAGGGCTTTACCACTTTCCTGGTTTCATGGAAATCAATCGAGCCACATCAAGGCAATTTGCAGTGGGACGATTACATCGAAAGCGGCGTGATCAAGGCTGCCGAAGTGGTGCGTGAAATCAGCAAAGCTGAAAAAATCAATGTTCTGTCGTTCTGCATTGGTGGCGAGCTGGTGTCTACCGCGATGCCGGTCATGAAGGCGCGTGGTCTGGATTGGTTTGAGTCGGTCACGCTGATGACCGTGATGCTCGATCACACCGACCCGGGCGAAATCAAGCACTTTATCGACTGGAATATTGTTCGTCAGCGCGAAGCACAGAAAGAAGGCGTGATCGGCGGCAAGGAGCTGGCGCGTACCTTCTCGGCACTACGCTCAAATGATCTGATCTGGAATTATGTCGTTAATAATTACCTGAAAGGCAAAAACCCGGCACCTTTTGATTTGCTGTACTGGAACAGCGATTCAGCTAATCTGGCTTTGCCGATGCATACCTTCTTCCTGAAGAATATGTATCTGGAAAACAATCTGCTTAAACCCAATTCATTCAGCCTATGCGGCACGCCGATTGATCTGACGACGATTAATGTGCCGACTTACATTTTTGCCGCGCGTGAAGACCATATCGTGCCTTGGCAGTCGGCTTTTGCCACGACCAAAATTTTCAAAGGCCCAATCCGTTTTGTACTCGGCGCATCAGGCCATATTGCTGGCGCGATCAATCCGGTTTCGACCAATAAGCGCAATTACTGGGTTAATGACAATGTCGCACTCAATTCTGAGGACTGGTTTAACAGTGCCGAATCTCGTCCTGGCAGCTGGTGGCAGGATTGGTCGGCCTGGTTGGCCCCGCATTCAGGCAGCCAAGTCGCCGCGCCGAAAAAAGCAGGCAATACCAAATACAAAATGATCGAGCCAGCGCCTGGTCGTTATGTTAAAGCCAAAGTCGTTTGATTTTTAAATGGTAAGTAAAAAGCTTTCCAGCTTTGCTATCTCGCCTTGCCGTACGATTTGTACTGCCCACGGCTCGGTGCCTTGCTGGAAAACTTTTTGAGCATTTTATCCAGCAAGGCACTGCGCCTTGCTTTTTTTAGAACCAAATGCTTACAGCTAGATGTTGTTTGCTTTTGTTGCGTGAGGATTATTTATGACTGAAGTGGTTATTGTTGCAGCTGGCCGTACAGCCTTGGGCAATTTCTCTGGTGGCCTGGCCAAAGTGGCTGCGCCGGAATTGGGCGCAACCGTGATTCGTGCCTTGCTCGAAAAAACCGGTGTGAAAGCTGAACAAGTGTCAGAAGTCATTTTGGGCAATGTATTGACTGCCGGTCTGGGCCAGAATCCAGCGCGTCAGGCCGTACGCCGTGCCGGTTTGCCAGATGCAGTGCCAGGCTTGACGATCAATCAGGTGTGCGGTTCTGGTCTGAAAGCGGTGGCCCTGGGCGCGCAAGCGATTCTGGCTGGTGATGCTGAGATCGTGATTGCCGGTGGTCAGGAAAACATGTCGGCCAGCCCGCATATCCTGAACGGCAGCCGCGATGGTTTCCGTATGGGTAACGCCAGCCTCGTTGATAGCATGGTGTACGACGGCCTGACTGACGCGTACAACAACTATCACATGGGTGTGACGGCAGAAAACATTGCCAAAAAATACAGTATTACGCGTGAAGAGCAAGATGCTTTGGCATTGTCTTCACAGCAAAAAGCCGCTGCAGCGCAAGCCGCTGGCCGCTTTGTTGATGAAATCATTCCGGTGGTGATTCCGCAAAAGAAAGGCGACCCTGTCGTTTTCAACCAAGACGAATTCATCAAGCCCAACACCACGGCCGAGTCACTGGGCAAACTGCGCGCCGCTTTTGACAAAGAAGGCACAGTAACAGCGGGTAATGCATCGGGTATTAACGACGGTGCAGCCGCTGTGTTGCTAATGAGCCGTGACAAAGCCAATGAATTGGGTCTGACGGTACTGGCTTCGATCAAGGCCTCGGCGAGTACCGGTCTTGATCCAAGCATTATGGGTATGGGCCCGGTATCGGCGACGCAAAAGGCTTTGGCTAAAGCGGGCTGGAGCATTGATGATCTGGATTTGATCGAAGCCAACGAAGCGTTTGCCGCTCAAGCCCTGGGCGTGGCGCGCGAGCTAAAATGGGATCTGAACAAAGTGAATGTGAACGGCGGCGCGATTGCCTTGGGCCACCCGATTGGCGCGTCAGGCTGCCGTGTATTGGTCACGCTGATTCATGAAATGGTCCGCCGCGATGCGAAAAAAGGTTTGGCAACTTTGTGCATCGGTGGGGGTATGGGCGTGGCACTGTGTGTTGAACGCTAATAGCGGGCAATACATGGGCATGTATCTAGTGTAGATGCCGCCAAATAAAAAAACCGCAGCTACTTCATATAAGAAAAGCTGCGGTTTTTTATTTACGCAAACATCGTGATTATTTTTTCAATGAGTCACGGATCTCGCGAAGCAAGGCGATTTCTTCCGGCGTTTCAACCACGACAGGCGCTGGCGCTTCTTCGCGCTTCATTTTATTCATCGCTTTGACCACTAGGAATATAGCGAAAGCAACAATTGTGAAGCTGATCATGCTGTTGATGAACAGGCCAAAATTGAGCGTGACCGCACCGGCATCCTGCGCAGCTTTGAGTGTCTCATAAGGGCCAGCGACTTTTGTGCCTTCGACCAAAGTGACAAACATATTGGTGAAGTCGACCTTGCCAATCAAAAAACCCAGCGGCGGCATAATGATGTCTTTCACCAGCGAATCAACAATCTTGCCAAACGCCGCGCCGATTACGACACCGACAGCCAGATCGATCACATTGCCACGCATGGCAAATTCGCGAAATTCTTTAAACATATTGAGCTCCCTATTTTCAATAAAAAATAAATAGTATTTAGTCTTTGGCGACCGTTAAGTAAACGGTAATTTCTTCACGGTCGTGATAGAGGTGCTTGGCGGTGATTTTGCATGGCATGCCGGCTTTTTCCAGCTTGGACTCGATCAGGCCAAAGCATTTGCATACTTCCAGATAGCGCTTTTTCATCGGTAGCTTCAGATTGAAAATCGAGCGGCGCGCATTACCTGCGGCAACCCATTTCGCAATCAGTTCGGCCACGCGGATCGGCTGCTCGACCATATCGCAAACCAGCCATTCAACCGGGTTTTTAGGGCGGAATTTGAAACCATCATCGCGAATATGTTTCACCTGATGGTGGCCGTCCATACTGCCCTTCATCGGGCCATTATCAATGGCAAACACTTTCAGTCCACGACTCACCAGCTGATACGTCCAGCCGCCCGGTGCAGCACCCAGATCAACCGCGCTCATGCCTTCGCGCAATTTGCTTTCCGGGTTTTCAACCAGCACCAGAATCGCCTCAAGCAATTTGAGCGTTGAACGGCTAGGGGCATCAACTGGCATGCGCAGGCGCGGAATGCCATTGACCCAGTCCGTGTCACGGGCTGGGCGCGAGGCGATAAAGACTTCATTTTGCTGCGGGAAAAACAGGTGCAGGCGATTACGGACCCGCTGTGGCTGCAGCCAGTTGTTTTCAGCGGCGGCTTTGGCGACATAATCGCCAAATTTACGGCAAAAGCTGGACAGCGATTTGCCATCGTTGGTATCGGGGTATTCAAGCCAGACATCGCTAAAAGCCGAATCTATCGTTTTGAGCGAATTCACAATTGGCGTCAGGCGGTCTTTGCCGACCAGCGTAATCCGGTCGTGCACCAGCAAGGTCTGGCGCGGGAAAATCAGCTGTTTGTTGACAAGGCTAGTTAATGCTTTGGGATTTTTCTCGCTAGGGGTGAAGACAATCCAGCCATCGCCGCGCTCAAACGTGCCTTCACACAGGGCGTTATCGGCAATTTCTTCGGCGCAGTCTGGCTCAAAACCGGGGCGGCAATAAGCAAGAAGCGCTTTTGGGATGGCGGTGTTGATGTCAGACATGGTTGAGCTCGGCATTAAAAGGCGCAAGGATACCCAAGAAACGCATTCGATGCCATGCACCTTATCGGCTTGAGGACCTGGTACGCTGATCGGTGATGGCTTTAGTGCTGGATTTTACAAGGAATGCGCATCTCAAAGCGGGTGCCCAGGCCTTCCTGTGAGTACACCCGGATTGTGCCCCCCAGCGTTTGGGTGACCAGATTGAATACAATATTCAGACCCAGCCCGCTGCCGCCGTTGGCGCGCTTGGTGGTAAAGAAGGGGTCGAAAATTTTATCGACGATCGCCGCCGGAACGCCTACGCCGTTATCGCTGAAATTCAGAATTACCCAGTCTTGCTCGCGGTGAGCCGCGATAGTGATCAGATTGCTATCGCGCGTTTTACCATCGTCCAGATGGCCAAAGGCGTGCAAAAGGGCGTTGTTAAGCAGATTAGTCAGAATCTGCGAAAAAGCGCCGGGAAAACTGTCCATTTTGATTTCTTCATGGCAGTCAATTTCGATATTGACCGCCACATGCTTGATCAGCGGTCGCAAGCTGGTCATGATTTCATTCAGATAGGCGTGCAGCTCAAAATCACGTTTCACTTCGGAGGTCTGATCGACCGCCACGCGCTTGAAGCTCTGGATCAAATCGGCTGCACGGGAGGCATTGCTTAAAATCAGTGTGGAAGATTGTTCGGCAGTCTGGCTGTAATTGACCACATCGGATTTCTTGATCTGGCCAGTTTCAACCATCTGGTGAAATTTAACCGATTCATCGTGCAAAACGGACGCACTGGTGAGGATCACGCCAACCGGGGTGTTGATTTCATGCGCAATACCGGCCACCAAGCTACCCAGCGAGGCCATTTTTTCCGATTGCACCAGATTGGTTTGCGCTTCTTTTAGCTGGTTGAGTGCTGTTTCTGCGTCGTCTTTAGCTTGTCGCATTTCGGCTTCGGTACGCGACAAATTGGACACATCGTCCTGCAAGCGGTGGGCGATACGGTTGTAGCCCAGTGAAACTTCGTCAATTTCCTGATAGGGGTTGCGCGGCAGGTCAATGTCCTGATAGCTGCTTTCACGCTCGGCAATCTGGTTTAAGCGATCACGCAGCAAAGAGAGCGGGCGGATCACAATCCTTTGCAATGAACCCGACAGCGCCAGTACCACCAGCAAATCCAGAATAATGATTTCGATGATCTTCTCGATCACCTGCTCTTTCAGCTGCTGATTGATGAGTTTGCGGCTGGTTGAGTAGCGGACTTCACCCAGTGTTTTGGTGCTTTCCGCCCCGCTGTAGTTCAGGCTGAACTGGGTCGGGCTTTTTTCCAGCTGGGGCAGGCTGATTTTGACAATCTGGCCTTCATCATTGCGTTTGCGGCCATCAAGAAAGGTATCGCCATTGTAGATTTCAATCGCGCTAATGCCGACATAGCTCATTTCGGCATCCAGAATACGTGCCAGCTGGATATCGTCAAAATTCCACAGTACGCCGGGAACAACGGTTTCCATTCTGAGCTGCATGCGTTGCTGGTAGTCCGCCAGTTCGGCTTCCAGTCGCTGTTGGGTTCGGTAGAAAGAAATGGCACCCGAAACAGTCAAAGCTGCGGTAAGGATCAGGACAAATAGCAGATTCAGGTGGGTTTGGATGCGGCGCATGGCTGAACTTGGGCGAGTTAGGCTTTCAATCTAGCAGTTAATCGTGTTTTTGCAGGTATTTTCGGTCATCAAAACTGGACACCCACTGCGGTTGCCATACCACCAGCAAGGTGAGATTGAGCCCGGTGGCAAAGGCTTCGGGCCAGCCCATCAGGAAATAATACGGCAGGATTTCTTCCTGCAAAAAGCCCCATTCATAGCTGCCCGAGCTGGCCAGAACCAGGCAATGCAGCAGACCGAACACCCACATGCCGAGCGCGGCAGCGCCAAAACTATTCAGAAAAATATAAACGAAATAATTATGAACCAGTTTTTTCTGCGCCCAGGCCAGCAGCAGGCTGCATATCCAGATGGGGACGGCGGCTTTAAGTAGCCATACCAGGCCGATCTGCGTCCAGTCCAGATGGCCAAACAGCGCTGAAATCAGCACCACCGCCGCCATGCCCAGTAGCGCGCGATGCTGGCCGGCGATCAAGCATAGCGCCGTGCTGCCCAGTACATGAAACGCAATGCCGGACTGGATTTGCGCCCGCAATTGCCAGCTCAGCAGGATGATCACACAGGCGGCCAGCCAGCTCGTCACATGGGTCGGCGCAATGCGCGACCAGTTTTCTGCGCGTAGCGCATGCCACAGGGCAAAGCCCATTACAGCCCAGCCCAGTAGCAACCATGTCGAATTGTAAAGGGCAGGGTTCATGTTTAGAAACGCCAGGCTTTATCGACTAGCTCGGCCAGTTGCGTGAGTCTGCCGTGGAAAAAATGCCCAACGCCGGGAACGACGAGCACTGGCAATTGCTGCGGCCGCGCCCAGTCGAGCACTGCCTGCAGGCTGATTACTTCATCTTCTTCGCCATGGATCACCAGCGTGCCTTTGGGAACGGTTGGGAAATCGTAGCGGCTGACGGCTGGGCCAACCAGAATCATGCCTTCGACTTCATGCTCGCCCAGCCGCTCGCGCAGGCGGCTTTGCACCAGCGTGCCAAAAGAAAACCCGGCCAGCGTCAGCCGGTTGATGGCCGGAAACTGGCTGCGTGCGTAGGCGAGTACGGCGGCCATATCGTCGGGCTCAAGCTCGCCCCGGCTGTGTTCGCCTTCCGATTTGCCGACACCGCGCAGATTCGGGCAGAAGCACACATAACCAAGCCGCGACAAAGTTTTCGCCAGCGTATGCACGATCTTGTTATTGAACGTGCCACCCTCTGTCGGGTTCGGGTGCGCAATCAGCGCAATGCCAACAGTTTCCGACCACGCCGAATCCAGCCGCAGGCATTCGAGCTTGCCAGCCGGGCCGTCGATTTCGATTAAATCAAAAGTAGCTGCTTTGCGGGGTATATTCGTAGAAGTCATTTTCAAATTGTTATGTAGTTAAATACATCACCAGAGTATGCTGGTTTCGCCTCACGCCTCACGCCTCACGCCTCACGCCTCACGCCTCACGCCTCACGCCTCAGATTTTCAGGCGCTCAACGACGCGACCATGCACGAGATGCTCGTTGATAATTTCGTCGATGTCATCTTTGTCGATGTAGGTGTACCAGGTTTCTTCCGGGTAAATCACGATCACCGGGCCTTCTTCGCAGCGTTCCAGACAGCCCGCTTTATTGATCCGCACTTTGCCCGTACCGTTCAATCCCAGCGCTTTGACGCGCTCTTTGGCGTACGCCCACAGCGTATCGGCACCGCAGCTATTGCAGCTCTGGCGCTCGCCGGGCTCGCGCTGATTTAAGCAGAAAAATACATGATGTTGATAAAAGCTCATCGTCGCCTCGGCAAGGTAAAGGTGTTAGCAGACCCTCTCGCGCAGCGAGGTTCCCTCTCAAGGAGAGGGCGGAGGGTGTGGGTATAAAACATCAGGGCTGCAAATTAACGATTGCAGTTGGCTAGGGCTCGGCTTTGCCGAGAACTGAGCTCGTTAATGAGTTGTGTGCTGTAGCCCGTCCTCAATCGCCGCGCCCAGATTATGCGCAGTGATAAACAGCGGCAAACCGTCGGTATCGAGCACCGGCTGCACATTGGCAATCATTTTGACCGAATCAACGCGGCATTCGTGCATCAGTTCGGTGACGTATTGCTCGATATACGCGACCTGATCATTTGCCGCTAGCGGCCAGACGTAGCCTTCCCAGCGTTCCGGGTCTTCGATCGTGCTAAAGGTAATGCGGATTTCGGCGTTTTCATGCGCTGCCACCGTCACCACCGGCGTGCGGCCTTTGGTACGGATGCTGCGCAGCGCATTGCTGGTCATTACTTGCAAACGTGTTTCGAGTTGTGTCACGCGGCCTGCATCTTGCGCGGCCAGCCAGCTCATTGGCGGGCGTGGGATCGGAAATAGCGTCACGCCATTGGTTTTGAGCGTGTCGCTGATCAGTTGCGCCAGCGGCATGCCCCAGGCGCCGACTGCGCCGCCGAGTTTGATGGCTGGTGCGGCGGCTTTGTTTTGAATCGCAACGCCAACCAGATAGCGCAAGGCCACCACTTCGTCCTTGATCGCAATCGGTGCACCGGCTGAATCAATCGGAAAACGCGCTGATTCGCTAATCGTTTCGCGCCATTCGGCGATTTGTGCCGGGTTGATCGCGGCGAGCAAATCGGGCGCGAGCAGTGCGCCAGAGAGAAATACGTCGGCGTCCGCAGCGACGACGCCATGTTCACGCAGAATCGCCAGCGCCGCAGCGCCGTCGATTTCGCTTGGCAACGTCGTTTCGCCTTTAAAACCAGCCACAATCACCAGCGGAATCGCGAACGGAATCGCGTATTGGGCGGAGGTCGATTGCTCGACTTCATCGCGGATGGTTTGCCACAACTCGAACCACGCTTCTTGCGAGGGTACTTGTGTAATCGCGCCGTTCAAACCGTAATGGTCACGCGCGCCAAGCAGTTCCTTGATCAGCTGACGCAAACCCTGACGTTTGATGGCGACCTGTGCAGCGTCGCGCTCGGTCATTAGCGACATCAGTTGGCGAATCACCGGGTTTTGCGGGTTAACACGGGGATAAAGGCGGGGATCTGGCAGCGTCATGGCAATGCTTTTCGGGGCAATAATCAAGGCCGTGATTATACCCGCGAGCGGGCGCGATTGTCGCTGCTGCTGATGTTTGGTGCGCTTCGTGCTTTAATGAGCGCCCGCTCACCGAATAAGTCACTGTGCAAAAGTTTTGGCCTGAGGCCACCCCGTCCAGCAAGGCACCGAAGCCGCAGGCAGTACAGGTAGTACGACAAGGCGAGGTAACGATGCTGGAAAACTGTTGGTTTACTACTTATGCAAATCAGGAAACGCTATGCCCGATTACAGCCTGATCGATCATCAACTGCTGAACGATCTACTGCTTGAAGCGGCCGACAACCCGCGTTTGCGCAAAAATCGCAATTTTCATGCAAACGATCAATCGGCGTGCCATCGTCTGGCCAATGCCTTGCAGCCGGGTACCTATGTGCAGCCGCATCGGCATCTGGATGACCAAAAAGCCGAAAGCATGGTGATGCTCAGTGGCGAGCTGGGGGTTTTATTGTTTGACGATATGGGCCAGGTTGTTGCCACGCACCGATTGCAGGCTGCTGGTGAAGTGATCGGTATTAATATCGAAGCGCGTACTTATCATGCGGTTGTCGCCTTAAGCCCCTGCGTGTTTTTTGAAAGCAAGGCCGGGCCATATATTCCGGTGGCGCCCGAAGAATTGGCCAGCTGGGCTCCGGCAGCGGGCAATGCGAAAGCTGCGGATTATCTGGCGTGGATGGTGTCACTTTTTCAGTGAAGGGTATATGGCTGCAGACTTTGTTGGATATAGCTTTCAAGGCTATACCCTAGATCGTCATCATCTCATGAAAGCCGTTATAACCCTTGAACTCGACTTTTTGCTTGCTTACCGCATCAACATGCGCGCCATCGGGGCCGTTTTCCAGCCAGTGCGCCAGCTCGGCCAAATCGGCTGAATCGCCTTCGGCCCAGATTTCAACGCGGCCATCGAGGCGGTTGCGCACGAAGCCCGCCAGATGGAGTTCTTCCGCAAGCTGACAGGTCGCCCAGCGAAAGCCCACGCCTTGCACCACGCCCGAGATAAAAAAATGATTTGCCAGGGCCGCCATGCTAGGCCTCCTTGTCGATGGTGGAAGTGGCTGTAGTGTAGACAATAAAAAACGGCAGGGATAAGCCTGCCGTTTTTTGCTGAGCAATTCAGTCCGCTTCAATCCGCGCTTATTTCACGCGCATCCCCGGTTTTGCGCCGTCGTGCGGCTCCAAGATATACAGGCCGCCGTCGCCACCCGCCGCCAGCACCATACCCTCGGACATGCCGAATTTCATTTTGCGCGGTGCTAAATTGGCCACCATTACCGTGTGTTTGCCGATCAGGTCTTCCGGCTTGTACGCCGACTTGATCCCCGCGAACACATTGCGCGTTTCATTGCCGATGTCGAGCGTCAACTGCAACAATTTTTCCGCGCCTTCGACGTGCTGGGCGTTAGCAATACGCGCGATGCGCAGATCGACTTTCATAAAGTCGTCAATGCTGCAGGTTTCAGCGATGGGCGCGATCTCGAACGCGGGTGCAGCCGCTTTGACCGTCGTCGCTGCGACGGCTTCAACCGGCGCGAGCGTTTGCTTGTTTTCTTCAACCATTGCTTCGATATTTTTCGGATCAATCCGCACCATCAAATGACTGTAGGCGTTGATGGTGTGATTGAGCAGCAGGCTTTGCGCATCAGTCCATTGCAACGGCGCAATGTTCAGGAAGCTTTCCACATCCGCTGCCAGCTTTGGTAGCACCGGTTTGAGATAGATGGTCAGCAGGCGGAAGGCATTGATCAGAATCGAGCAGACGCGCTGCAGCTCAAGCTCGCGGCCTTCCTGTTTGGCCATTTCCCACGGCTTGTTCTGATCGACAAATTGGTTCACTTCGTCGGTCAAGGCCATGATTTCTCGAATCGCACGGCTGTATTCACGCGCTTCATAGTGCGCAGCGATGCCTTCCGCTGCCGCTTGCATTTTGCTCAGTAATTCAACGCCCGAGACGTTTCCAGAGAGGTCCGCCGCCAATTTACCTTCAAAGCGTTTGCTCACAAAACCGGCTGCACGGCTGGCGATATTGATGTATTTGCCGATCAGATCGGAATTAACGCGTGCGGTGAAGTCTTCGAGGTTTAAGTCGATGTCTTCAAAGGTATTCGACAATTTAGCCGCAAAGTAATAACGCAACCATTCCGGATTGAGGTGGTTCAGGTAGGACTCGGCAGTAATAAACGTACCGCGCGACTTGCTCATTTTTGCGCCGTCTACGGTCAAAAAGCCGTGCGTGTTGATCGCCGTTGGCGTGCGATAGCCCGCGTATTCAAGCATCGCTGGCCAGAACAGCGCGTGGAAATACAGGATGTCCTTGCCGATAAAGTGGTACAGCTCGGTGCTCGAACCTTTTTTCCAGTATTCGTCAAAATCCAGACCGAGCTTATCGCACAGGTTTTTATGGCTGGCCATATAGCCTACGGGCGCGTCGAGCCAGACGTAGAAATACTTGCCCGGCGCATCGGGGATTTCAAAACCAAAGTAGGGCGCGTCGCGCGAAATATCCCAATCGGACAAGCCTGACTCGAACCATTCCTGCATTTTATTAGCGGCTTCCGCCTGCAGTTTGCCTGGCGTATTGGTCCAGCCTTTCAAGAAGTCTTCGCATTCGCCGAGCTTGAAGAAGTAATGCTCGGATTCACGCATTTCCGGCGTTGCGCCCGAAACGGCCGAGTACGGGTTTTTCAGCTCGGTCGGGCTGTACGTTGCGCCACAGACTTCACAGTTGTCGCCGTACTGATCTTTTGCCGCACATTTCGGGCATTCGCCTTTGACGAAACGATCAGGCAGAAACATAGCTTTAACCGGATCGTAGAGCTGGTTGATCGTGCGGCTGGCGATTTTGCCGTTGCTGCGCAATTGGCGGTAGATATTGCACGCCAATTCGCGATTTTCTTCGCTATTAGTGCTGTAGTAATTGTCAAAGCCGACATGAAAACCGGCGAAGTCGCGTGAATGCTCGCCGTGAACGCGTTCAATCAAGGCTTCTGGCGTAATGCCTTCTTTTTCGGCGCGCAGCATAATCGGCGTGCCATGTGTGTCGTCGGCGCAGACGTAATGGCAAGTATGCCCGCGCAATTTCTGGAAGCGCACCCAGATATCGGTTTGGATATATTCAACCAGATGGCCGATATGAATCGCGCCGTTGGCATAGGGCAGGGCAGAAGTAACAAGGATTTTGCGAGGAGTAAATTGAGCCATGAGTACGCCAGAAGGTAAGCAAACAATGGCGCGATTATACCTCAGACTCGGTATTTGTCCGTTTTGCGCTGTGTGCCCATGTTGTGCCCACTGTGGTGCGTAGCCAAATTGCAGTCTCTAGCTGGAGGCAGGATGAAAATGTCGCTATCATGGTTTCAGCGTTGCGCTGGCCCGAGTGGGCGCGGTGGCAATAGAACCGGATTGGCGGAGTGGGCAGAATGGGTGAAGATTTGACGGTGGCGCTTAAGCGCGAGCTGCTTGAAATTGACGTCATGTTTGATGAATTGCAGCGTGCTGTGGGCATGGATATGCGCGATGAATTGCTCGCCCTGTTTTTTCCCACGATGCATGAGTGTTTGGCGGGGCTGCGCCTAGCGATTCCGGCTGACGACTGGGCAGCTATGCTCGCTTTTGCGCACAAACTCAAAGGCGCGTCCGGCCAGCTGGGTGCGGCGCAAATTTCGGCTTTTAGCCGAACGATCGAGCAAGCAGCCAGAGCGCAGGTGCAAAACGAGGCCGCACAAGCTTTTGCCGAGCTCGACGCGCTGTGTCTGGCGCTGGAGCAGCATCTGGCGCAGATGCCTGGCTGAGCAAGTCGCCGAGCTGGAGTCCCCTGATGACCTTGCCCGAATTTACCTGGCTTTATCTGATTGGTACGGCCTCATTTACGATCTCGGGCTACCTGATCGGCGCCAAAAAGCGTTTTGACGTGCTCGGCGTCGTTATTCTGGCGCTGCTCACCGCGATAGGCGGCGGCATGATCCGCGATGTGCTGGTGATGCAGATTCCGCGTGTGTTTATCGATAATGGCCCATTTCTGACCATTTTTACCACGCTGGCGCTGGCCTGGCTGATCAAGCTGCACCAGCGCAATCAGGGCATGTTGCGCAAATTATTCATTGTGGCTGACTCGATTGGGCTGGTGGCTTTCAGCATTGCCGGTGCGCAAATGGCGATGCTGATGGATCTAAACCTGTTTGGCGTGTGCGTACTAGCCTTTGTCACGGCGGTGGGCGGCGGTCTGGTGCGCGATATGATGGTGAACGACGTGCCGTTTATTTTGCATGAAGACTTTTATGGCACGGTGGCGATTGTGGTGGCGATGCTGTTTTATTTTGCCCGCCAGCTGGGGCTCAATTCTGCTTTGTGGGTGTGGGTATTGTTTGGGATTGGATTGACCCTGCGGCTGGTTGCGCACTGGCGCGACCTGAGCTTGCCCAAGGTCGAGAATGATCAAGTTGCGACAGATAGGGAATGACCATGCTGCCCGATAACCCTGCCGAGCTGATTCCGTGGCTGCAGCAGCGCCTGACGGGGCGCGATTATCCTGCGGCGGCTGACTTTGCTGCTAGTGCCAGGCGGCAGGCGTCGGTGCTGATTGGCTTGGTGATGCACGCCGATCAGGTCAATGTATTGTTTACCCAAAGAGCTGATCATCTCAGCACGCACGCTGGGCAGGTCAGCTTTCCTGGTGGCGCGATTGAGGCTGACGACGCTGATGTTATCGCCGCTGCTTTGCGTGAAACGCAGGAAGAAGTAGGTATTCCGCCAGACTGGATCAAGCCTTTGCAGCGTCTGGGCGAATACCACACCATCAGCGGTTACTGCGTTACCCCAGTGCTGGCCACTATCCGGCCGGGCTATCCGCTTGATCCTGATGCCAACGAAGTGGCCGATGTGTTCGAGTTGCCGCTCTCGGTGGTGCTTGATCCCTCGCGTTACGAGCGCCGCTGGGTCGAGCGGCACGGCGTGCGTGGTAAGACACATTTTCTGGATTATGCGGGCCGTACCATCTGGGGCGCTACTGCGGGTATGTTGCTGCAGCTGTCTTTGGTGCTGGGCTTGGAAGGTATACCCGTTGATAAAACCTGATTTCTAATCGGGTTGGCGCAATGGCACCTGCTGCCCGATTGACCATATTCCAACTCAATGCCATTGGCGCTATGCGAGGTGTTTTGCCGCTCGCTAATGACCGTTAGTCATTTGATTGTCAATGTTTCTGCGATTTATTCATGGCCTTGCTTGACTGAAACTCTGAATTGTCACTTAGGCGTGATACAATCCGCGACTTTCGCAAATAGCCCACAGTCCAAACATGACCCGTGCACTTCGTAACGTCGCCATTATCGCCCACGTCGATCATGGTAAAACCACTCTAGTTGACCAACTTCTCCAACAAGCCGGTACTTTCCGCGCCAATCAGCAAGTCGCTGAGCGCGTTATGGACAGCAACGATCTTGAAAAAGAACGCGGCATTACCATTCTGGCCAAAAACACGGCCATCGAATACAACGGCACGCACATCAACATCGTTGACACTCCGGGTCACGCGGACTTCGGTGGTGAAGTTGAGCGCGTGTTGGGTATGGTTGACGGCGTATTGCTGCTGGTTGACGCGGTTGAAGGCCCGATGCCGCAAACGCGTTTCGTGACGAAAAAAGCACTGGCTTTGGGTCTGAAACCGATTGTGGTGATTAATAAGATCGACCGTCCGGGCGCGCGTCCTGACTGGGTTCACGATCAAGTATTCGATTTGTTCGACAAACTGGGCGCCACTGACGACCAGCTCGATTTCCAGATGATTTACGCTTCTGGCCTGAACGGTTTTGCCAAGCTGAATCTGGAAGAAGAATCGGACAATATGCGTCCATTGCTCGACTTGCTGGTGTCGGCTGTGCCAAGCCCACCGGGCGATGCTGATGCGCCGCTGCAATTGCAAATCTCTGCGCTGGACTACTCGACCTTTACCGGCCGTCTAGGCGTCGGTAAAGTGATTAACGGCCGTATCAAGCCAGGTCAGCAAGTGGTGGTAATGAATCACGACGAGCAAGTCTCTAGCGGTCGTATCAATCAGGTGCTGGGCTTTAAAGGTCTGGAGCGCATTCCGGTTGAGCAGGCTGAAGCAGGCGACATCATTATTATTTCCGGTCTGGACGAAATCGGTATCGGCGTAACGATCTGTGATAAAGACGCGCCAGTTGGCTTGCCAGTACTGGGTGTGGACGAGCCAACGCTGACGATGGACTTTATGGTGAATACCTCACCACTCGCAGGTACTGAAGGCAAGTTTGTGACTAGCCGCCAGATCCGTGACCGTCTGAATAAAGAATTGCTGGTGAACGTGGCTTTGCGTGTTGAAGACACCGACGACACCGACGTGTTCCGCGTTTCAGGTCGTGGCGAATTGCACCTGACGATTCTGCTGGAAAACATGCGTCGTGAAGGTTTTGAGATGGCCGTGGCTAAACCACGCGTTGTTTACAAAGACATCAACGGCGTGAAATGCGAGCCGTATGAAAACCTGACCATCGACTTGGAAGACGAACACCAAGGTGGCGTGATGGAAGAAATCGGTCGTCGCCGTGGCGAATTGACCAATATGGTGTCAGATGGCCAAGGCCGTACTCGTCTGGAATACCATGTTCCAGCGCGTGGCCTGATCGGTTTCCAAGGCGACTTTATGACGCTGACTCGCGGTACTGGCTTGATGAGCCACGTATTTGACGATTACGCGCCAGCAAAAGCCGACATGCCAGGCCGTCACAACGGCGTACTGATTTCTCAGGATAACGGCGAAGCTGTTGCTTACGCACTGTGGAAACTGGACGATCGTGGTCGTATGTTTGTGAGCCCAGGCGACAAACTGTACGAAGGTATGGTGATCGGTATTCATAGCCGTGATAACGACCTGGTTGTTAACCCGATTAAAGGTAAGCAGCTGACTAACGTTCGTGCCTCAGGTACGGATGAAGCGGTTCGTTTGACGCCACCAGTAAAATTGACGCTGGAATCGGCGGTTGAATTTATTGCTGATGATGAGCTGGTAGAAATCACGCCAAAATCAGTGCGTATCCGCAAGCGTTTCCTGACTGAGAACGAGCGTAAACGTAATTACAAAGCTTCATCGAACTAAGATGTACCATTCGCCAGCGCATTGCTGGCGAAGTATCAGCGATGAAAAAAAGCCAATCACTGCGGTGATTGGCTTTTTTATTGCCTGCTATTTTTGCCATTCTTTTTTAGGGGGTATAAACAAAGGGGGTATGCTGCACAATGAGTGTGAAGCAATACCCCCTTGGCATGTATTAGTGCAGGGTTTATTTCGAGTTTATTTCAGCTGCAGCAACAAATCATTCAGGATTTTCTTTTGCACATCCGGATTGATTGCGCCTTCCTTGCTCGATAGCGCCAGCAGCGTTTTGCCGCCTTGCTCGGTCAGCTTGACTTCAAAAGTCTGGCCCAGCGATTTGCTAGCCGCATCGCTGGCATCCGATTTTTTCCAGAAGGCCAGTGCGCTGAAATAGCTGGTTTCGCTTTCTTTATCAATATCGCTGGCGGCACGTTGTACGGTGTAAACCCCGGTGCTGCGGTTGCGATCCTGAATATTGTAACCAATCCGGTCAAATGCCAGACCAACGCGACGCCATGCGCGATCGTAGCCATCCAGAATCTCGATTTGCTGGCTGGCCAGCAGATTGGCGCGCGCAGGCAGGTTTTCGACAGGCTTAATGGCTTGTTGGCTAGCTTCTTTGCTGACGCCAAAGGATTGCAGCATCAAACCCATGATTTCTGCTTCCAGTTCAGGTTTTGGTGCGCTTGGTGTCCAGACTGTGCCATTCCATTGCTGGGTAGTTGCTTGACCTTCTTTGTAAACTTCAGTCATGCCACGGTGAGTGATATAGATATTGACCGCATTGGGTTTGCTGCTGCGTTCAATCCTAGCCCGGTATTTGTCCAGTGTGTCGGTTGATACAAATTGATCTGCAATCTTGCGGAATAATTTGGTGATTGCATCGGTGGGTAAATCTGCCCGATTTTGCAGCCAGTCGGTTTCCATGATGCCGATGGTCGGATTTTCGGTGGTCAGAATAAAACCATTTGATAGCCAGAAATCTTTCACATTATCCCAAGCCTGATCTGGTGTAACATCCGCTTCAATAAAGCGGATACCATCCTGCGTTACAATCCGAGCATTGGTGTACTGAGGTAGAACGGTATTGCCCGCTTGCTTGCGCAATGATTGCATTTCTTCTGCTGCTTTGGCCGTATTGGGCGAATTGTAAGCAGATGTGCCACTGATTGCGGTTAGGTCCGGCGGCACTTCAAGTGTATTGGTATTGATGTTGTCGCTACCGCTGCGGTAATCCACCTTGCTGGTCAAGCCCAGTGAGCCATCGGTTGAGCATGCGGAACACAGAGTAATTACTGCAGCTGCAAGGGTTAACTGCTTCAATTTGGTTGCGTGCATTCGGTTGATTCCAAAAAAGCTGAACTGATTAATGAATACCGGCGTCTTTCATGGCCGCTTGCAAAATACTTTGTGCCTGATCGCTCAGGCGGGTTAGGGGGAGGCGGATTCCGGCCGGGATTTTTCCCATGGTTTCCAGTGCCCATTTCACCGGGATTGGGTTGGCTTCGATAAACAGGTGGCGGTGCAGGCCTTGCAATTGATCGTTAATCTGTTTGGCGGCATCGATTTGGCCTGCTGCTGCAGCGGCGCACATCTGACTCATGGCCTTGGGTGCAATATTGGCGGTGACCGAAATGGTGCCGTGACCGCCAATCAGGATGAAGGGCAGGGTTGAGGCGTCGTCACCGCTGTAAATAGCAAAGTCGGCCGGAGCCTTTTTAATGAGCTCGGCTGCGCGCTCCAGATTACCGGTGGCGTCTTTGATGCCAACAATATTGGGCAGTTGCGCCAGTTGCAAGGCGGTGTCATTGCTCAGATCACACGCTGTACGGCCAGGCACATTGTAGAGCAGCGTAGGCAGAGCGGTGTTTTCAGCGATTGTTTTGAAATGCTGGTAAAGGCCATTCTGCGTAGGTTTGTTGTAATAGGGTACAACGCTCAGACCGTAATTGGCGCCGACTGCCAGCGCCTGATTGGACAGGTGAATCGCTTCACGCGTTGAATTGGCCCCCGTACCTGCAATCACGGGTACACGCCCTGCTGCTTGCTCGACGACGGTGCGAACGATCGCAATATGTTCTTCCACATCTACCGTGGGCGATTCGCCCGTTGTGCCAACAGCGACAATGCCATTGGTGCCTTGCTCAATATGCCAATCAACCAGTTTGCGTAAAGTGGGAAAATCAATTTCGCCGTTCACATCCATAGGGGTGACGAGCGCGACAAGGCTACCTGTGAGCATGAGTAGGAGAACCAATCACAAAAAGAAACCATTCTAACCGAAGCCATAGCGGCTTGAAACAGCATAAAAGAACACTTTTTGTCTTTTCATGCTAGGTAGTGGCCGATTTGTGCTGCGGCCTTGGCTTGAATGTAAAGAAATGTTGCAAATTATTAAGAAGCTGGACGCTGCATTGTAATTATTGAGCGATCTCAAGATCATGTCAGAGCTGGGTATGCCATCCTTGCCATAAGTCCATATTCATGAGGTTTGTTGGGTTCAGGTTTGCCTCTTGCAAACCATAGCGCTAACAGAGCTGATGAATCTGCTTGTTGTGTTCAAGGTGATCTGTTTTCTGTCCCGCACATGTCGGTAGTTAAACATTGCCTAATATTGTGTTGACAGTTAATAATCGCCATACCAGTTAGAGTTCCTAGGCTATGGCTTGGGGATTCAGGGGTTGGAGTTGTAATAAAATGTCAGTCTGGGGTCTGTTGACGTTTGGTTTGCGACGGCAAACCAAACGTCAACAGACCTTAGCTGATTTATAAAAATCTTAGCGTCATTTAAAGGTGAACAAGATGAATATTCTGGGTTATCTACAAAAAATCGGCCGCTCGCTGATGGTGCCAGTCGCCGTCTTGCCTGCTGCGGCAATTATGCTGGGCGTTGGCTACTGGCTCGATCCTGCGGGCTGGGGGTCTAATAGCCAATTGGCTGCGTTCCTGGTTAAGGCAGGTGCGGCAATTATCGACAAGATGCCTATCCTGTTTGCCGTGGGTGTTGCCTATGGTATGTCCAAAGATAAAGACGGTGCGGCAGCTTTGGCAGGTTTGGTTGGTTACCTGGTTGTCACGACATTGCTCTCTCCTGGTGCTGTTGCGCAAATCGAAGGCATCAAGCCTGAAGACGTGCCAAAAGCATTTGGCAAAATTGAAAATGCCTTTGTAGGTATCTTGGCCGGTGTGATTGCGGGCGAGGTCTACAACAAGTTCAGCCAGGTTGAATTGCACAAAGCCTTGGCGTTCTTCAGTGGCCGTCGTTGTGTGCCTATTGTGACCTCGGTCGTGATGATCGTTGTTTCCTTCATTCTGATGGCGGTTTGGCCAGTGATTTACAATGCACTGGTTAACTTTGGTATGGCCATTAAAGATCTGGGCTCGGTGGGTGCTGGTATCTATGCCTTCTTCAATCGTTTGCTGATTCCGGTTGGCCTGCATCACGCGCTGAACTCGGTATTCTGGTTCGACGTTGCTGGCATTAACGACATCCCTAACTTCTTGGGTGGTGCTAAATCACTGGCGGAAGGCAAGGCTGTTGCCGGTGTAACCGGTATGTACCAAGCAGGCTTCTTCCCTGTTATGATGTTCGGCTTGCCTGGTGCTGCGCTGGCTATCTATCACACTGCAAAACCAGCTAACAAAGCAGCGGTTGCCTCTATCATGGGCGCGGCTGCAGTGACTTCTTTTGTCACTGGTGTAACTGAACCGCTTGAGTTCTCCTTTATGTTTGTTGCACCACTGTTGTATGTGTTGCATGCATTCCTGACTGGTGTGTCGGTATTCCTGGCAGCCCAAATGCAGTGGATTTCAGGCTTTGCCTTCTCGGGCGGCTTTATCGACATGTTCTTGTCATCGCAAAATCCGCTGGCAGTTAAGTGGTACATGCTGATCGTTCAAGGTCTGGTGTTCTTTGCGATTTACTACTTTGTATTCCGTGCAGCAATTACAGCTTTGAACCTGAAAACACCGGGTCGTGAAGATGAAGTGGCGGGTGACGCTGCTGCAGCCGCGCCTGCGGTATCTGCTGCGGCTGGTGATGTGGCGCAATTGGGCGCTGCTTACGTGAACGTAGTGGGTGGTGCTGCAAACATTACCAATATCGATGCGTGTATTACCCGTCTGCGCTTGTCAGTGAATGATGCTGATCTGGTTGACGAAGCAGCTGCAAAACGCCTTGGTGCGAGCGGTGTCATCAAGCTCAATAAACAAAGCGTACAAATCATCGTTGGACCTAAAGCCGAGCTGATCGCTGATCAGTTGCGCGCCAACGTTGGGGTTGCTGCAAAAAAGTAGTTGAGGCTGCGCCGCAAGTGAGTGCGGCGCCTAAGGCCTCTGTTTCAGTCGCCTCTGCTGCGGATGAATTGGTACTGCTCTCGCCAATCACCGGTGAAATTGTCGCGCTGGAAAATGTGCCAGACGCTGCATTTGCCAGCAAAGCAGTGGGTGATGGCGTCGCCATCTTGCCAACCGGCAAAACGGTGCTTGCGCCATGCGATGGGCAATTGGTGAAGATTTTCAACACCAACCATGCTTTTGCCTTGGTGAATGATGCAGGCGTCGAGCTGATTGTGCATATCGGTATTGAAACGGTGAAACTGGGTGGTCAGGGCTTTACGCGTCTGGCCGAGCAGGGCAGCTTTGTCAAAGCTGGTCAGCCTGTGCTGGAATTGGATCTTGAATTTTTGGGTGCCAATGCCAAATCGGTGATTAGCCCGGTGGTGCTGAGCAATGCTGATGACTTTGCGCCTTTGCTGAATCTGGCTTCAGGTTCGGTGATTGCCGGTCAGACGCCGCTGTATACCATCAAAAAGAAATAAAGCGCCTTTCGTGCTAGTAAAAACGCCACCTTCGGGTGGCGTTTTTATTTGACGATAAACGCCACTCGCGTCGCGAGGTTCCCCTCAAGGAGGGGACGGAAGGGGTGGGAATAAAACAGACAGGCTACAGTTTCGAGCCTCGATTTCTCAGGCACGGCTTTGCCGTGACTTGGCAGTGCTGATATCCCACTTTGTCAGTAGCCTGAAACGCCACCTTCGGGTGGCGTTTTTTTATGGTGTTGTGGATGTGTTTAATACTGAGCCAGCAAGCGCGCCAGCTGCTCAGCCGGAGCCTGATTGCTTGCTGAAAAGGCACCAAAGAAGTTGCTGGTTTGCGGGTGGTGGGGGATAAATGCTTCGTCAGGATAGTCGGCCAGAAAACGGCGAGAAATGCTGGCCATGGTCTGGATCTGTAGTTGTTGCTGAGCCATTAGTGAGGCCAGCTGGGCAATCAGATCGGCCTGTGTGAGGGTGTGATCCAGTGCCTTGGCTTGCGTGTTTGCCTCTGATAGCAGTCTCCAGTCCAGAAATGGCGGCGCGCCTTGCGGAGTGAGCAGTGTATGCCAAAGCTGGTTGATGTATCCGCATGAGCCCAGCGGCCCAATATGGAGCCAGCCATTGTGGATGGGTGCCAGATGGTCGATCAGGCTGGCCGCCTCGGTCAGTTGTGCATTGTTGCCGCTGGCCAGCGTGATAAAGCCGTGGCTCGGGGCGATCGGGGAAGGGACGAGCAGCAAATCAAGCAGATTGGGATGGCTGGCTTGCAGGCGATGCACGTATTGATCATCAGGCGCCTGCACTAGCAAAACCTGCGCACCGCTGGCGATGCCCTGTAGCTGGCTGCTCAGAGGATGCAGGCTGTAGCTGTGCACAGGCGGATGAAAGCCAAGCCGCGCTGAGATTAGGGGTATAAGCTGGGAAGGGGCTACTAGATGAGTGTGCATCAATATACCCCTTTGGGTAAATTACTCGTCGTGGCAGGTATTGAGTAGTTTTTTCAAGCTGTCGATGTTCTCCAGCTCGATCAGGCGGTTTTGTACCTTGATAAAGCCCTGATCCTGGAATTTGGACAAGGTGCGGCTCACCGTTTCCAGCTTCAAGCCCAGATAGCTACCGATTTCTTCGCGAGTCATGCGCAAATGAAAGCTGCTGGACGAATAGCCTCGAATGGCAAAGCGTTGCGACAGATTAAGCAAAAATGCCGCCAGACGCTCTTCGGCTTTCATATTGCCCAGTAATAGCATCACGCCATGATCGCGAACGATTTCGCGGCTCATCACTTTATGGAAGTGGCGTTGCAGCAGCGGGATTTCGCGTGACAGTTCTTCAATATCATTAAATGGTAGCTCGCAGACTTCACTGTCTTCCAGCGCAATCGCGTCGCAAGTATGCACATCCGTGCTGATCGCATCCATGCCCATCAATTCGCCCGACATATGGAAGCCGGTCACTTGCTCGCGGCCATCTTCCGAAATCACGCTGGCTTTGAAAAAGCCCAAGCGGATAGCGTAGAGCGAACGGAATGGCTCACCTGCACGATACAGCGCCTCGCCGCGTTTGACCGGGCGGGCCTGTGTGATGATGCCATCCAGCTCCTGCATTTCCTCCGGCGACAGACCCAAAGGCAGACAGAGTTCACGCAAGCTGCAGTTGGTGCATGAATTGCGCAGATGGCGTGGTGACATGTCGCGAACTTGGATCGGGGAAATCATGGGACTCTCACAAGATGATAGTTAAAACAGGCAGGGTAAGTATTGTACCTCTCCGAAGAGGTAGATACCCCACTGTCAGTGCAAGGAACTTGATATGGATCAAGCTCAATCATTGTACTAGCTTTTAAGCTGCGCCAGCTAGCTTGAGTTTGCACCCGCTCCGGCGTGATTTTGTGGCAATCATTTCAGCGGCGCTCTGCTTGGTCAAGCCAGCATGAAGACAAAGTCGCTTGGCACAGTCTGTCACGTAAGGCCGCGGCAAAGCATCTCGGGATAGCCCGAAGCAATAAAAAAACAGCGCAACAATCAAGGCAGAATACACAATGGGCAAGGAATTAATACAGGGTCTCGGTGGGGTTGAATTCGATCGCGAGCTGATTGTTCGTTACGATGGCAAGGGCCCGCGTTATACCTCTTACCCCACGGCAGACCGCTTTACTGAAGTGGTCAGTAGCGAGCAGTACGCACAGATTTTGCAGCAGCGCCTGCCCGGCGCTTTGCTTAGCCCACTGTCTCTTTATTTTCACATCCCTTTCTGCAATACCATATGTTACTACTGTGGCTGTAACAAAATCATTACAAAAGACACGAGCAAGGCCGATGTCTATATCGACTACCTCAACCGCGAAATCGAGATGAATGCCGCCCAGCTGCCGCAGCGCTCCAGGGTTAGCCAGCTGCATTTTGGCGGCGGTACGCCAACTTTTTTGTCCGAAGTGCAACTTGCCCGGCTGATCGGGGTGGTCAGAACGCATTTTGATTTGCTGCCGGGCGGCGAGTATTCAATCGAAATCGACCCGCGCAAAGTGGGCGAATCGATGATCCGCACGCTGGCTGGCTTGGGTTTTAACCGCATGAGCGTCGGGATTCAGGATTTCAATCCTGCGGTGCAAGAGGCCGTGAACCGGATTCAGAGCGAGGAGGAAACCCGCTCGGTGATCGAGGCGGCGCGCATGCACGGCTTTAAATCGGTCAGTGTCGATCTGATTTATGGCTTGCCCAAGCAAACCGCTGCCACTGTGGCCGAGACGATAGAACGGGTGCTCAGCTTGCGCCCGGATCGTATTGCGCTCTACAACTATGCGCATCTGCCCGAGCGTTTTATGCCGCAACGCCGGATCAACGAGGCTGATTTGCCTGCGGCTGAAGTTAAACTCGATATTCTGCAAAATTCGATCAGCCAACTGCTGGACGCTGGCTATGTGCTGATCGGCATGGATCATTTTGCGCTGCCCAACGATGATCTGGCCGTCGCACAGCGCCGAGGGCGGCTGCAGCGCAATTTTCAGGGTTATTCAACGCACGCGGACTGTGATTTGCTTGCCTTTGGCGTGTCGTCCATTGGCAAGGTCGGTGCCAATTACCATCAGAACGTCAAAACGCTGGATGAGTATTACGCCAAGCTCGATGCGGGCGAGTTTCCGGTGGTGCGCGGCTTGCAGATGAATCGGGATGATGTGATTCGCCGCGCCGTGATTCAGGCGCTGATGTGCCAATTCGAGCTGTATTATCAGGCGATTGAAGTCAGCTATATGATCGACTTTTTTGATTATTTTGCCCAGGAGCTGACGCTGCTGCAGCCGTTGGTTGCTGATGGTTTGCTGACTATCGAGACCGATGGCCTGTTTGTCACCGCCAAGGGCCGGATGCTGATTCGTTCTATTGCGATGATTTTTGACCAGTATCTGCGGACAAAAACCACGCAGGCAAGGTATTCTCGGCTGATCTGATTTTCCTCTGGCGCGTCGCTGCGGTGGCGCGAATCTCTTCATGCTTGAAATCAATTTGCTGGCGCTGTTTCTGGCCGGTTTGCTCGGTGGCGGCCATTGCGCTGGTATGTGTGGCGGCATTGTCACCGCATTCAGTCTGCAGCTGCCCGCCGGAGCGCGTTGGCCGTATCTGCTGGGTTTTAATCTGGGCCGTTTGGCCGGTTATGCGCTGATTGGGGCTTTACTGGGCGCTCTGGCTAGCTTTGCCACGCTGGCAGCCTTGCAAAGCGTTAAAGTCGGGCTATTTTTTGCCGCCAATGTGCTGCTATTTATTCTGGGTTTGTATATTGCAGGCTGGAGCAAGGCGCTGACGCGGATTGAAGCACTGGGTCAGCCACTCTGGCGACGGATTCAGCCGCTGATGCGCAAGTTATTACCCATCAGGAGTATCTGGCAGACACCCTTGATTGGTTTGCTCTGGGGCTGGATACCCTGTGGTTTGGTTTACACGGCCAGCCTGTCAGCACTGGCCAGCGCCAATCCGATTAACGGGGCGGGCATCATGCTGGCCTTTGGTCTGGGCACTTTACCTAACCTCTTGCTGATGGGTTTGATGGCGCACAAGCTGCAAACTTTGCTGAAAAAAATCTGGTTTCGTCGATCTTGCGGCTTGCTGGTGATGGCCTTGGCAGCACATCAACTGGCGCTGCTTGTTGGGTATATGTCGGTGCATTAGATTGGAATTGGCTTGTGTGGCAATACCCAGGCCTGTATTGATTTAGAGCTTTTTCTGCATTAACAAAGCATTGCCATATTGCGCCAGCGCAGCGTCCTGTACCGCAGTGGCTGTAAAGCCCAGCTTGCGCCAGAATATGTCGGCTTGACCTACGGCCACCAGCATCGCAACTGGAAAACCCGCCGCTGTGCCCCAATCCAGCGCGTGCTGGGCCAGCGTGATGCCCAGCTGCAGGCCGCGTCCGGCCGGATCAATCGCCAGATCGTGCAAATAAAAACGATCCGCTTGCGCAGGCCAGGCCGCGTCACCGCGATTGAGCGCGGGCGGTGTATCGCCCGCCCACGGATGGGTAAACAGATAGCCCAGCGGCTGGCCATGCATTTCAATCAGCCAGTTGCAATGGGGTGCAAACTGCAATTTGGCGGCAAAGGTTACGGCATCTTCGAGCAAGTCGGCGGGATAGCAGGCCGACTGGATGTGCAGAATGTGCGGCAGATCGGTGGGGGCGATGTTGCGGATCAGCGGAGATGACACTTGACCAGGCTCTGTGTTTTGGATTGAATTCGCCCGATATTTTACTGCAAAGGTGAGCACATGAGCCTGGAAAACCCCTGCATGAGCTGTGGCGCGTGCTGCGCCGCATTTCGTGTCTCGTTTGATCGCTCCGAATTATCCAGCGAAGGTGGGCTGGTGCCTGATGGTCTGGCTGATATGGAAACGGCCTACACCGCACGCC
This sequence comes from Chitinibacter sp. FCG-7, assembly GCF_040047665.1. Lineage (NCBI taxonomy): Bacteria > Pseudomonadati > Pseudomonadota > Betaproteobacteria > Neisseriales > Chitinibacteraceae > Chitinibacter > Chitinibacter mangrovi. The sequence goes on from NZ_CP157355.1 coordinate 3,195,018, forward strand.
TGCGTGGCACCGATTATGCCCAGCCGCGTTGTCTGGCGCTGGTGGGCACCATTGGCCAGCAGGTTTCGTGTGGTATTTATCGCGAACGCCCGTCGCCATGTCGCGAATTTGGCGCGCTGGCTGAAATCGGCGTCTTCAGTGAGGCCTGTAACCGCGCCCGAGCGCGTCATGGTTTGCCGCCGCTACAGATCGCTGGCGAGTGATTTTTTCAGCGCTCTTATAGGCCGCGTCGTTCGATCAGCGCCTGAGCCAACGTGCCCGGATCGACGTGTTCCAGCTCGCCGCCCACTGGCAGGCCGCGGGCAATGCGGCTGACTTTCAAGCCCCGTGCGCGCAGCATTTCGGCCAGATAATGCGCGGTGGCTTCGCCCTCGGTGGTGAAATTGGTCGCCAGTACGACTTCTTCGACAATCCCGTCGCTAGCACGTTGGAGGAGTTGATTGAGCGCGATGTCTTTCGGGCCAATGCCATCCAGCGGCGAGAGGCGCCCCATTAACACAAAATACAGTCCTTCAAAACTGCGCGTGTGTTCGATCGACATCAAATCGGTCGGCATTTCGACGACGCAGAGCAGGGCATGATTGCGCTGCTCATCCGAGCAAATATCGCAGACATCGGCTTCGGTAAAGGTATTGCAATGGCGGCAATGTTTCAGCGTACCCAGTGCCTCAACCAGCGATTGCGCCAAGCGGCCTGCGCCATCCTGATCGCGTTGCACCAGATGAAACGCCATTCGCGTCGCTGATTTGGGGCCAACGCCGGGCAAAACGCGCAGAGCTTCGATCAGATTATGTAGCGAACGTGGCGTGCTCATGGGGTATTGCCTTGGAGGATAATTCAGAATTGGTCTGCATGCTGATACTAGGTGGTGTATCTAATGCAGCTTTCCGAGTGGTGAGCCCACGCAGAGTGTAGGAGGACGGAGCACAGAAACCGGAGTGGACTGAAGTCCATGAGGATTTCGAGCACCGCCCGACTGCAGTATGCGTAGGGCTTTGCACGTACATTAGCAGTTCGCGCAGACCTCGGAATTAGAAGGGTAGCTTCATGCCAGGCGGCAACGGCAGGCCCGCTGTCAACGCACCCATTTTCTCTTGGCTCGTGCTTTCTGCTTTACGCAGCGCGTCGTTAAATGCCGCCGCGATCAGGTCTTCCAGCATGTCTTTGTCGTCCGACAACAGGCTATCGTCGATCGCGACGCGTTTGACCACATTGGCGCAGGTCATGGTGATTTTCACCATGCCAGCACCCGATTGGCCTTCGACTTCTACATTGGCCAGCTCGTCCTGGGCTTTTTTCATGTTTTCTTGCATTTGCTGAGCTTGCTTCATCAAGCCGCCCAAACCGCCTTTATTGAACATAGTGCTTCCTCTTTAAAGTAAATAAGTGGCCGCTTACAAGGGCTTGATCGACGCGGCGTCGATGCTGCCGCCCATATCGCGTACCAAGGTTTGAATGAATGGATCGTTCTGAATCGCCGCCACCGCCACTTCTTGTCGGGCGGCATTTTCGCGTACCAGCATAATCGCCGGCGTCTCGCCAGCAATTGTGCCGATATTGACGTTAACCGTGATGTCGCGCCCAAAGTATTCGGATAAGGCGCTGCGTAATTTGTCTTGATAATCACGTGTGGCGACTGCGCGATGCTCTTCGGCGACTTGCAAATCGAAGTGTATATCGCTGTAGCCCAGTAATTCTGCGTTCTGCGCCAGCATACCTGCAGCACCGAGTTTGAGCTGCACCACGAGGCCACGCCAGTCGCCATTAAATGGTTCCGCTGATTTGGGCTCGCTGTTCGTTGCGGGAGTTGGCGCAAATTCCGTCTGCGGTGCTGTCGGGGCGGGTTCAGAAACGTACTGTGCAGCCGGTTCAGCCAAGCTCTGATGCATCGCCTCGGCGGCTTCCGTGTGCCAAGGCGGTGGCTCTAAATCATCATTTGGGCGTGGAGCGGCTTGCGACGGATTTATTGGCGCTATAGTCGCGGCTACTCGAGTTGCTGGTGTTTCGATTGGTTTCACTGGCTCAATTACAGCAGGACTTTCCACGCGGATCTGCTCAGACTTTCCCGGCGGGTTGACCTCTGCGAGGGGAGTTGGAGTAGCGGGTGCTGCGTTGATTTGTTCAGCTTGCGCTGGTGCCGTCGTGCTCACTGTTTGTGCTGGCTTGGCCGGAGACACTGCTCCGGTAACTTGCACCGGAATCGCCGTAGTGACAGTTCGAATGATTTGCTCCGGCTTCGCAGGAGCAAAGGCCAGCATCCGCAGCAGCGTCATCGTAAAGCCAGCGTATTCATCGGGGGCTAAAGGCAAATCGCGGCGACCATGCAGCGCGATTTGGTAATACAGCTGAGTGTCTTCGGGGCTGAGCGCCTGCGCTGCGGCGACAATTTGGCCGCGCTGTGGCAGGTCATCAGCTAGCGCGTTTGGCACGGCTTGCGTCAGTGCAACTTGGTGCAAGACATTGGCCAGCTCATGCAGAGCCGCCTCATACGACAGGCCGCGCAAAGCAATTGCGTCGGTCGTTTGTAGCAGACGCGGGCCATCGTGCGCGGCGAGCGCGTCGAGTAAATCGAATAAATAGCTTTGATCGACCGCGCCGAGCATCGCGCGCACGCCTGCTTCTTCCACCTGACCTGCACCGTGCGCAATGGCTTGATCAAGGAGCGACAATGCATCGCGCATCGAACCATTGGCGGCGTGGCCAAGCAGATTGAGTGCCAGTGGCTCAAATTTGACTTGCTCGGCTTCCAGCACTTTATGCAAATGGCCAGTAACTTGCTGTGGCGTCATCTGGCGCAAGGAGAACTGCAGGCAACGGCTGAGTACCGTGATCGGTACTTTTTGCGGATCGGTCGTGGCGAGGATAAATTTAACGTGGCTAGGCGGCTCTTCCAAGGTTTTCAGCATCGCATTGAATGCTGATTTGGACAGCATGTGTACCTCGTCGATGATGTACACTTTGAACCGGCCAGCGGTGGGTGAATATTGCGCGTTGTCCAAGACTTCGCGGATATTGTCGATACCGGTATTGGATGCCGCGTCGATTTCAAGCAGGTCGACAAAGCGGCCCGCATCGATTTGCGTGCACGCCGAGCAAATGCCGCACGGCTCGGCTGTAATGCCGGTTTCGCAATTGAGCGCCTTGGCCATAATGCGCGCGATGGTGGTTTTACCCACGCCGCGAGTGCCAGTGAGCAGGTAGGCATGGTGAAGGCGTTCGCTGGCAAACGCATTTGCCAATGCTTTAATCACATGCTCTTGCCCAACGAGTTGGGCGAATGTTTTAGGGCGCCATTTGCGCGCGAGAACTTGATAGGCCATGGCGCGATTCTATCAGATTCGCAATTGCTCTGAGTTGAATTGCGCCCACATGGGTAGACAAATTTAGGTGATCAAAATGGATGAAAAACAGCAGCCCTGCGCGGCAATCCTCACTGAGGTGCAACACATTGATGATGCTGCACAGGTAGACCCGGAGCCGCAAGCACCGATTGAGCCACCGCTGGAGGCCTGCTGCACCAGCGGTTGCGTGCCGTGCATATTTGATGATTATGCCGAGCAGATGAACGAACACCGGGTGGCGCATATGGCGTGGAAAGCGCGCCAGGCCGCCAAGCAATAATTTCTGAGTCGGGGAAAGTGCACTTATGAAACTGTTACGCATTCAGTGGCCTGTGTTGGGTGGGCTGTTATTTTCCTGCGCGTTGGCGCAAGCGCAATTGCCCGCCAAAGTGGCGCAAAGCTTGCAGGCGGCAGGCATTCCGGCTGACGCGATCAGCGTTGCGATGATTCCATTGCACGAAACGCCGGCCGGGCAGCCCGCTGCCACAAAAAAAACCACTTCGCGCCAGTCTCAGGTTTACGATCATCTGGCCGATGTGCCGCGCAATCCGGCATCCACCATGAAATTAGTCACCACTTGGGCTGGTCTGCATCTGCTTGGCCCGGCCTGGCAATGGCAAACTGATCTGCTCAGCACGGCCAAGCCGAATAACGGTGTGCTCGCGACGGATTTGTACCTGCAGGGCAAGGGCGATCCCAAACTGACGCAGGAGCGAATGTGGCTCCTGGTCCGAGATCTCAAGGCCGCTGGTGTGGAAGATATTCAGGGCGATCTGGTGCTGGACGAGTCCTACTTCAAACGCAGTAATACCATTGCCGAGTATGACGATGATGGCGATACCGAGCGTGCCTTTATGGTCGAGCCGCACGCGCTGATGAGTAATTTTCGCACTCAGAAAATCACGATCGATTCCACGGGCGCACGCGTTAGCATTACCGCCGAGCCACCGCTGAATCCGGTGCGGGTGAGTAACCAGCTGGCGATTGCCAGCGAAGGGCAGTGCTCGGCCTGGGCGCGCCGTGTGCAGCAGCGGCCAGGGCAAAATGGCTCGGAATATCTGGTGCAGTACGTTGGCGAAATGCCGGCTGGCTGCAAAGTTGAGCGCTATGTACCAGTGCTCAATCCACGCACCTACACCGCAGCATTGTTCTGGTCGATCTGGTATCAGAATGGTGGCAAAGGCTCGGGACGCTCGGTGGATGGCATTACACCGGCTAACGCCATCAAGCTCGCCACGTCAAAATCGCCCGATATGGTGAGCAATATTCGCGACATCAATAAATACAGCAATAATCTGATGGCCCGCCAGCTCTATCTGACCCTGGGGGCGGAGCTGGGGCAATCTCAGCCGACCACGGATGACGCTGCCGCCACCGTGATTCGTAATGGCCTGCGCGAGGCCGGGTTTAGCTGGCCTGAGCTGGTGCTGGAAAACGGCTCCGGCTTGTCGCGCAAAGAGCAAATCAGCGCCCGTCATCTGGCGCAATTGCTCGCTAGTGCTTGGCGCAGCCCGTATGCCGCTGAATACATCAGCTCGCTGCCGCTCGTTGGCATTGATGGCACGATGAAAAAACGTCTGAGCACGCCTGCGCTGGCCGGGATGGCGCACATCAAAACCGGCTCGCTGCGTGATGTGCGCGCCTCGGCCGGCTATGTGAAAGATCGTCGTGGCAATCAATGGGCGCTGGTTGCCATCGTCAATCATCCGGAGGCGGCCAAAGCACTGCCAGCGCTGGATGCCTTAATGCAAGGCCTGATCGAAAATTGATGATTTATGGGGTATCGCTCTGTAGCGCTTTATTATATTGGTCTGCATGGCTATACCCTTGTTACTTATGGCGAGGAAGCGCCGCTGGCATGTTCCCGCTCGCCTCAGTGGCAATAGCGCGGTAAAATGTCGCGTTTTACCGCCAACCCACTGGATTACATACGGTATGGATAAGATTCTGATTCTTGATTTCGGCTCGCAAGTGACGCAGCTGATCGCCCGCCGCGTGCGTGAAGCGCATGTTTACTGTGAACTGCACTCGTTCGACGTGTCGCTCGACTTCATCAAAGAATTTAACCCCAAGGGCATTATCTTGTCCGGCGGCCCAAACTCGGTGTACGAGTCCGATTACCAAGCTGACCCAGCCTTGTTTGAGCTGGGCATCCCGGTGATGGGCATTTGCTACGGCATGCAATGGATGGCGCAAAGCTTGGGCGGCAAAGTTGAAGCTGGCAAAGTGCGCGAATTCGGCTTTGCCGAAATTGAAGTCAATAACAACAATCCACTCTTTAAAGGCCTGTCAGACCGTGTTCATGGCGACAAAGTATGCCTGGAAGTATGGATGAGCCACGGCGACAAAGTCACTGCAATGCCAGCTGGCTTTGAAGTGATTGCCAGCAATGCATCTTGCCCGATTGCAGCAATGGCCGATGTGCAGCGTAATTTCTACGCAGTGCAATACCATCCTGAGGTGACGCACACGATTAAAGGCCGCGAAATGATCAATCATTTCGTGCTCGATATTTGTGGCGCAACCCCAAGCTGGACCATGCCCAACTACATCGACCAAGCCGTGGCCACAATCCGCGAGCAAGTCGGTAGCGATGAAGTGATTTTGGGTTTGTCGGGTGGTGTGGATTCATCGGTGGCTGCGGCGCTGATTCACCGTGCGATTGGCGATCAACTCACTTGCGTATTTGTCGACAACGGCTTGCTGCGTCTGAATGAAGGCAAGCAAGTGATGGAAACCTTCGCCGAGCATTTGGGCGTGCGCGTGATTCACGTTGATGCGACTGAGCAGTTCATGGGCCACTTGGCTGGCGTCACTGATCCAGAAGCCAAACGCAAAATCATTGGCCGTGAATTCGTCGAAGTATTCCAAGCCGAATCAGCCAAATTGCCAAGCGCCAAATGGCTGGCGCAGGGCACGATTTATCCGGACGTGATCGAGTCGGCAGGTGCCAAAACCGGCAAAGCGCACGCGATCAAGAGCCACCACAATGTGGGCGGCTTGCCAGAAACGATGAAATTAAGCCTGCTCGAACCACTGCGCGAATTGTTCAAAGACGAAGTGCGCGAATTGGGCATCGCGCTCGGTTTAGCGCCAGAACTCGTTTATCGCCACCCATTCCCAGGCCCGGGTCTGGGCGTGCGTATCCTTGGCGAAGTGAAAAAAGAATACGCCGACTTGCTGCGCTTGGCCGATGCAATTTTCATCGAAGAGCTGCGCGCCGCGGGTTGGTACGCCAAAACCAGCCAAGCTTTTGTCGTCTTCCTGCCGGTTAAATCAGTCGGCGTCATGGGCGATGGCCGCACCTACGACTATGTAGTGGCACTGCGCGCCGTCGTCACCAGCGACTTTATGACCGCCAAATGGGCCGAACTGCCATACGACTTGCTCGGTAAAGTCTCCAACCGCATCATCAACGAAGTACGCGGCATCAACCGCGTGGTTTACGATGTGTCAGGCAAACCACCTGCGACGATTGAGTGGGAGTGATTTTACGTCTGGCAGCGATATGCAGCTGTTGGTGAAATAATACAAAAAAGCCCTGTTTTTACAGGGCTTTTTTTATTTTGTCTGGCAGTGGCTGGCAGCGGTAAGCTGTGTGAAGCAAAACTTTTCCATGGTATTCGTCATGGTATTGCACTAACCTCGTACCATGAGTACAGTAGTGATACCATCATTTTATTTTGTAGTGATGATGGTATTGGTTTGTGCTAAGTCATTGAAAATAATGTAAAAGAAGCACATTTTTTCGATGTTTTGAATGATGGTATCAAGACGAGGTTTTTTATGCTGACAGACACGAAGTTGCGCAGTTTGAAACCGGCTGAAAAAGCCTACAAAGTCAGTGATCGTGATGGCCTGTACGTGACTGTCTTGAAGACTGGCACCATTTCTTTTCGCTACAACTACCGAATTAACAATCGGCAAGAAACCTTAGTCTTGGGTTGCTATGGCGCAGATGGATTAACGCTTTCAGCCGCGCGCGACAAGCTGATAGAAGCCAAAAAGAATCTGAATATCGGCAAATCACCAGCCCGGCAAAAGGCGCGTGAGAAAAAAAAGGCAAGCGACGCCGAGAGTTTTGGTCAATGGGCCGAGTTATGGCTTAAAAACTACCAGATGGCTGATTCGACTCGGGATATGCGTAAGTCTATCTTTGAGCGTGATTTGAAGGCCGTTTTTGGCAAGTTGAAGTTGGATGAAATTTCGCATGAGGACCTGCGCGGCTTGTGTGATGGTATCGTTGCTCGCGGTGCACCCGCATCAGCGGTGCATGTTCGTGAAATCGTCAGTATGGTTTATCGCTATGCGATTGAACGTGGACACCGCTACGAAAATCCTGCAGACCTCGTTCGGCCCGTCTCTATCGCTCGTTTCGAGGCGCGTGATCGGTCGCTTAGTGAAGAAGAAATTGGGCTTTTGTATCAGTATTTGGATCGAGTCTCGACCGCACCAACGATTCGGCTGGCCGTGAAATTAATATTGCTTACTATGGTGCGCAAATCAGAACTTACGGATGCTGTTTGGGATGAAATAGATTTTTCAAATGCAACATGGACAATTCCTGCTGTCCGTATGAAACGCAGAAAACCTCACGTTGTTTATCTATCAAATCAAGCATTGGAAATTTTTATTGCTCTCAAAACCTGTGCGGGCGGCTCTCGTTATGTACTTCCATCTCGGTACGATCCCGATTTGCAAATGTCCAAGGCAACGCTTAATCAGGTGACTACTTTGGCTTATCGTGCTGCACAAAAAGATGGAAAGCCGTTGGAAAAATTCACAGTTCATGATTTAAGAAGAACCGCTTCAACGATGCTACATGAGGCGGGGTTCAATACCGATTGGATTGAAAAATGCCTGGCTCATGAACAGCGTGGTGTGAGGGCGGTTTATAACAAAGCAGAATATGGCACTCAAAGACGCGAAATGTTGCAAAAATGGGCGGATATGATTGATGCTTGGACTAGGTAAAGATTTTATCGCGGCTCTGTGAATGGATTTTATTGTTAACTGTTGTTTTTGCATGGGCTGCAATTATAAAGCCATACAGCCCCCATTCGCTTTCGATGCTAAAGCATGTTAGGGATAGTTTTTTTAAGGTTTTAATGAATTCATTTTTATTGTTGTAACTAAATAGCATATTGGTCGGGGAGATGTTCCCATTGATAATTTCTTGTGGTTTCAAGTAATCAATAAATTGATCGTAGAATTTATCTGGGCTTGTTCTTATTATGCTGGTTAATAGATTTTGATGTGGATTGATGTCCATCAGGTGAATGCCATGGATGTCTTTGAATTCAATTATCGAGATGAATTTTTCATTCTGTGGCGTTGTTGTTTCTATTTTGAGTCTTGCATATTTTTCTGCTGTTTCGAAAAAGAAAGAAGAAAGTCTATTTTCATTTTTTGAATCAAGCATCTTTATTGCTCATATTGGTGTGTTTTTTCGAGTTGACCCAGTCATTAATTTCATTCAAATCCCATGCAACTCTGCGGGATGTAATAAAAAATCGCCGAGGAAATTGCCCTTGTTTTTCAAGCTCAAAAATTGTTCTGGCCGAGAGTGGTCTTAGCCTAAGTAACTGTTTTTTATCAATTAAAATTGGCTGTTTTTGTATCAGTTCGGCAATGTTGATGTTGCGCTGAGGGTCTGTTTGCGTGGCCATTTTTATCCCTTTTGACAAGATGATCACATCATCGTCGTTCGTTCAAAAAAAAGCATGTCAAAATTTCGGTGAATTTTTTTGCTGTGTGGTCAGCAGAGTTTTCATTGGGTTGACTGTTTTTTAATCAAGAGTCCGTGCCCTTTATTGTTGTTTTATATAGTTGTAAAGATTTAACTACTTGGTACTCGGTAGATTTGTTGATTTTTCTTATATAAATCATGTGGTTGTAGTCTATTTCTCGATCTTAAATCTGAGCGTTTATGCGTGAATAACTTTTTGTGATTTTAATTTTATATTTGAAATCAAACAGATAGTCTGTGTGTAATTTAATTCTTTCTTTTTTTGTAAAAATGCCAGATTTTGGCTTTTTATACACAGGATATTAACAGCTTATGCACAGGTTGCTCTTTTGTGGTTCTGGTGTGATTTTTTGATGTTGTTATCTTTTTGATAACCATGGACATCGGTTCACGATTCGCATAAACTGGCATCATTCACCTTTCAAAGAATGAAATGCACACGCCCGAACGCCTTCTTACCTTTTCCCAAACCCAGCGAGATCGCCTCGCTTTTATTGAGCTGCGACTGCAGTTCATGGGGGAGTTGCGTCGGCAGGATTTAGTGTCACGTTTCGGTATTCAGACGGCTGCCGCGTCTCGGGATTTCGCCCTGTATAAAGAGCTTGCGGCGAGCAACATTGACTACGACACCAAAGCCAAAGCCTATGTTTTGCTCGATAGTTTTGTGCCACTGTTTGAAAATTATCCTGAACGTGTGCTGGCGTGCCTCACTCAAGGTTTCGGCGATGGTGAGCCATCTGCGCTGAATGCTTGGATTCCTGCAGATTTCCCGGTGAATATTAGCCAGCCTCAGCTCGCCATACTGGCAGCAGTAACACGGGCAATTCATTCAAAGTCACCTCTTTCAATTGAATACCACTCCATATCCAGCGGGCGTAGTCGTCGTGAAATCGTGCCATTTGCGCTGATTGATAATGGCTTGCGCTGGCATGTTCGTGCTTTTGATCGCAAGAGTTCGGAGTTTCGTGATTTTGTGATTACACGCATTACCCGTGCGCAAGTGATGAAAGGTGCGCCAGTTGCTTCGCATGAACTCAATACGCAAGACATCCAATGGACTCGTATCGTTGAGCTTGAACTAATCCCTCATCCTGACCAACCGCGCCCTGAAATAACGGCGCTGGACTATGGCTTGACGGCGGGTGTGTTGCGGATGAATTTGCGAGCAGCAACGGCGGGTTATACATTGCGCCGCTGGAGTGTGGATTGCTCGCCAGATCATTCTTTGCGTGGCCCTGAGTATCGTTTATGGCTCAAAGATCACCTTGTTCTGTACGGCGTTGAAAGCGCCAGTCTGGCCCCTGGCTATGTTGCGAAGGCGGGGTCATGAGTATGTACAACGCCCAACTCACCGCTGGTTCTGTTGATGATCAACGAAAGCCGCCGCATAGCCGAGTTGCTACTGCAAAAACCAGATGACGCAGCTTGGAGTCAAGCCATCAAGCTTGACAATATTTTGCAAAAAAATAACCCAGCGACCGCTATTCGCCAAGCGCGTTTAATTCGGTCGCGCTTAGAGTTGCTGGATGGCGAGGGGATTGAGCTCTGTTGCCAATGAAGGTCTTGAAGTCTGCACGCAAATATTGCTACTCGCGACAATTCGACAAAGTCGGCTCTTGGGCGATTTTTTAATTGATGTATATCGAGGCCAGCTGCGCCGTCTTGAGAGCACACTCAACATTCGTGATTGGGATGTATTTCTGCATGAATGTGAACAGCGCGACCCAACAGTGCAAAATTGGACGGCAAACACCCGCGCCAAAATGTTGCAGGTGATCTTACGCATTCTCACCGAAGCGGCCTATTTAGAATCTGGCCGCTCGCTCAAAATGACGCCTCCATTATTGCACCCGCGAGTGCGCGCCTACCTCGCCAATCACAAAGATCACTACGCCCGTGAAGCTATGGAACACAAACAATGATTGAAAGTAAATACATGACGCTTCATGAGCGATTAAACCTGATTGTGCCGCGCATTACCTCGCCTGAGTTTTTGAATAACAAGGGCCTCGGTAATGAAATCGGCTTTCATGTTTTTGACTATCCGGCAGATCAAGAAGAGATCGTTCGCGACTTTATCAAAACAGCAATCGAGCCCGCGCTGGCCAAACCGCCACATGGATTGCGTACGCATACGGTGAATCTGTTCGAGCTCGTCATCGAGCTACTGAAAGATCGCAATCTGCATGACAAAGTAATCGAGATGCAGGCGAGCAAAGGCAACAATGCCGCGCTACCAGGGCTACGCTCGGTCTTAAAAGAAGACAAGCTCGCCAAGTATCTCACCGACAAAATCGATGTCAGTCAGCTCGATGTGCTGCTGATGACGGGCGTTGGTGCAGCCTATCCAATGGTGCGCGTGCATACACTGCTCAATGGTTTGCATGCCTATATGAAAGACACGCCGCTGGTGGTGTTTTACCCCGGTAAATACGACGGTGCTTCGTTGCGATTGTTTGGTCTGTCTACGGATAGAAATGATGCCAATGCCCCGTATTACCGTGCATTCCAATTGCTGAAATAAGCATACCTACAAATTTAGGCAGGAGCCTTGCTGTGAATATTCGTCAACTGTTCAAAAAAGACATTGCTCGCCCTATCAATGGGGTCATTAAAGCGGATCAGCGTGATCTCGATAGCATCTGGCAAGAGCTCGATGAGTACGTGGTCACCAATCAGTTAAACGAATATTTCCGGCGTTTTTTTGATACCTACCTTGCGGGCTATGATCGCCCGAATGATGCGGTGATTGCCTCACGGATGGGCGCATGGGTGTCTGGATTTTTTGGCTCAGGTAAATCCCACTTCATCAAAATTTTGTCCTACTTGCTGGAAAACATCGAAGCACAGGACTCAAGCACTGGCCAGCGTAAACGCGCCGTTGATTTCTTTGATGAGCATAAAGTGCCCGATTCGATGCTGCGGGCGGATTTCCAGCGTGCTGCGCAGTTTTCGACAGACGTCATTCTATTCAACATCGATGCTAAAGCTGATAGCAAATCAGATCGTGATGTGATCTTGCAGGTCTTCCTGCGCGTCTTTAACGAAAAACTCGGGCTTTCAGGCGATGCACCACACATCGCGCACATGGAGCGTTACCTGACTGGCAAGGGCGCATACGAGGCCTTTAAAACAGCATTTGCGGCCAGCAATGGCAGCAGCTGGGAAAACGAGCGCGATGCGGTCGACTTTCTGCGTGATGACGTGGTGAACGCGCTTTCAGTTGCCTTGGGGATGAGTGAAGACTCTGCAGCCGCTTGGTTTGATAATGCGCGCGAGACCTACCGCATCAACATCGAAAGTTTTGCCGAGTTGGTGAATGAATACCTCAAAACCAAGCCTAAAAACCATCGAGTGGTCTTCTTGGTCGACGAAGTGGGGCAGTTTATTGGCGACAACACGCAGTTGATGCTCAATTTACAAACGATTACCGAGCAACTTGGCACGCTATGCAATGGTCAATCTTGGGTCGTCGTGACCAGTCAGGAAGACATTGATGCGGCGCTAGGCGAAGCCAATAAAGCCAAATCACAAGACTTCTCCAAAATTCAGGGGCGCTTTCATACGCGTTTGTCACTGGCTAGCTCCAATACCGATGACGTCATCGGTGCGCGTCTATTGGCCAAGACTGAAGAAGCACACAACGAGCTGCGCGATGTGTTTGCCGCCAAAGGCGACATCATCAACAATCAGCTCGCCTTTAGCTCCGAAGGGATTACGCTGCGCAGCTACAAAGATGCCGCTGAATACGTCAAATACTACCCATTCGCGCCGTATCAGTTCACTTTACTCTCGAAAATCTTTGAAGCGATTCGTCGTCACGGCGCAACGGGCAAGCACCTATCCAAAGGTGAACGCTCTTTGCTCGATGCCTTCCAAACGGCAGCAACATCCAAAGATGTAATCGACGAAAGCATCGATTGCATGGTGCCCTTATACGAATTTTATCCTTCAATTGAAAGCTTCCTCGACACCACCATCAAGCACTCGATGGACAAAGCAGAAGCCGAGATTGGGGGCTTGTTCCAAGCCTTCGATATTAAGCTGCTCAAAACGCTGTTCCTGATTAAGTACATCCCCGAAATCGTCAAAGGCACGGTCGATAATCTAGCGACCTTGTGCGTTGATGAGATCGATGCCGATAAGCTCGCGCTCAAGCGCCAAATTCAGGAAAGCCTTGCTCGCCTCGAAAAAGAAAATCTGGTGAATCGTAACGGCGACGATTGGATGTTCCTCACCCACGAAGAGCAAGATATCGCGCGCGAGATCGGCCACGAAACCATTTCAGCCGATGAACAAACGCGCAAATTGGCGAGCCTAGTGTTTGAAGACGTATTCAAATCTGCCAGCAAAGTGCGCCACCGTGATAGCAAAGGCGATTACGAATTCAACCGTCTGCTCGACGGCAAGCCCTATAAGCAATCCAGCCATGAGCTCAGCCTTGAAATCATCACCGAGCTACACGACGAATTTGGCGCTTACACCGATCAGAAATGCAGCATGGTCACCGCCAGCTCGCCACGCGCGATTTTGAAACTCGATGCGGGTGAGCGTTTGTATGAAGAATTGCTCGCCTATTTGAAAGTCGATCAGTACATCGCCAGCAAATACGACAACGCCAGCCAAGCCGGTAAAAAAATCCTCACCTTTATCAAGGATGAAAACCGCGAGCGCGAAGATCGCTTGCGCCTGCAAATGAGCAATCTGCTTGCTGCCGCCAAACTGTACGTGGTGGGCGAATTGGTCGAACTGAAAGTCAGCTCGGCCTCATCGGTACTCGACGAAGCGATCAATTACTTGGTGTCCAACACCTATAACAAGCTGAGTTACCTCAAACCCAGCGGCAATCCATTTGAAGAAATCCGCGCCGTATTAACTGCTGCTAGCACGCTGCAAACTAGCTTCCTGACTGGCGATGACGTGCCAAACGCACTAGCGCTCAAAGAAGTAGGAGACTTCTTGCACCTCAAAACCGGCATGGGCGGCGTTACGCTGGAAGACACCGTTGCCTATTTCAGCCGTATTCCCTTTGGCTGGAAGCCCGATTGGGAAATCGTTCACCTGGTGGCGCGCTTGTTTATGGCCGGAGAAATCACGCTGATGATGAATGGCGGCGCATTGAGCGCCAGCGATGCTTTAGATCCGTTGACCAAAGCCGCACGCTTCAAACAAGTCACCATTCTGAAACGCAAAAAAACCGGCGCAGTCGAGCTGAAAAAAGCGCGTGATCTTTTCAAAGACCTGTTTGCTGGCCTAGGTAATGAAGACGAAGATAAATTGGTTGTCGAATATCGCCAGCAATGGCGTGGCTGGCAAGAGCAACTAGCGGGCTATCACTCGTTAGCCAATCAAGCCAATTACCCCGGCAAAGCTGACATCGAAACTATTCAGGCACTGATCAAAAAACAAACCGCTATCAGCGATAGCGCCGCGTTTATTGAGTCCTTACTCAAATCCAGTGATGACTGGCTCGATGCCGAAGAAGATCGCCAAGATTTGGCTGGCTTTTACGACACCAGCAAAGGCCAGATCATCACTTGGCGCCGTATGCTGAGCAGCTTGCAAGCCCTCAAAGACAATCGCGACAAGCTGTTGGACGACACAAAAGCTGCGCCCGCCTTACGTGAACTAGAAGGTTTGCAGAGCAACCCGCGCCCGTACAAACAAATCAGCAAAATTGAAACACTGCTTGGCATCGTCGAGCAAGTCAACGAAGCGCTGGCTGCCGAAAAACGTAGCCATGCGCTGCAGCAGATCGACAAGAAAATCGCCGAAGTCACCAGCGGCCTCGATCAGCTTGCCGCGCCGCCAGAGCTGAGCAACAAAGCACTGAGCAAGCTGCAGCAGCTTCGCCAAACTGTCGAGAATGAAACCAGCATTCCGCAAATTTTTTACCTGCAAAATCAAGCGGGCAATCTTCTTGATATCGCAATGGATGTATTGGCCGAATATCAAGCCAAGCTAGCAGCAATCAAACCTGCGCCAGCGCAGACACCCAAGCCAGCACCGCAACCTGTATTGGTTGACGGTGGGAAGCCAACACCAGTTGCTGCTGTAGTTCAAACGGTGGCCGACTCAGCTGCGCCAGTTTATGCCCTGATTAAACCGAGCAAAACCGTCAAAGCAGCAAACTTTGCTGGTAGCAAACTCTATCTGGAAAGCGAAGCCGATGTGGAAGCCTATCTCGCCAAATTGCGTAGCGAGTTGCTTGGCATCGTGAATGCAGGTCAACGGGCGCGGATCGAATAATGAAAGGCGGCCTTTGCAACTCAGTTCGTGCAATAAATGCACGAACTGCCCAATGGGGGTTCTCGGCTATAACCGATCAGAGCAATGTGCAAGTTTTGCACATTGCTGTTTGGTCTGAAAGTGGCGTTGTACTAAAGGAAATTGGGAGTGCATTCGATGTCTGAACAGCCATCAAAGCAGCTTGTCGTCGTTGGTGGCCCCAATGGTAGTGGTAAATCGACTTTTGCCGATGAATATGTCGCTTTGTACCAGCTGCGTTATCTAGGTGCCGATGCCATCGCCGCCGAGTTAGCCCCGAACGACCCATTTAGCGTGCGGGTCGAAGCGGGAAAGCAATTCGTTCGCCGCTTAAAAGCGGCGTTGCAGGCGGGTGAATCCTTGGTGATTGAGTCCACACTCGCGGGTAAAGGCTTGGATAAACACCTATTGCAAGCGAAAACGTTTGGCTATCAAATCAGTCTTGTTTTTGTCACGCTGGATTCGCCAGATTTATCGATTGCCCGTATCCGCGAACGAGTAGCCAATGGTGGGCATCATGTGCCCGATGAAGATGTCATTCGCCGTTTTGACCGTGCGCGCAACCAGTTCTGGCATACCTTCCGCCATTTGGCGGATGACTGGCAGCTCTTTAGCAATACCGGCGAAGGCTTTACTTTGATTGCGCTCGGTCAGAGCGACGATTACGAAGTAACGGATATCACAGAACTTAACGAATTCACTGCCAGTTTGGAGCAAACCCATGAGCACTAAATCTAACCTCAAGCCCAGCGCCTACCAGCGCGCGCTGGAAATGCAGCGCATTGGCAATGCCGCCACCCATAAAGCACAGGCCAATAATCGTGCTAAAGGCATCCCTAATTTCTATTCTGTGGGCGTACCGGATTGTCAGCGATGTCGCGGGTGCAGAAAGTGTAGTTCCGTCTTCGGTAAACCAGCCAATTCGCCAGCGTAAACCTAAGTAGCCTGATGCGTTCGGCGGTCATTCGTCCTTGCAGAAGAACGAATTGAATCCTGTGAATTTTATTTGATGGGTATGTTCATAAATGCCTTTTTTTATCAATGCCTACACGCAGATACATGACACATCTATGATGAGGCGATGAAACCTAAGGCAACTTGTGCAAAAAATTCACAAGTTTAAATCAAAGGTCGTGACCGTTGAATTTACTTTCTGAATCGCCGAATGCCTATTTTTTCGAAAGTATTTCACAAAAGGTGATGAATGACTAAACCAACTCCAGAGCCCTTTCTTGTCGATCCACTGAGTGATAGCGCTAAAAGCGAACGAAAGAATCTACTGATTTCATCTTTTTTTGGGTTGGTTGTTGCGCTCACTGGTTTGGTGCCAACGAAAATATCTTCGCTTGGCATTGAGTTCAGTCTGGTTGATCAGGCGAATTTCTTGAAAATCATGGCCGTTCTAGTCGCTTACTTCCTCATTGGTTTTGTGGTCGTTGCAACTGCAGACGCATTCATTCTTCGGAAAAAATATCAAGATTATTTAGAGCATGTGCAGTCGTATCTGGACAGTTGGACTGAGGATGATCAAGTTGCACACGACAATTTTTACCATTCATTGCCGACAATAAGTTGGTTTTATCAGAAATCAAAATGGGTGCTTTTAGCGAGGTTTGTCTTTGATTTCATCTTGCCTATCGCATTGGGTGTGACTTCCTGCGCTTATTTGCTCAATAAAGTCGCCTGAGTTTCCTGAAAAATATCGAGTCTAATAAATGAACAAATCCAAACTCAAATCCTACGCCCCCGAGGCGCGCAAAGACTTTATCGCCATGGTGCAAAGCCGTGCCGCGCAGTTGGGTATTGCTGAATCTAAAGGCCAGCTCCAAGTCGAGCCGTGCGAGGTGCAGGGCCAAGTAGCCATTATCGCTGGCCAAGCCTTCCCTGCCAAAATCGCCAATCAGCGCAATGTGCTCATCGCCCGCATGCAGCGCGATGGCTTTGCCGCTACCATCGAGGCCATTGCCTACACCTGGTTCAACCGTTTTGCCGCTCTGCGCTTTATGGAGTTGAAAAACTACCTCAGCCACGGCCAGCGGGTGCTCTCAAGCGTGACTGAAGGCGGCTTGCCGGACATCCTTACTCACGCGCTCGAACTCGTCGAAAGCGGCGATCTGCCCGGCATCAGCGTCGCGGACGTCTCTGAGCTCAAGCTCGCCAGCAAAGATGGCGAGCTGTACAAACGCCTGCTCGTCGCCCAGTGCAACCAGCTCGCCGCGCACATGGGTTTTCTGTTTGAACGCATCGACGACGACAGCGAGCTGCTGCTGCCCGACAACCTGCTGCGCACCGACTCGGTCATCCGCAAGCTGGTCGACAGCATCGACGAGGCCGACTGGGATCAGGTCGAAATCATCGGCTGGCTCTACCAGTTCTACATCAGCGAGAAAAAAGACCAGGTCATCGGCAAGGTGGTGAAGTCCGAAGACATCCCCGCCGCCACGCAATTGTTCACGCCCAACTGGATCGTCAAATACCTGGTGCAAAACAGCGTTGGCCGCCTCTGGTTGCAAGCCAACCCCAGCTCCACGCTCGCCAGCCAGATGCAGTATTACATCGCCCCCGCCGAGCAAACGCCGGAAGTCAACGCCCAGCTCGACGCGCTGATCAGCGCCCGCATTAGCGAGGACGGCGACACGCTCAACCCCGAATCGATCACCGTGCTCGACCTCGCCTGCGGCTCAGGCCACATTCTGGTCGAAGCCTACGATCTGTTAAAAGCCATCTATCAAGAGCGCGGCTACCGCGAGCGCGACATTCCGCGCCTGATTCTGGAAAAGAACCTCTACGGCCTCGACATCGACGACCGTGCCGCCCAGCTCGCCGCCTTTGCTTTATTGATGCGCGCCCGCGCCGACGACCGCCGCCTGTTTAGCGACCCGGTCCAGCTCAACGTCTTGTCACTACAGGAAAGCGCCGGGCTCGACGCTGCGCAACTGGCGCAAGATCTGGGGTTGAATGATGCGGCGGAACGCAACGCGCTCAATACCCTGCTTAGTATCTTTACGCAGGCCAAGACCTTCGGGAGCTTGTTGCAGATACCCCATGCGCTCGCGCAAACCTTGCCGCAACTCGCCAACCGCATCGCCGCCGCGCAAAACAGCGGCGATCTCTACGCCCAATCCGCCGCCGCCACGCTGCAACCTTTGCTGCAACAAGCGCAAGTGCTGGCGCGGCAGTACGATGCGGTGGTCGCTAACCCGCCGTATATGGGCGACAAAGGGCAGTCACCTGAATTAAAAGGGTTCATAAAAAAATATTATCCAATTTGTCGTGCGGATCTATTTGCACCCTTTATGATGCAAAGTTCTTTCTTGACTAGGAAGGAAGGTTTTTTCGCTCTCGTAACAATGCAATCCTGGATGTTTTTGACTTCATTTGGCGATTTGCGCGCTCAATTGCTTGAATTAAAAACAATATCCAGTATGGTTCACATAGGTTTTAATAGCTTTCCAGAGCTAAATTCCAAGGTGGCTTTGGCTTGTGCTTCAGTTTTTAGGAATACTCATCTTTCTGGGTTTGATGGTGTCTATGTTGATTTAAATAATGCGCCGCATGCAGCTGACAAAGAGTTGTTGTTTAATGTCGAGCATGAACGTAGGCGCTATATGGCAAAGCATGAGGATTTTTATTTGATTCCGTCAAGCCCAATCGCATACTGGGTTTCTTCCTCTATTCGAGAGTTGTTCAAGAAAAACCCAAGGATGGCGACTTGCGCTGATGCACGGCAAGGCATGGCGACAACAGATAATAAAACCTTCCTAAGGTTTTGGTTTGAGATATCAAGCAAAGAAATTGAACAAGGCGGTGAGAATTATCATGGGAAATGGTTTCCCTATAACAAAGGTGGCGAGTACAGGAAGTGGGCTGGTAACAATTTAAATGTTGTTAGGTATGAGAGAAATGGTGAGGTCTTGCTGGATTTGGTTAAAGGGAAGTATCCAAAAATTAGCGATCCTGAGTTTGTAATTAAGAATAGGCGATATTATTTTAGGTCAGGAATTACTTGGACTGATATTTCTCTCGATATTTCGGCGAGACTGGTGCCAGTAGGGTATATATTTGACACTGCCGGCCCTATGGCTTTCTTTGAGGCGGAGGATGATCAAATGTGTTGCATGGCTTTGTTGAATAGCAAGCTATGTGGTTTGTTGTCGAGTATTTTGAATCCTACGCTGCATTTTACTTTGGGAGACTTTCAAAATCTGCCGTTTCTTAAGGTTAATAATCTGGCAGAGCTAAGAGCGCTGATAGATCATGCTGTGGACGTAGCCCAAGCCGACTGGGATGCAAGTGAAATATCTCCTGATTTTCAGAAATTAGAATTTATCTTTAAAGGAGCATTAGTTAAAGAATCATGGTCTAACTGGGAGGCGGATTCTTTGGGGCGAGCTTCACGCTTGGCTGAAATTGAAACTTCTATTAATCAAATATTCAGAACTGAATTCCATTTGGAGCACGAGTTCGATCCATTTGTGTCCCAGCAAGAGGTGACCTGCTTACGAGCCGACCGCGAAAAAGACATGCAACGGCTGGTGTCCTACGCCATCGGCTGCATGATGGGGCGCTACAGTCTCGATGAGCCGGGGCTGGTGTATGCGCACGCAGGCAATGTAGGCTTTGACCCACAGCGCTATACCCGCTTTGCCGCTGATGCCGACGGTATCGTGCCGGTGAACGATCTGCCGTGGTTTGCCGATGATGCCACCAACCGCGTCAAAGAATTCCTCGTCGCCGTATGGGGGCAGGACACGCTGGCGGAAAACCTCGCCTGGCTGGCCGATAGCCTTGGCCGCAAGGCGGACGAAACGGCGGAAGACGCGCTGCGCCGCTATATCTCCGGCAGCTTTTTCAAAGATCACTGCCAAACCTACAAAAAGCGCCCGATCTACTGGCTGTTCTCCAGCGGCAAGCAAAAAGCCTTCGAAGCGCTGGTCTACCTGCACCGCTACAACGACAGCACGCTCGCCCGCATGCGCGCCGAATACGTCGTCCCGCTCACCTAGCTGCATGGCAGAACGCATCAAACTGCTGGAAGACGACTCCCTCAAAGCCAGCACCGGCGCAACCAAAAAAGCCATCGACAAACAGATCGACAAGCTGAAAAAGAAACTAGAAGAACTGCGCCTCTACGACGAAAAACTCCGCCACTTCGCCGACCAACGCATCACGCTGGATCTGGATGACGGCGTGAAAGTCAATTATGGTAAATTCGGTGATCTGCTGGCGGATGTGAAAGCGATTTCCGGCGGATCAGACGATTAAGTACGGCCAATCAAGGAAAAACCATGCATTTAAAATCACTGCATATCAAAAATTTTCGCGCGCTGGAAGACTTCCAAGTCAGCAAGCTGGGCCGTGTCAATTTGATCGTCGGCAAGAATAATTCCGGCAAAAGCTCGGTACTGGAAGCGCTGCGGATTTATGCGGGGAATGCGCATCCACATTTATTGGAAGATCTTGCCATAAGTCACAATGAGAAATGGCGACTTAATACTAAAGAGTTTGAGTTACAGGATGATTTGCCTTTTAGATCTTTCTTTGCAAACCGGAGTTTTCCTAAAACTGATGGCGTTGGAATTGATATCGGAGATGGTACCGGTGAAAATTCCGTGAAGATTGAACATGTTTTTTATTTTGAGGAAGAATACGCTGAATCTGATGCCGAAGGTGAAGGTAGAACACGTCTTCGAAGAATGCAAGTTTTAAAAAGTGAGTTGGCTAAATTTGAAGGTGAGGATATTAATGAATCACTTGCGATTCAAATCGACGATAGTAACCTTGTGATCCTGCGTTTTAGTGGCCCTAATGGCAGACTTAGGCCTCTCCTGAGAATGCATAAAAGGATGCCATGCTCTTATATTTCTACCCAGTTCACTTCTGAAGATGATTTAGCTGATATGTGGGATAGAGTCGGTCTCACGGAAGCACAGGAATTTGTTAAAAGTGCACTTCGTATTGTTAGTCCTGATTTCGAAGAAATTCTATTTGTTCGAGATGATGAAAGTGATGAGAGTGATTCTGGTTCATTGTCTAGAAGTGCAATCGTTAAGTTGAAGAATGTGAATATACCAGTACCTTTGAATAGTATGGGCGATGGTATTTTTCGGATTCTTCAACTATTTCTTAAGCTGTTTGCTGCCAAGGGCGGTTTTTTGCTAATTGATGAATTCGAAAATGGCCTGCATTACTCAGTTCAAGAGGAAGTCTGGCGACTTATTTTTGATCTGGCTGACGTGCTTGATATTCAGGTCTTTGCAACGACTCACAGCTGGGACTGCATCGAGAGCTTTGCCAAAGTCGCCGTTGAAAAAACGGCAACAGAAGGCGTGCTATTCCGCGTTGGCCGCAGTGTGAGAACCAGCGATCAGGGCCGAGTGATTGCAACGGTGTTTGACGAGCAGAAGCTATTCAATATCACCCAATCAGATGTTGAGGTGCGCTGATGGCTGATCGTTTATTACTGGTTGAGGGTGAGGCAGATCGTGCTTTTTTTGAGCTGCTTTGCAGGTCACAAACCATTCTGGCTGGCATTAATGTCGCGCCGCCTGTTGAGGTCGGAGGGCGTAAAAATACCAAGCAGGGTGTTTTAAATCTGCTGGCTACGCTGATTGGTGATTTAAACGATGGTCGATTGCAGGCTCTGGCGATTGTAGTGGATGCGGATTGGGTGGCTAATGGTGGTGGTTTTGCCAATACAGTTAGTCAAGTCACTCGTGAGGTAGCTGCACAGGGTTATGACACGCTGCCCATAGCCCTTGCTGCTGGTGGTTTGATCTACAAACACAACGATGGTTTGCCCGATCTTGGCGTTTGGGTAATGCCAGATAATGCATCCGAGGGCATGCTGGAAGACTGGATCAAGCAATCGGTATTGCCCGCTGAACGCGGCATTTTGGCGCAAGCCGAAATGACCGTGGCCTGTCTAGTTGTCCCAAAATTCAATGCAAATCGCTTGAGTAAAGCTGAAGTGGCAACTTGGCTGGCTTGGCAAAAGAGGCCTGGTGAAGGTCTTTATTATGCAGTCGAAGGCAATCTGCTTGACTCCACTGCGGCATTACATATTGGTTTGGTTCAGTGGTTGAAAACTGTGTTTCCGTAATGGTTTGTGCCTTTTTCAATCCTCTCATTTAGCCATCCAATTGGTCTGCACACATGAATTTCCCAAGTGAAGCCGTCGATACCGCTACGGCAAATTCAGTATCAAACCCTAGCTTTCAGCTCAAAAAACTCATCCTGATTGATTCGCTCAGTATCGGCCGGATTATTGAGTTTCCGGTGGATGGCGGGGCGGTTTTGACTGGGCGTAATGGCCGTGGCAAAACGTCGATGCTGCAATTGTTGCTGCTGTTTTACGGTGAAAGCCCCAATCGGATTGTGACCACCGAAGCGGGGAAACACACCTTTACTGGCTACTATCTACCGCGTACTACTTCCTATATTGCTTTCGAATATCAGCGCCCCGATGGTGGGCTGCGGATGGTGGTGGCATATGCCGATAAGCATGGCGAGAAAGTGTGTTTCCGCTTGCTGCGAGAAGGCTTTGATCCCAGGCAGTTCGTGACCGCTGATGGGGCTTTCGTGCCTGCGCCACAGTTTGTGCGCCATTTAAAGCTGGCTGGCTTTCGCTGCCATGAACAGCAAATTGAATCTTTGGCTGAATACCGCGCCATCATGCTGGCAACGCACAGCACTAGTGGTGATCGCAAACGCTTGCGCGAGATTCGTGAGCTTTCGTCAGATTACGGTTTTACGCTGCCCAATAAACCACTGCATCAGATTGAAAAAATCATCACCGGTATGTTCCGCCGCAAGACTAATTTTGAAGACTTGCAGAGCATGGTGGTGGAATGTACCAGCGATACGCAGCAAACGCTGAGTATGACGGCAGATCGTAAAAAGCTGGAAGATTGGCCGCGCCACTATGCCGCCTACACGTCGGTGATGACGCTTGAGCCGGTGATGGAGCAAGCCGATCAAGCGGCACAGCGGCTGGAAGCGACGCGTGCCAGCTTGGGCGAAGTCAAAGGCAAGCTCGCGTCCTTGCTTTTGCATTTAGAAGACCAATGGCATGGCTTCGCTGAGCAAAAATCTAAGCTCGACACCGAGCATCAGCAGGCACGTAATCGATATACCGATGCGCGTGGGCAGTTACAAAGCAAAAAAATTGAAGCAGAAAAAAATGCGCAGTATGCCGAGGGCAAAGCCACCGAGCTTCAGCAGGCGTGGGATCGCTACGAGCAGCAAGGGATTCGGTCAAGCGATGAGCTGGTGAAGCGAGCCCCTGATTTGCGCGATGAAAAACAGCAGCTTGAGAAACGGCAGGAAACGCTGCTGGGTGAGCAAAGCGAAATTGCACAACGTTATGAAACCTTAAAGCAAAAGCAGCAAGCACGGTTTTATTCCGAGAAAGAAGATCTTGACCAACAGGCGGATCAGGAACGGCAGCGATTTGAAACACTCGAACACCAGCTAGAGCAGAAAATTGCAGGGGAGCGACTTGATTTAGATGCCACGCAAAAAACGCAGCGCGAGCCTTATGCCTTGTCCTTAGCACAAGCGCAGGAAGCTGTTGGTTCTTGGCGTACTCAGCTTAATAACCCTCAAGTACCTCCAGAAAGTCAGGCCCTGGTCGATGCCAAGCAGCAAGCGTTGACCGACGCGCTAGAAAAGAAAAATCAGCGTTCTAACGTCCAGCAAGAAAAAACGACTGCATTTAGTACAGCAAAAATCAATTTCGAACGGCAAGAGCGCAAAGTTGAAGAAAAGAAAAAAGAGCTAGCCAAATTTGAGTCTGCACTGCTAGAGAAGCAGCGCTTTGCCATGCCCGAGCCGGGCTCCTTGCTGCATTTTTTGCGTTCTGAATGCCCTGACTGGACGCAAGATATTGCACGCGTAATTGATGGCGAACTGTTAACGCGCACTGATTTAAGCCCGCAGTTTATTGAGCGACTAGATTCGCTGTATGGGCTCAATCTTGATTTATCTAAGCTGGCTCCGCATGCGCTGGCCGACGAATCAACGGCACAATTTGAAATTACGCAGCAGCAACGCCAAGTCGCCCTGTCTCGTACAGAGTTGGAGGCTGAGCAAGCGACACTCGGCCAATGCAGCAGTGTCTGTGCGCAAACTGAAACGGCCATGCGGCAACATGAGCAAGTATTGTTGCAAGCCATGGCTCACGTGGAAACTGCCAAGGCTGAATTGGCATCAGCGAAACAGCAGCTAAACGAGCAACGAAATCTCGCCAAAGCGAATGCGGAAGCGGGCTTGGCCAAGGCCAAACTGGTATTGGAGCATTGTCAGCGCGAGATCGACCAACTTGATCGTGCTGGTCGAGATGCTCGCGATGAGCTGGAGCAAAAGGCACTGCAGGAGAAAAAAGCTTTAACCGAGCAGAAACGCGGAGCGATTGATGCACTGAATACCAAAGAAAAAGCAGCGAGAGCCGAGCTAGCACAAACGCTGCTGCAATTGGATGTCGAATGTCGTTCTGCGCTGCAGGCGAAGGGTATTGATACTGAACGTTTGCAAGAAATTGCTGATCGTTTGCGGCTTATTGATCGTGATCTTGGTCAAATCAAATTGGTCATTGAATCGGTGCAGAGTTGGCGTCTCTGGCTGCGCGATGAATGGCCTAAGCGTGAAAATTGGCTACAAGATGCTCGCCAACATCGCGCGCAGGAAGAGGCATTCAACCAGAAGCTCAAAACGCTAGATCGTGAGTGGAAAGAGGGTGACGTCCGATATCAAACTCAGTTTGAACAACTCAAGCAACAGCTCGAAAAACTCGACCAACAGCAAAAATTGACGCGTACTCGACTTGAAAAGATGGTGGCATACACCGCGATCGAGGTCCGTACGTTTGATCCTAGCTGGACTTTAGATCTGCTCGTTGGCTTAGCCAATAAAGCGTATGACGATGAGCAGCAGAGTAAAGCCGAAGTGCGTCGCTTAGTGAACGAACTTCGGCGGGGCTTCGCGAAAACGCAGGGGGCGAAACCGAGTGAATTTATCGAGTTAAATCACCTTGCCCTGATTGATGCACCCGATGAAGCATGGGTGCCGCTATTTAGAAGCTGGTTTACCGAAGAGCATCGTACTGTGCAGCGCATTTTGCTGATGGACGCGCGTTTGATCGCGGGTACGGTGATTCAATTTCATCGCACCATGGATGAGTTCCATAAAAAAGTGCTGCAATTTAATCGCGAATTGCAAAATCATCTGGATCAAAATATTTCATTTGAAAGCATTAGCCAGGTGAAGGTTGAGGTGGTTTCGACGATCCGTGAATTGGCGTATTGGCAGTCGATTTGCGAGATGGCCGAGGCGAATCATCATTGGGTTAATGGCATGAGCAATGAATTACCGCCTGCGCCGTTTGCAAAAACGCTGGATGATTTGCTGAGCCATTGGGAAACCAAGTCTGGGATTCAGGCTGATTTAAAGCAGCTGATCCGGATTCAGGGTGAAGTGGTTGAAAATGGTAATACGCGCCAATTCAGGAAAGCTTCGGATTTGGAAGCGGTGTCATCCAATGGCTTGTCCTACCTAGTGTTGGTCAGTATTTTTGTGGCCTTTATTAACCGGATTCGCCGAGATGCCAATGTGAATATTGTCTGGGCTTTGGATGAGCTTAAAGATCTCGATAGCGGCAATGTGGTGCATCTGATCGAGCTATTAAAGTGCAATCACATCACGCTGGTGTCGGCGTTTCCAGATCCAGACCCAGAGACTTTGGCGTTATTTAATCATTGCTTCACGGTGGAACCAGACCGACGCTTGATGCAAGTGAGAGTCGCTGACCCATATTTGCTGGAGGAGGAGGCCGCTCATGTTTGAACGTACGGTTCGGCTCTTACTGGAAGGTACATTTGTTTGCGAGATTACGCATCGTGAAGCGTTTTCCTTTTTGAATAACCCAGCCAATCAGCAGAGCGTGAATGATTATTTGGGCAAAATTGGTCTGAAACTATCCAGAACTCAGCATGGTGGAGCATTTTTTGCTGCGCATATCGAAACGGGTGGGCCAGAGAAAAAAGCCGCGAAAGAAGTATTCATCAAGATCAAACATGAGTTGCGCCCCTTGGTGGCTTTCCTTGAATTGGTAATGCGTGTCTCGCAAAAGGATGATGTGATTTGCGCTGGCTTTGTGATTGAGACGGCAAGCTTGATGTTATCGATTGATAGTAATCCAACGCTGCGCAACGATTTGCAGTCGCTAGCTAACTTGGTGAAAGGGCAAGCTGCCGATAGCTCGGATCGTGCCCGATTTAATAAAGTGCTGAATCGCTTTAAGGACGAAGGTTATTTGTTTCTCGCCAATAGTGAGCGCGAAATTTATCAAGTGACTGGCAAGATCGAATTCATTATGGAGGCCATTGCTTTCTTGTCCGAACATGAAAAGATCGGGCTTGATGACGAAGAAACCGAAGTCACCAGCCAAGGATCATTGCTGTGACCACGGGCGTTGCACATATTGCAGCCTATCTTGAGGTGCTGCATAAACATCGTGATCTAGTTGCCGATGCCTATATCAATGGCGGTATCACGCTGACTGATGAAACTCAGCGCGCCTTGTATTTGCTCAAGCAGCACCGTGCGCTGGTGCCTGCGGTGCAGGATGAGTTTCGCCTCAATTCAAGTTTAAGCCGTCACTTGGATGAAGTTTTTCTTCGGCAGCGCAATTACGCCGTCAGTGCCAACTTTGCCGAGCAAATTGATCGTTTGCCACAATTGATTGATGAGTATCTGAAGGCATGCCTTGATAACCGTGCTGAAGATCGAGATACCTACTCGGATGACTTTAAATCGGGTGTGTTTGAGTTGGCCGAAGGACTCGATTCATTCTTAGCCCTGATGCGCTCCTTGGCGGATAACCGTTTTGCCAATGTCAGCACCCTAGAGCAGAAAAAACGCCAGAATGAGTTTTATCTGGGCAAGTGCGAACAAATTGGCATTGCTTTAGGTGCATTACAAGATGCGGCATTATTGGAGCAATTAAGTGGTTCATCGTTATTACAGCCCTTGCAGCAAATCTACCAGAGTCAAATTTTAGAGCGCTTGCCGCAATGGCGTGCCTCGTTGATGGATATTTCAACGGTCTTAAAAGAATATCTATACCGCCTGCGCCAGGTCGAGCCACAAGCTCAGCGTTTACGTGCATTTGCCCAGTTTCTACGAAAGAATCCAGATTACATCCCGCCTGATGTGGATGAACTCAATCATTTGCCTGATTGGTGCTCAACGTTCGAAGGTTTCAAAATCTCAGCCCATGCTGATTTATCGGATAATCTGACTCGCGATGCTTTAGTTGAAGTCGCGCAATCCATACCTGCTCCAACATTGCGCTTTGCGGTAGAGCGCCAAGCTGGCCAGATGATTACGGATGACGCGCAAGGCCGAGTCAACATTATCGCCGCATCACCAGTTCAGCGGGCATTTGCATTGTATTTGAAGGCAGTAAGACAATCTCAAGAACCGATTTCAGCCATTGAGTGGCTACGAAAAATGCCCGACTATCAGTCCATTGATGAGGCTGCATGGCTGGTTTATTTACTGCATGCTTGGCAGATTCTAGAAGCCAAGAAAAAGATATCTGGGTTAGCGATGCGCCGTGTGGAAAACACTGTCGCCTACCCGGGTCTGAGTGAAGCGATGTCTGGCAACCTGATTGTGAGCGATGTGGAAATATGGAAAAAAGCTTAATCAAAACCTTGCTGCGTATTGTTCAGAATGATGACGAGAAAACTTCGTCTTCGCGTGGATTAGAACAATTTGCCAATATGCATCAAATCGGTCACTTGCAGGGTAGAAGCTATGTATTTAATGCTGCCGATAAGCAAATCATTAAAGACCTACTCAAGGTTGAAGCGGGGATTGATGCTGATTCAACACGCCCCGAGGCATGGGATGGATTAAGTCGTACGGAAAGCTTGGCATTAGCTAGTAATGAAAAACTCAGTCAAAGTAATGTGAGATTGAACCGCGTTGCAGTTAAAGCTTTAGCCGGAAGCGTGGTTTGCCTTGGTGATGAGGCGCTGAAACTTCCTGATGGAAGCCATTTGGAACTGGATTGGCAGCAAGTTGCAATACTAAATCGGCACGATGGCGTGATGTTGGTTGAAAACTGGGAGGCATTTGAAAATATCCATCAGTTGCAGTTTGAGCCCAACATGGCATCTCGCAATCCACTCGTCGTGTTTCGGGGTATGCCGCAGGTGTATCGTCAAGACTATGTAGTCGCGCTTTTGGATTCTCTCAAACTTCCGGTTTATGCATTTGTCGACTTTGATCCTTCCGGTCTCGTGATCGCGCTGAGTACACCTTATTTCGTGAGTTTAATTGCACCACCCAATGACATGCTGCAAGCGGCCTTTAAAGCGTGCACCAACGGCGCAAGATTTCAAAGCCAACTGCCAGAAACGCAAGCTGTACTAGAACAGTGTAATCATTCTGAAATTAGTCAATATTGGCAATTGTTTAAAAATGCTGGAGTAGCCTTACCTCAAGAATATTTCTTGTCAGGCATTTCATTAGAAATAACAAACGAATTAACTCAATACTAAATTGGCCATGACAAAAATCCAGCAATCTCTTTTTTCTCAATTTGAGCAACATCGTTTTGTCTTTTGGCACGACATCGAAGCCAATTTTGCCTCTGAACTAACGGGCTTAGGCGATATCACCATTGTTCAGCTTGATAGCACCCCAGCATTAGCCGTGAAGCTAGATATTGAACGCGCACCTGCAGATAGCAAATGGCTGTTTTATAGCCAGCAAGCGCAGCCTGCGCCTGAGGATGATTGGCTGCTGGATGTGCGTATGCGCGCCAAGCCTTTTCATGCGGATGAAGCATCGATTCAGTTAGAAGATCTGGGCTTGCACACGGTTTCTGTGCGTGCGCATTTGAAAGAGAGAAGTGCATTTTTACGCGCCAAAGAGCGTTTTGAGAAACTCAAGCGACTAACCTTGTCGACCGATCAGGCGGCGGATCTGGATCGAAAAATGATTGCGGTGCTGATTCGGGCTGAGCAAGCCGATTTGTTCAGTATGCTGACCAAGCTGTTTACGGCTATGGATGCAGAAGGCGAGGTTAATTTGGCGGTCGAGCCTAAGGGCTGGGCTGAGTTATTGACCTACGGTTTACGCGCTGCATTTTGGGATTTGGTCGAGGCGGAGTTGGGTTATCGTGATACGAACCCGTCTTTGCGTGATTTGTTGTTCCATTTGATGGTGACCGATTTAGCGCAAGGTTTGGTCGGCGATTTGCCAAGCCAGTTATCCCATTTCCAAATTCATGATCGTGCTAAGGCGGCATCGGCTTCGGTGTTTTTGTCGCAGTGGCGTGGCAGTATCACGCATTACGGTAGCTATGATGCAGTCTCTGCTGCCGTTGCTGAAGCATTGCAACTGACGACGATCATTGCCACGTTGCCAGCCGAGAAAATGCTGGATGCGATGACGTTTGCCGAGGTTGAAAAGTGGATTATCAAAGATCTGCGTGATCGGATATTGAGCAGCGCAGTTGCATCGGCTGACGCGGTACATGCCATTTTTGAGCGCCGCCGTGACGGACATTGGGCGAACCCCAAATTGGCTGCCACGAGTGATGTCACTCGCGCATTGCTCAATTGCTATGAGGCACTGGAAGCCGCAGCCGATTTCTTGTGTTTGTGTGAGCAATACAAAGCTGGCTTTAGTTTTGATAGCGCTATGTCGGGCATCGAAGCGTATCAAAAAACGCTTTACCACTTTGATCAGCATTATCGCCATTTCCATCGTGCCGCCGAGCAAGTCGATATGATGGGCTGGCAATTATTGCAATTGCTGCGCGAGCGCGTTGAAGAGGCCTATACCGGTTGGTTTGTGCCGCAACTGGGTATTGCATGGAGCAAGTTGCTAGAGGGCGATAGCGGGTTACTCAAAAACTGGTCTGTACCTGGCGTGATTAATCAGCAAGACTTTTATCGCCGCGAAGTAAAAGCCACGCTGGATAACACCAGCGTGAAGCGCATCTTTGTGATTATCTCGGATGCTTTCCGCTATGAAGCCGCTGAAGAGTTGAGTCGACAAATTCTCACACGCAATAAATACAAAACCGAGCTACGGGCAATGCTGGGTGTTTTGCCAAGCTATACCAGTTTAGGCATGGCCGCATTATTACCGCACGATACTTTGAGTTATAAAGTCGGCGCTAATATTAGCGTTTTGGTTGATGGTAAATCGACCGCATCTTTAGAAGATCGTAATGCTATCTTGGCGAAACACGGCGGCATTGCCATTAATTGGGAAGAGTTGGTTAGCCTAGGAAAAGATAAAGCACGTGATCGAGTTCGCGATGCGTCCGTCGTGTACATCTACCATGACCAGATCGATATGCTGGGTGATAAGGCAGCATCGGAGAATAAAACGTTTGAGGCGGTCGAAAACACCCTCGAAGAGCTCAATCGCTTGGTGGGTTTTGTGGTTGGCAATTTGGCGGCATCAACCGTGCTAGTGACCGCCGACCATGGCTTCTTGTATCAGGAATCTCCGCTGGATAACGCAGATCGTTCTACCTTGAATATCAAAGCCATCGGCGCATTGAAAGCCAAGAAGCGTTATGTATTGGGGAACGATCTAGGGCAAACCGACAAAGCTTGGTTTGGTTCTACTGAGCAAACGGCAGGCACCGAAGCCGATGCGAGCCTTCATTTCTGGGTACCCAAAGGCGCAACGCGTTTTCATTTCTCGGGGGGCGCAAAATTTGTTCATGGTAGCGCCATGCCGCAGGAAATAGTCGTGCCCTTGCTGACTATCAAGCTGAGTGAAACCGACAAGGCCAAGGTTGAGCATGTCGGCATTGCGCCGATGCTACTGTCCAACAAGATTGTTTCGAATATTTCTCGGTTTGAATTTGTCCAGACAGCCCCTGTTTCAGCCAAGGTATTGCCGCGCACGGTGAATATTTCGGTGCGTGATGGTGATACCGTGATTAGTAATGAGCAGGTCGTGACTTTTGATAGCTCGTACCGATAAGCTCGACGACCTCAAAAAATCAGTGATTTTGACGCTGCAAGCAGGTAGTTATGATGCCAAAAAGGATTATTTCCTGATCTTGCGCGATGTTGATTCCAAAGTTGAGATCTTGCGCCATGCCTTAAAAATTGATTTGGCACTGGCTAACGACTTTTAAGGCTCAAAATGAATACAGAAACCATGCCCATCGAAAACACCAACGCGCAGTCTAACCTTGAACTCGACGACCTACTCACGCGCCATTTTGCTGGGAAGGTGGTTCGCAAAGACCTGACCAAGCTAATCAAGGAAGGAGCAAACGTTCCCGTTTATGTGCTGGAATATTTATTGGGCATGTACTGCGCATCTGATGATGCGCAAGTCATTGAAACTGGGCTACAGAACGTTAAGCGGATTCTGGCTGAGAACTATGTTCGCCCCGATGAAGCCGAGAAGATCAAATCCAAGATCCGTGAATCTGGCAGCTATAAGGTAATCGACAAGGTTACCGTCAAACTCAATGAAAAGCGCGATGTGTATGAAGCGCTGCTGTCCAACTTGAATGTTAAAAACGCTGAAATTGGCGACGCGCACGTTCGCGAGTTTGAAAAACTGCTGGTTGGAGGGATCTGGTGTATTGTTTCACTGCGCTATCAATATGAAGAAGGCCAGAAAGGTTCTCCATTCTTTGTGACCGATCTAAAGCCAATTCAAATGCCCAATACCGATATGGAAGGGCTGTTTGCGGGGCGTCGTGAATTCAATAATGAGCAGTGGATCGATGCATTAATTCGCTCTACCGGCATGGAGCCGACTTGTTTCAAATCGCGAGTGAAGTGGCACTTGCTGGCACGCATGATTCCGCTGGTTGAAAACAACTACAATTATTGCGAACTGGGCCCACGGGGCACAGGTAAAAGCCATATTTACAAAGAAATCAGCCCGAACAGTATTCTGGTATCTGGTGGTCAAACCACCGTCGCCAATCTGTTTTACAACATGTCGGCGCGCAAAGTGGGCTTGGTGGGCTTGTGGGATGTGGTTGCATTTGACGAAGTTGCGGGGATTAACTTCAAAGATCATGACGGTATTCAGATCATGAAGGATTACATGGCTTCTGGTTCATTCAGCCGTGGCCGTGAATCGATTAATGCAAATGCGTCGATGGTGTTTGTCGGCAATATTAACCAAAGTGTCGAAACGATGGTAAAAACAAGCCATTTATTGGCCCCATTTCCAGAGGCGATGATTGATTCAGCATTTTTTGATCGTTTCCATGCCTACGTGCCAGGCTGGGAAATCCCTAAAATGCGGCCTGAATTTTTCACCAACCAATATGGCATGATTGTCGATTATTTGGCTGAGTTCGCACGGGAAATGCGTAAGCGTAGCTTTGCTGATGCCATCGATAAATGGTTTCGCCTTGGCAATAACCTCAATCAGCGCGACACCATCGCCGTCCGCCGCACAACCTCTGGCCTGTTAAAACTCATTGCGCCACACGGCGAGTACGACAAAGAACTGGTTCGCCAGTGTCTTGAATACGCATTAGAAACACGCCGCCGTGTCAAAGAGCAGCTGAAAAAGATTGGTGGCATGGAGTTTTACGATGTTCACTTCAGCTATATCGATCTAGAAGACAACCAAGAGCGCTTTGTAACTGTCCCCGAGCAGGGCGGTGGCAGTTTGATTCCAGAGGGGCGATCGAACCCCGGCACCTTGTACACCATCGCCATGGGCGGTGCAGAAGTACCGTCTTTGTATCGCATTGAGATTCAAAGCATGAGCGGTAGCGGTAAATTGTCCATTTCCGGTTCAATGGCGCGCGAGCAAGTCAAAGTGGCATTTGATTACTTCAAAGCTAACTCTGGCCGTATTAGTGCCGCAATTCATACCAACGAAAAAGACTTCCATCTGCATTTGGTCGAGATGCAAAACAGCGGTCAACCTGAAGCAACCACCCTAGCCAGTTTTATTGCGCTGTGCTCAGCCGCGTTAGCCAAACCGATGCAAGGCCAAATGGTTGTGATGGGCGATATGAGTCTTGGTGGCACGATTACGCCCGCACGAAATTTGGCCGAGACATTGCAGGTGGCATTTGATGCCGGTGCGAAACGCATCCTATTACCCATGTCGAGTGTAGTCGACATTCCATCAGTGCCTGGTGAGCTGTTTGCCAAGTTCCAGACGAGTTTCTTTTCTGATCCGGTTGATGCTGTTTTTAAGGCGCTGGGCGTGGATTAACTTGCTTTGACTAGCTAACCGTATCTGCCGACCAAATGTGTGTATTTCGAGGAGTACACAACTGCGAGTACACCGGCTTTGTACGCCCTTTTTCGAAATAAAAGGGTGTTTTTGCCTCAAATCTAGCAGAAATTATGATTTTATTAGATATCGAAGCCGAAATAGCTATCGACACATAGTACGGCACATATCCAGCACATAATACGGCACATAACGGGGTTATCGACACATAGTACGGCACATAACATGGCACATAGTACGGCACATAACAATGTTTCGCACTTAAATGACCACTCACACGCACGCTGTTTTGATCTCACAAAATGGACTTATACCGTACTCAATTTCACAAAAAACTGGGAACAACCACGCAACCCCCCTGTTAGTCCCATTTGAGCCCCCTAACACATAGCATTTTGTTGTGGTCAACAATTCTCGGACAGTAAATTAAGTTGTCTTTCCTTAATGGCAGGGGCTAGCCCGCCATTGGCGGTGTGTGGCCGCTGCCAGTTGTAATACGCCATCAGGTAAACGCCAATATCCAGCCTGGCTTCTTCTGCAGATTCATACCCAGGCTTTGGTATCCATTCTGTTTTAAGACTGCGAAATAACCGCTCCATCGGCGCATTATCCCAACAGCACCCGCGCCGGCTCATGCTTTGCTGCATCCGGTAGCGCCATATCCGTTGCCTAAACAACCGACTGCCATATTGGCTACCCTGATCCGAGTGAAACATCACCCCCAGTGGCTGGCCACGCTGTTGCCAGGCATGATCTAACGCACGGCTGACTAGCTCGGCATCCGGGTGCTCACTGAGCGCCCAGCCCACCACGCAACGGGCAAACAAATCCAGCACCACGGCCAGATAAATCCAACGATTGCCCGCCCAAATATAGGTGACATCGCCACACCAGACCTGATTCGGTTGCTCCGGATTAAACGCCCTCTGCAATAAGTGCGGAATGTCTGGACGTTCATCTTTGTGGACTTTGTAGCGATGTGCGCCTGGCTGTTTGCACTGCAAATCGGCTTCTCGCATGAGCTGGCGCACTTTATATCGGCCAGCCGTAATGCCTTCTACCGCCAGCATCCAGACTAGACTGCGGCTGCCTACCGCATTTCGGCTTTGCTTAAACAGATTGCGTACTTTGGCGCGCAACTCGATTCGTTCACGATCAATATGCTGGCGTCGATGCCGGTAATGGTAATAACTGGAACGGCAAATACCGAAGGTGCTGCAGACCATTTCTACGGGTTCATGCTCACTTAATTGGTCTACCAGCGCGTACGATTGAGTTCGTCCGCCATTAAGAGAGCTGTGGCTTTTTTTAACAGGGCTTTCTCCCATTCCAGCCGATCAATGCGCGCTTCGAGCTCCTGAATGCGACGCTGGTCTGGCGTGAGTGCTCTGGCCTGCGGCGTGATGCCCTGTCTTTCCTGTTTCAGCTGCTTAATCCAGCGACGCAGTATGTTCTCGCCGACGTTCATCGCCTTACTGGCTTGTGACACCGTGTGGCCTTGATCGACGACCAGACTGGCGGCTTCGGCTTTAAATTCCGGGGTAAATGTCCTGCGAACTTTGCTCATGAAACACCTCGTTAATGGTGGCGAGATTACCACCTAAGTTGGTGTCCGAAATCATTGAACCACAACAACCGCGTTTTCAGTGGATGAGGCTGCGAGGCATGAATTGGTCATCCGCATTCAGTCTGGGGAAGTATTGGATAGCCTCTTAATGACTTGCCTGCGTACTAACATTCCTTTTAGTGAAAAAAACGTCCAATCAATAGCGGAACTTCTCGAATCTGAACGTCCGCAGACTCGCTATACTGCAACTGGAGTACTTAGCCTCCAGTACATGTCGCCTGATGAGATCAGAAAATGGGCTCAAAAACTTATAGGCGATTCCTATCAACGTATCCGAGACAGAGGACATGAGCGACTTTCAGCACTGCAGCGCACCTCCGGGTAAATGATTTCAATCTTCGCCCATGAGGCAATTCAAAAGTATCAAGGTTTAGCGACCGCTTTTGGCCGAATTTAGGCAATCTCTGGTGATCAGGCAATCAGTAGCCTCTGGATGAGTTAACAGGCAGGTAATCACGAGATAAAAATAGTTATCAATTGGAGCTTTTAATAAAAATATTTATGGCAGATGGTTTATGGGTGGTAGGCTTTGTCCCCTTGCTTGTGCTCTGGTGAGCTAGTGGTGAGTACAACACTATGATCTGGTCATGGTATTTTTAATGGCTTTAGTTTTTATATTTCATATTTATGATGAAAATAATGTGGTTATGCAGCCTGTTAATGATTGAGTGGGAGTGAGTTTTTCTGTTCGCAGAAATGAAAAATGCCCTTTGCAGGGCTTTTTTCATTTGGAGCGTTAATTGTCGGGTTCCTAGTAATAAAATATACATTCGCATTGAAATTTTAAAAAATATATAGGTAACTATGTCTGACTACGACTTCAAAGCGCTTAATGATAAAGAGTTTGAAATATTATGCGCAGATCTACTCGGTGATGCTGAAGGTCAACGCTTCGAACGATTTAAACCGGGTAAAGATGCAGGTATTGACGGTCGATTTTTTACGAGCAATAGCTGTGAGGTAATCCTTCAGTGCAAACATTGGTGCGGTACACCTACTAAACAGTTAATCAACACATTAAGTACTACTGAAAAAATAAAGATAGAGAAAATAAAGCCATAGCGATATATATTAGCAATTTCAAATTCTCTTTCGCGCGCGGACAAAAAGAAAATCAAAGAAGCGCTCTCTCCTTACCTACTGTTGGAAAGCGATATTTATGGGAAAGAAGATCTAAATGATTTGCTGAAAATAAAGCCTGATATAGAAAAACGACATTATAAGCTCTGGCTTCAAAGTGCCAGTGTGCTCAGTCATGTTTTAAATCATGCAGTTTTTGGGCGAAGTGAGTTTTCATTGCAAGAGACATTACAGTCTTCTTCAAAATATGCGGTGACAGAAAATCATCGATTAGCTCTCGAGCTATTAGAAAAATTGCATGTGGTTATTATCACGGGCGAACCCGGGGTAGGAAAAACCACTCTTGCTGACCATCTATGTTTGCACTACGTAGCACAAGAATTTAGTTTTGTTAAAATAACTAATGAAGTGCGAGAAGCGGAGTCTATTTTTGAGAATGACAGTAAGCAGGTGTTCTATTTTGATGATTTTTTGGGGAGAAATTATTTGGATGCTCTCAAAGGACACGAAGGAAATCAAATAACTCAATTTATTCGACGAGTGTCCAGCAATAAAAACAAAAGATTCATTTTGACATCAAGAAGTACAATTTTAAATCAAGGCAAGCTACTTATAGATTGTTTTGAGCACAATAACTTGCAAAGAAATGAGTTTGAACTAAAGATCAAATCGCTATCTGAGTTAGATAAAGCTCACATTCTGTATAACCACATTTGGCATTCAGGGCTTGAGGAAGATTACATCAACCAGCTTTATGTTGATAAGCGATGCAAATTAATTATCACTCATAAAAACTTTAATCCTCGGTTGATTGGCTATATCACAGATGCCAATAGAATTGAGAGCTATGGCACAACCGAATATTGGTCATATATTAATCAGTCTTTAGATAATCCATCCTTGATGTGGGAGAATCCTTTTATTGCGCAACAGGATGATTTTGGGCGTGCAATCATATTTCTAGTAGTGCTAAATGGCAAAGAGATTGCAGAGAAAAAATCAACGGGGGCATACCATTCGTTTACAGCACTACCCAGTAATTAAAATTTTCAAGGTCGGCGTGATTTTCAGTCAAATATTCGACAGTTGACTGGTTCTTTTTTGAATAGAAGAGTATTTGATAGAGCTGCAACTCTAGATTTGTTTAATCCTTCAATTGGTGATTATGTTTTACAGAGATATAAAGATGATGTGAGTATGTTGCGTAATGGCATGCAAAGCCTTAGATCGGAATCATCTTTAACTACATTATTAAGTTTGCAACGTAATGGGGATTTGTCAAAAGTTGACTTTAATGATATTTGTAACTTTATGATGGGTGAACTTGTAGCTTGTGGGTTTGAAGGTGTAAGCACTTCGTATGTTTCGCTGTTATGTTTGTACCGAATTATTGAAATTAATGATGGTGAAATAATATTTCAAGGTGATTGGAGTTGCGCTATTGATTTTATACTTTTAAATGCCGATGGTTGTGCAACCTACGATTCATTTGTCGTTATTGAATGGGCGCTATCCGAAGGCGAGATAAGCAATAAGCAAGTGCTGGATTTTGTAGAAAAGAATGTTTGTTCTATTGGGTCGGATGATGAAATTCGAGCTGCATCATCTCTAATTTCGAGTGTGCCTACAACGATAGAAGCCTACCAGGAAAATGTGGAGCTGTTGAAAGAACATGTTATTAATTTAATGTGTGATAATTTTTGTGAATTTATTGAGGTTAGTGATGCCTTCTCTAAGGTTGGTTATGGAGAGTATGATGAAGCAGAAAAAGAAATAAAAAACCTCATTAAATATAAACTTAGTGAATTGAATGTAAATTTTTTAGAAAGTGATATTGAGATCGTAGCAGGGTCATATAGTATCTCATATGAGCTTGATCGATACTATGAAGATCATGGCGATGATTATAGCTACGACAATGATAGAAGTTCAAAAGTATTTTCCATTAATGAAGTTGATGAGTTATTTGATCGGAGCTAGTTTATCAGTCCGTGCTGATAACCATGTTTATTCAATCAGCAAAAGCCTGCTTCACCATATCAACAACCCGTTCACCAATTGCTGGGTTTTCGGCAAGGATTGGGTAGCGTTTGCAAAGCTGATTAGATAGCTCGTTGCCATTTTGCCGGATGCTGCGGATGATGCTATCTAGCTCATTGTCCGGTGCTTCTAAAAATTGCTTGATTGCGTTGCGGGCCTGATCGTTGGCTTTTAAGAAACGGGCTTCTTTGCGCATTTCTTGTGTTAGCGTTGTGTCGATGATTTTGGCGAGATATTCGGCGTGTGCCGTGAGGTCGGGGTAGCGCCATGCGGGTAGTGCATCGTCGTAAGCACTGAAATAAAGATTGTATTCAACGCCATCCTCGGCGATGACAGGCTCGCCAAACGCATATTGATCGGCATATTTGCGCATCAGGCGGCGCGAAAAACGCTCAAGCACTTTGTCATAAGCGGCGCGCGCTTGCGTGCTGTCGGCGATGGTCGCTGAAACTGGCAGAATAATCGGCGCGGGCACGAGGCCATCGCGGCGTAAGATGTCGTTGATTAAAAAGCGCGATATTCTGCCATTGCCATCCGCCATTGGATGAATATAAACAAAGCCGAAAGACGCGACTGCGGCGCGCACGATGGATGACGCGCCTTGGCTGCGTTTGAGAAAATGCGCAAGTCCTGAGAGAAGGGCGTTTGTTTGTTCCCAATGTGGGGCGATGTAATCAACGACCGCTTGATAATGATCTGAAGGAGCTGAAGGCCCAACGTAAACGGGTGAACGGCGCAGTCCATAGCGCAGTGCCATATCGCCCAAAATACCGCGCTGTAATAGGCTCAGGGTTTCGGGCGTGAATGGATTTTCGTGTTGCCCGCATTCGTTTTTCATGACGGCGGCAAAGCGGCGGATGCGGTCTTCTTTATCCTGCTCACGCTCAATCAGAAAACTGGCGCGGCTCTCTTTGACGGTTAGCCAAACTGTACTGCGCAAAATCAGATCAACGCCGAAGTCTGATTCCAGCTCGGCCAGCTTGGCGGGTAAATCGTAGGTTTCAGTCGCCTGTATTGCCGCGGTTCGACGAACGATAGGACAGTAATCGCGATTACCTGGCAGATTGTCACGCACCCGCCAGCGCGGGCAATTGATCGGAGTTCCGACTAGATACAGTTCGGCATCAAGTGCATTAATGTAGTTGCCTCGCGTTAGATTGGGCGCAGCCAGCGTGTCATCCAATAACCATTCATACAAGAAGCAGGCGCGGCGGGCATAACTTCCTGTTGGTTCTCGCGCAATCCATTGTTCTAGCTCTTGCTTGATCAAAGTTTGAGAAAAAAGCCGAGCCAGAAATTCCAGATGGATGCCTTCATACTTGAATGCAAAAGCCAGTTGTTCACTAAAACTGTCAAGAGGGCGGTAGCTTTCTGGGTAAACTTCAAAACGTATGTCACCGTCACTCGACGTGGAGCGGTTACGCCCAATTTCACTCTGTACGGCCAGAGGGTGTACCGGATGCACGTTGTAGGTCAGCGATAGCCATTGATACCCGATCTCATCCATAAAATCGATTACTCCGCCATAAAAACAGTTATAAATTGATTTTTTCTAATGAAAATGATTGTAGCAGGCGGATTTGGGGGTTGGCAGGCTAAGTTGCTTGGCTTGAACTGAGGTGTGCTAGAGGGATGGAAACGCTATGAACTGATCGTGGTATTTTTCATGTTCTTATTTTTTTGCTTGGAATATTTCCTTAATAAGTCAGTAGTTTATGCGGCTGCTAATTATGGAGTGGCTTAAATGGCAAATACCCATCAAATCGGGTGCTTTCGCCCTCTAACGTGAAATCGGGTTTGATCCCCGCCAGATGTGGCGCGTGGCGGGGACGTTTGACGGTGACGCGTTTGAGCGCGATTTGCCGTGCCGGGGTGAGCAGCGCATCGGCGTCTTCGTCGCCGCCGATCAGCGTTTGAAATGCCGCCATGTCTTTTTTGGATTTGGCTCGTTTGCCCGGCTCGGGAAACATCGGGTCAAGATAGACGACATCAAATGCTTGTTCAGCCAGGGGGCCGATGCCCGTAGCGCGCTCGGTCAGCCATTGGCGGCCATCGCCAAAATGCAGCGTCATGCGTTGGGCAATTTCTGTGGTGTGGGTATCTTGCTGTGCGCGTTGTAGGCCGTCTTTCAGCAGCAGATACGCTACCGGGGTACGTTCGATCAAGGTCACGTCACAACCCAAGCTGGCCAAGACAAAGCCATCTCGCCCTAGCCCGGCGGTGGCATCAAGTACGCGTGGCAGGTAGCCACTTTTGATGCCGACGGCTTTGGCTACCGGCTGGCCACGTCCGCCACCAAACTGGCGTCGATGCGCAGCTGCGCCGCCGACAAAATCAA
Organism: Chitinibacter sp. FCG-7; assembly: GCF_040047665.1. Lineage (NCBI taxonomy): Bacteria > Pseudomonadati > Pseudomonadota > Betaproteobacteria > Neisseriales > Chitinibacteraceae > Chitinibacter > Chitinibacter mangrovi. The sequence continues at coordinate 3,235,724 of NZ_CP157355.1, forward strand.
CAAACACCGGTGCTTTTTCGGTGAGCGAGTGCAGCTCAAGATGTTCATCAACCCAGCACAAATAGTGGGTCGCATCGCTAGGGGGGGTATCCCATACTGGCAAGCCTAGCGATTGGGCTTCAGCGCAAAGCTCGGGGGGGGTATTGGTATGGATCAGGCCTATCATCTTAGTGCACTACGGCTTCGGCAAAATAAGGGCGATAGCCTACACGAGGCAGACGGCTTTGGGGGTCTTGCCGATAAAAGAGTTTGAGCTGTTCGTACACCGCCGGATAGGTGTCGAGTAGCGTGTGTGGGTCTTCAAAAAATACTTCGGAGCAGACTGCAAAGCATTCGGCGGCATTGCTCGCGGCGTAGAGATCAATCGGGCTGTATTCGCCACGGTCTGCTTTTTGCTGCAAATCGATAAAGGCATGGCTAAATGCGGCCTGCCAGTGTTTCTGGTTCATACCGTGATGCAGCGGCGGGTTGCCATTGGGAAAACCATTGCGCATATCGAGTTTGTGCGCCAGCTCGTGAATGACGACATTAAAGCCATCTTGCCATGGCGCTTCCATCACATCGTGCCATGACAGTAATACCGGCCCGTCGCTGCGCGCTTGTCCAGCCAGCACTTGCTCGCCTTCATGCACAAAGCCGTGGTGATCGCGCTCGCGAGTGGGCGTCACAAACTGGCTGGGATAAATAATGATTTCCTGCCAGTCATCGTAGGCGTCAAAGCCCAAATTCAAAATCGGCAACACCGCTTGCACGGCCAGCACCAGCCGCATGGGGTCGCTAAATTCAATGTCTTTAGCGGGGGAAATTGATTTGGTATGCAAGAACCACGCCGCTAGTGCTTTGAGGCGTTGTAATTCGTCGCTGCTGAGCCCGCGCAGTATCGGCATTGTGGTCAGCGGCTGCCAGAGTTCATCGTTAATCGGGTGGCGCTTGAGCCACCATTGGCGGTAGGCATTCTGGAAAAATTGCAACATGGATGTGCTCGGGCTATGGATATACCGTGCAGATTGTTATCTCAGGCTTTATTTTCAATCGTGATGGTCAATAATGAAGCTCGATTGCAGCGTGAATGTGTACACAAATCCACAAAATCAAGCTTTCGTAAGTTTACAGAGTAAGAGTTGGTTTATGCTGATAGGGTCTTGCCTATTGGGTGTATTGCCAATTGCGCCCTGTGCCGGATGTAATTTTCTTTTTATCGTGGTGACATTATGTCGATTCGAGCTCGTCTTCTTCTGATCGCTGGTGCGGTGTATGGCGCAAGCATGATTGCACTGATCATTTTTCTGAGCAGTGACTCGCAGGGAAGCATCTTGCTGGTCGGAGTGGTCGGCCTGCTGGTGCTACTGGCAGCGCTGTTCTGGGCCATGAACGATTCTCTGGGTCAACTAGGCAAACTCAGTGATGCGATTCGCACCCAGGCGGCCGAACATGGTGATTTGACCCTGCGTTTACCGGTCTCGGCTGGCGAAGTTGGCGAGCTGGCGCAGGCGTATAACCAGTTTGTCAGCAAATTCCAAAACGTGTTGCGCGATGTGCAGCGTGAAATGGAAGGGTTGGCGATCAGCTTGCATGAATTGAGTTCAGTAACCGCCCAGATGGCCAAAGACACGCGCAGCCAGTCGGATTTTGCCGCCTCATCGGCTGCAACGGTCGAAGAAATTACGGTGAGTATCAATCACATTGCCGATAGCGCGCGTGATATGGACTCGGTGGTGAGCGAAACGCAGCGTATTTCCGGCGATAGCGCCGATGCCGTACAACGGGTATCCGAGGAAGTTGGCCAGGTCTCGAATGCCATGGTTTCGTTGGGTAAAACCATGGATGGTCTGGGCGAGCGCTCGGTAGAAATCAGCGGGATTATCGGCGTGATCAAGGATATTGCCGATCAGACCAATTTGCTGGCGCTCAATGCGGCGATCGAAGCTGCGCGTGCTGGTGAGCAAGGGCGTGGTTTTGCGGTGGTTGCCGATGAAGTGCGCAAGCTGGCCGAACGCACCGCACAGGCCACTGTAGAAATTGCCCGCAAAATCGAATCGGTTGGGCTTGAAACCGATCGCGCAGTAAATAATATGTCAACCACGTCCGAGCGGGTAGGCCAGAGTGTGACGCTGGCTGATGATGCCCGTACCCATATGCTGGATATTCGTGAACGCATGGATCACGTGGTTAGTCTGGTACGTCAGATTGCCGATTCGACGACCGAGCAATCTTCCGCAGCAATGTCCATGGCCACTTCGTCCGAGCAAATCAATGTGATGACGATGGCGACTGATTCGGCCTTGCAACAAGCGAGCAAAACCATTGTTTCGCTCGATGATAGAGCCAAACGTCTGCTGCAAATCGTCGGCAGCTATAAACTGGCCGATATTGAAGTATTGCACTGGTGGCAAGCGTCCAGCGAAGCCAAAGCGGTTTCTGAAATCAAGGCTTTGCTTAATCAGCGTGATCACCACTGGGTTGATGCCCAGATTGGTGGCGATAATCCAATGGGCTCGCTCAAACAGCGGGTTATCGCTGGTCATCCGCCTACGGCAGCCGCAATTGGCGGTGTTAAAATCCAGAACTGGGCCAAAGACGGCGTGCTGGCCGATCTGACCGACATTGCCCAGCGCGAAAACTGGCCCAGCATTCTGCCTGCTGTACTCGACAAAATGATGCAGGCCGACGGCAAGTATGTGGCTGTGCCTCTGGGCGTCGCACGCGTCAACATGATGTGGATTAATGCTGCAATGTTCAAGCGTACCGGCCAGAATGTGCCCAAAACCTGGGACGAGTTTTTTGCCGTGGGCGAGCGTTTCAAGCAAGCCGGTATTCCGATGATTGCGCTCGGTGAGCAACACTGGCAAATCGCCACCATTTTTGAAGCGCTGGCCTTGGGGCAGGGGGGCGCTGATTTTTATGTCAAAGCCTTCAGTCAGCTTGATCCTTCCGCTCTGACTGGCCCAGCGATGATTCGCGCTCTGGAAACATTGCGCCGCATGAAGCCTTATTGCACGCCCGATTCAGCCGGACGCGACTGGAATCTGGCCACCGCCGATGTGGTCAATGGCCGCGCTGCGTTGCAGATCATGGGCGACTGGTCCAAAGGTGAATTTGTGCAAGCGGGTAAAGAGCAAGGCGTTGATTACCTCTGTGTGCCATCACCTACCCTGAATGGCGAATACAGCTTTGCCGCCGATACCTTGACGATGTTCAAGTTGAGCGAGCCTAAAGCCATTACGGCACAGCGCGACTTTGTCAGCTTGCTGATGAGCCAGGAGGGGCAGGAAGTCTTCAATCTGTTTAAAGGTAATATCCCGGCGCGTACCGATGTGAATCTGAGCCGCTACGATGATTACGCCAAACAGTCGGCACGCGACTTTACCGGTGCCGCCAGCAAAGGTGTACTGGTGCCATCATGGGCGCATAATATGGCGGTGCAGGATGAAGTGCGTATGGCTTGGTTCGATATTATCGAAGCCTTCTGGCGCAACGCCAATATGAGCCCGCAAGACGCAGCCAAGCGCTTTGTTGATGCGTGCAGAATAGTGCGTTAATACTGACTGTACAGATTTAATTGTCACAAGTTGAAAGCTTTGAAATTTAAAGGGTATATCTCTGTAGCCTATAAATTAAAATGGCTATGGAGATATACCCTTATTATTTACTCCTCGCTTGGTGTCGTGCTCTTTGCTGAGCTCTCTTTGTAGCGATGCCATATCCAGCTTAGGGAAATGATTGCGGCAATGAGCAGTAGTGGCCACAGATGGCTCAGGGCAATGATCACTTCCAGCGTACCTTTCCAGCCTGCTTGCAGGGCAGCAAGAACTCTTTCGCCAAAAGCGGGCTCGGCTGCAAGTAACTCGGCGGATATGTCTTCATGCTCGCTGCGGCTGATCTGGCGATCCTGATATAAATTCAGGCGGATGGTGCTAAATGCGACCTGATCGGCGATCAGTTTGCTCTGGATAAGTGCTTCATCCTGTCTGGCCTGTAGCTGGTTTTGAGCCAGGATGCGCTCGGTAGCTGATGCGGCTGTGGTGCTGTCGGTATTGCCGAGCGCCTGGGCGCTGGATTGGTTGCGTGCCTGTGCCAGCTGTTGCTGCAGCAACTCCAGTGCGACGTCCTGCGCTGTGAAATCTCGCTCGTCCAGAAACAGAACCAGCGGCGCCAGTGCATGTAGCAGGTTCTGAGTCTCGGCGCTGGGCACGCGCAAGGTGATATTGCCGTTCAGTGTATATTCGGTCAGTCGCAAAATCCGGCCATTGGCCTGCTTGCGCTCATGCTGGGCATATTGTTGCGACTCGATGTGGTTCTGGGTGATAAACCCACCGAGTTTGGCAACGATATTTTCAATTTGCATACTGCTCTGATACACATCCTTGACCCGAAAGCGCGCTTGAGCCTGCCGGATTAACTGACGGTTTTCCGGTGTCTGACTATTAGTGCTGGAGCTAAGTTGCTCTACTGCGCTTGTTTGGGTTGATTCGGTTTTGGCCGAATCAGTTCTGGCGGCATGCGAGGGGGCTGATTCGGCGACATCGGCAGGCATTCCGCCAGACATTTCTGCTTTTTTCCCGCAAGCAAAGAGCAGGCTTGTGCATAGCAAAACAGGCAAGGCAAGTTGGCGCATGATGGTGTCCTAGTGAAAGTGTTGTCGCAGTTTAGTGCGGCATCGCCCGGGCTTGCTGTAACCATCTAGCGTGATGTTTTTACCAAAGTAAGTAATTTGTACGAATTTTGTAATAACCTGGGCGCGGATGCACAGCAGGGGCGTGCTATTGATCACTTAGTAATCGGGTAGCGTATTGCTCAGCGCTTGCAAGATGGCAAACATCGTCTGCAATTGCTTTGGAATGCTGTCACGGCCTTTGATTTCGGCTGCTTCGGCAATCTCCAGCGCCATCCCGGGTTTGCTGTGGTAGCGCAGCGCACGGGCGATGATTTCCTCATCGCTGTAATGCACCGGCGTTTGCAGCGCCAGCGCTGCGGCGTGTTGCGCTGACATTGGCGTTTTCAGATTGCTGGCGGCCTGGCGATACACCGCGTCAAAACCTTGCTCCCATAAATAGTGCTCAATATCGCGACTCGGCAAAACGGTGATATGGCGATCTTGCTCACGCTCTCGCAGCAGCTTTTGCGCGCGCTGCAGATATTTTTGTCCCGCCTCGTCGCCGTCACAAATCACATGCCAATGGATGCCCAGATGATCGGCAAATTTGATCAGGGGGGCCAGTCCGGCTTGGGCAAACTCAACACAGCGAATGCCTTCCAGCGGGAAATTAAGGCCACAAATGCGCGCTAATTCAGGCAATAGCCAGAATTCGGTTTCACCCTCGACCAGCAGCCAGACGCGCGCAAACATGCTGCTGGCGCGGTTGCTGCGGATATGAAACGCCACTTTGCGCGCATCGGTAATTGACAAAGCATTGGCTGCCAATTGATACACATGCACATGATTGGGCCAGCGCACCAGACGGCGCAGCGCGTGTTGCGCAAAGCTGGCCAGCAAATCGCCATGATTGGTGGTGATGATTTTTTGCAGCGGCAATTGTTCGATCAAACCCCAGATCATCGCCAGCTGGATCGGGTGTAAATGCGTTTCCGGGTCTTCCATCACCAGAATAGGGCTGGCTCCAGCACTAAGCGCGTATTCACCGCGCGCATGCAGCAGCGCGCCAAGTAGCATCAGTAGTGCCACACGACGCAAATTCGATCCCGAACGATTTGCGATTTCAAGCAGACTGTCTTCATCGCGAAAATTAAGCGGCGCATTGGCGATTTGCTCGGCTAGTCTTTGTGCTGGCGCATCGGTTTTGACCAGCGCCATATTTTCGCTGAGTAATCGCTGCATCGCCGCTAAGCCTTGACGTAATTCTTGCGGATGAAGCTGATGCGGCACCGTCAGAATCCGCTCAAACACCGTGCGGACGGCATCGCTGGCCGGCAATTGCGGGTCTTCCGGTTGGGGCTGATTGGATAGCCGCGGGTGCTCCAGCCAGTCGGTCAGCTGCATATCGCGAAAGCGCAGCACTGGATGCAGCTTGATCAGCAAGTCGGCGAGCTGATCACTGGCGGCGTGCTCGATTTCCGCGCCTTCGCCATCGATAAAAAACCGGCGGGCCCGGATGTCGCGATGGCCAAAACGCTCGGCAACAAAGCGCAGTGCCAGCGTGGGCAGCTCTGGTGCGTCAGTGTTATTGCGATTGGAATAAAAGCACAGTGGCTCAAATTCAGCAGAGGGGGTATTGCCCTGAAAGTACAGTGTGATATTGAGTCGCCGGGCAATACTGGCCCTGGTATTGGCGATACGATGAAAATCTTCCTGCGTAAACAGTGTTTCAACTGCCGCCGGCGCAGTCAGGCAGCGGCACAGCGCCACAATCAAGCTGGTTTTGCCCCAGTTGTTTTCGCCAAACAGCGCCGTCGCGATTTCATCCAGCGTTAAATCAATCTGGCTGATGCCGCGAAAATTGGTCACTTGCAATCGAATCAGTTGCATCGGGCGCTCGATAGGGCGTGCGTGGCGATGCTGCGAGTCTAGCAAAGATTGCCGCTGTTGGGCTTTTGTGCCTCGTTAGGGGGCCTGTGCATCAGCTGCAATACGCAGCGTTTAGCCTTGTTCAGCGGCTTGCCGCGTCTGCAAGATGCTGTGATTAGCCAAAAAAGGATGAAAACGAGCCATTGCAGCATGTTCGGTGGGTGAAGAAATCGAGAATAAGCACTGTGTAGTGCCCTGGACATCGCTACATGACACTGAGTAGCACGACATCAAACCCGGAAAGACCCTGGAGGAAAGAATGAAAAAGCACCCTGTTTCTCTGTACTGCCTGCCTTTGGCTGCGGCCTTGATGGCTGGTAGCGCGTTTGCACAAAAAACCACGGTCGAATTTTGGACCTTCAATCTGTCACCGTTTGCGCCGTATTTTGAAGAGTCGGTCAAAAAATTCAATGCCGCCAATCCAACACTGGAAGCCAAATGGGTGGACATGAACTGGGATCAGATTCAGCCCAAGCTGATTACCGCCATGGCGGCGGGCAAAGCGCCTGCGCTGGTCAATTTCAACGTGCCTTGGACGCATGAATTCGCCCGCAAAGGCCATTTGCAAGCGATTGATACGCTGAGTAATGGCAGCAACCGTGCGGTGTATCTGCCTGTAGCCCTGGACGATCTGGCGGTAAACAATAAAGTTTATGGCTTTCCGTTTTACAACTCGGTGTCGGTGATTGCCTACAACAAGGATTTGTTCAGCAAGGCCGGCATCAAGGCGCAGCCGACGACATTCAATGAATTTATCGCCCAGGCTCGTCAAATCAAGGAAAAAACCGGTGTGCCAGCCTTTTCTCCCAAGCTGGCCACCAAAAGTGGCGATGGCGGTATGGTGCGCTGGTTTATGTATCTCGGCCTGCCCGTCGTGCAAAACGGTAAGGCCGCTTTCAATACGCCTGAGCATGTAAAAGTGGTCGAATCCTTTGCTGATCTGTACCGCAGTGGCGTGATTCCAAAAGACAGCTTCCGGCTGGAATACGAGCAGGAAGTGGCGTCGTACTCATCTGGCAAGCTGGCCATGATGACCACATCATCCACTGCGCTAAAACGCGTTGAAGTGGATAACAAGGCCATGTACCAGAAAACCGAGGTGATGCCGTTCCCTATTGCCGAGGGCAAAATGGCCTTGGGTGCCTGGCTGATGAGCTATGTGATTCCAAAAGGCTACGCCAATACCGAAGCGGCGACCAAGCTGGGCTTGTTCCTGACCAGTGATGAGCGCCAGCTGGCAATTGCCCGCTTTACCGAAACCATGCTGCCATCGTCGAAAAAAGCCACCGAAGATTCATATTTCATGGCCGGCAAAAACAGCAACGAGCCGATTGAGCGTGCCCGCGCTGCGGCAGCGCAATCGATGAAATACGCGCGTACGCCGATGCTGCCACCCAATGCACTGCCCGACGAAGCCACCATGATGAAGCTGTTTAACGATCAAATGCAGATGGCGATCGAAGGGCGCAAACCAGCGCAAAAAGCGCTGGCCGATGCCGCTGCTGATTGGAATCGCCGGATGGCCAAAAAATAAGCCACAGGCATCCGCTATCGGTCGGTTGCGGATGCCTTGCTGCTGATGTGCTGTGTGAATTAATGAATTGCGCGTGAAATAAGCTGCTGATCATCAATGATGGTTAGCGCTGGTATATCCCATTCCCGATTTGGCTTTTGCAAGCAGGTGTTTGAATGAAACCCCGTCATACCTATATTCTCGTGGCCTATCTTTTTCTGGGCCCGGCATTAATCCTGTTGGCTCTGTTTACTTTTCTGCCGGTTGGTTTTAATACCTATCTTGCATTTCATGAATACAATATTTCCGATGGTTCGGCCACCTGGCTGGGGCTGGAGAATTTTGAATACATTTATCATGAAGAGCTATTTCATAGTGCACTGAAAAACTCGCTGATTTATTTGCTGATTGTGCCCATTGTGCAAATCATGGCGCTGGTGAGCGCCAAGCTGGTTAATAATCAGCTGCCCGGTATGACGCTGGTGCGGGCCACCATTTATATCCCGGTGATTACCGCCATTTCAATTGCCGGCGTGGTGTGGGGCTTTGTTTATAAATACGACGGCATGCTCAATGGATTTTTTAGCTGGCTGGGGCAGCACACCTGGTTGCTTGAAGCGGGCGAGTTGATCGAAATCGACTGGCTGGGGGATCCGGATATTGCCCTGTATGCCACCATGGCCTTTACCTGCTGGAAAGGCGTTGGCTATTACATGGTGCTGTATCTGGCTGGCCTGCAGGCTATTCCGCGCGAAGTGGAGGAGGCCGCCGAGCTTGATGGTGCCAATGCCTGGCAGCGTTTCTGGAAAATCACCGTCCCCATGGTCAAGCCGACCATTTTGCTGTGCACGCTGCTATCGACCATTGCAGCCTTAAAAGCTTTTCAGGAGGTGATCGTACTCTCCAAAGGGCAGGCCGATACCTATACCGCGCTGTATTACGTTTACGATCAGGCATTTAAAAATTTTGTCTTTGGCCGCTCGGCAGCGGCTGGGCTGGTGGTGACTTTCTTTTGCGTTTTATTGGCGATTGCGCAATTCAGAATGTTCCGGGAAAAAGATTAGGGTTGATTGAATTTGGTTTACCGTCGCGGCGGCTAAATAGGAAAAAGAGCATGCAATTGACAAAAAGAACGGTTAAAAAAACCTTATCGTATTTCTGGCATTATTCAGCGCTATTGCTGATGGTCGCTTTTACCGCATTTCCACTGGTCTGGGCGCTGGCTTTTGGCCTGTCGAGTGACGCATCAATGGCGTATTTATTCCCGGATGGCTTTTTTCCGCATCAGGATAGCAGCGCGTGCACGCTCAAGGCCGGCAGTTATTGTTTATTTGCCAGCGATCAGCCCGGCCAGCATATTGGCTTTAGTCTGGATTGGTTTCAGCGCGTCTTTCAGGAAATGCCTTTTCTGACTTATCTGAAAAACTCGCTGATTATGTCGGTGATGAGTATTGTCGGTGTACTGCTGGTTTCGGTGCTGGCCGCTTACCCTTTGGCCAGAATGGATTTTCCGGGACGCAAAGTGATTTTTATCGCCATTGTGACGACGATGATGCTGCCCTCCGAAGTGGGCATCGTACCTAATTTTATTATCATCAAAAAGTTCGGCGACTGGGCCAATGCTCTGCAAGCCTTGCTGTATGGCGGCGACTGGCTGGCCTGGCTGTGTGTACTGGTGTTTGCTGCCACTTTGCTGCTAGCCGCCATACTGGTTTATCGCCAGAAAGCTACGGCCAAATCCTTGCTCTTGCTGGCTGCGCTGGCCTTTGTCGCTCAGGCCTTGCTGATTGCCAAAGTGACGGCCTGGCAGCCGGATGCGATAGCAGGCGGCGATTTCTGGCGCGCTATCCAGCCGAGCTGGGCGGCTATCGCACACACTGTATTTGGCTCGACCCAAAGCCCGGCTAGTTGGTCTGGCTGGGTAGGGCTTGATAGTCACTTTGCGGCCGTGGTGCCCAATTTTGCTACCGCGTTTGGTATTTTCCTGATGAAGCAGGCATTTGAGGCCATTCCGCAAGATCTGATCGACGCCGCCCGGGTCGATGGTGCCAGCGAGATGCAGATTCTGTGGCTGGTGATGGTGCCAGTGACCGCGCCAGCGATTGCTGCGCTCAGTATTTTTACGCTGGTAAGCGCGTGGAACGACTATTTATGGCCATCGATTGTCATCAATACCAAGGAAAAACTGCCGGTTGCCGTGGGGGTATTTAATGATCTAACCGGCCCGTTTGCCACCTCGGACAATCTGCTGATGGCCGCGATTATCCTCACAGTGCTGCCGGTGCTGGTGTTCTTTGCCTTTACGCAGCGCTTTTTTATTTCCGGCATGGATGGTGCCGTCAAGTAAGACTTGCTTGTGCCGCAACCTCGCTGCGTGACGGCGCACGTAGACGGCGAAATGCATGCGGGGTCAGTTGGGTGTAGGCCTGAAAAATGCGATGGAAATTGCTCAGGCTGGGAAAACCGCTCTGGCTGGCGATATTTTCGATTTTCATCGAGCTGCTCAGCAGCAGATTGCAGGCATGAATCACGCGCAATTCGGCCAGTATTTCGCTAAAGCTTTTGCCCAGCTGCTGATTGAACAGACGCTTAAGATTGGCCTCGCTGGTCAGGGCCACTTTGGCCACTTCGGATAAATAAACCGGCCGGGCAAAGTGCTGGGATAGATAAGCCAGCGCCTGCTCGACTCGCTGATCGGGCAAGCTAATCTCGCGCCCGCTGTTAATACTGGCCGCATCGGGCGCTTTGTAGAGTATCGCCAGCAGCTCCAGAATCAGGCTGATCCGCTCCAGCCCGCGGCTTTCATGCAGCCGGTCAAACAGCGGCGCCAGCTGCTCGGCCAGTGTGGCGCTAAACTGAATGGCATGCCGGATATTGCCCAGCCAGTTGCACACGCCGCGCAACTCGGGCAAGCCCGACTCAGCCAGCTGGCGAAGCCAGCTTTCACGAAAAAACAAAACCTGCAAAGTTTGCGGGCTGCCATCGGGATTGGGCGCCGCCTCCCAGCTGTGCGGCTGATTGGGCGCAACCAGCACCAGATCAAAGCGCGGAAAAGCCTCGGCTTTGCCGCTGATATAGCGTAAACCCGATGCATTGCGGGTGTAGGTTAGCTCGAATTCGGGATGGTAATGCAGGTGAAACTGGATTTTGGGCACCACATACTGCTGGTAATGCCAGGGTTGGCAGTGCGAATTGGTAATCCATTCTCTGATTAACATAGACACCTGTGGGCAGGTATAGCCTGCTGCAGATTGAGTGCCATGATTACATTACACCGCTGAGGCACTTACAGCTGGGTTTTGATTTTAACTATGCCCGCAAGTGAAGAACAAGAGCGCCATCACATGCAGGCCAGACTTGACTGCTGGTGAGCCAGGCATTCATCGACGCTGTATGAGATGGATTTTGTGTCCTAATTATGGGGTATATTTCTGTAGATGATGCATAGATTGATGTGTATAGATATACCTAGTGACGTATTTTGGCATTTTGAGTCTGTTCTTGGTCTGAATGCTGACTGATATGTCTTTTTTCTTTCGAAGTACTGCCATTGGTATTGGGTTTTTATGAGGTAGGAACTGATTTGTATTTACACACAGCTTTAATCGCTTGCCTTGACGGGCATTTTTTGCAAACCCTATGATCTGCTGCCTTATGACATTTGCAATATAAAAATAATCCGGGAGATTAGTGATGAAACTGTCACACCTTGCAATCAGCATGCTGGCCTTTGCGGCGTGCACCAATACCGCGCTAGCGGCCAATGCGCTCAGCGAGCAAGCGGCGCAATATCAGGCCGCCTGCGCTCAGGCAAAAGGCTATTTCCAGTATGGCACGATCAATTCACCGCCCAATAGCGACTACCCGGCGGTGACTAACTTCAAACCAGGTAACAAACTGCACGGCGTTCCCCTGTCGCATACGCACATTGAAATCACCTCGGCTTTGGATGGCAAAGTTTACGATGTCGCGATTGATAATGTCTTTGCCAAAGACTTCAACCGCTATCGCCGTGAAGTGCCAGCCAGCTACCGGCGCAATCTGAAAGCAGGGCGCACCGTTTATTTCTGCGGCGGCAATCCCGGCAGCGAGCCCTATACATTATCGGGCCAGAAATTTGCGCAGCACGGTTTTGACTGGGTGCATACCAACTGCGAATCACCCAATTCACAATTTGCCGATGGCTGGATGATCACTGAAAACGGCAGCAAGCTGACCAATAGCCACAAGTATTGCTATCTGTGGAATGAATAGGCAACTGGCCATGCCAGATTGCCAATTATCATCACTTAAAGGCGACGCAGCGCTCGCCTTTTTCACTGGAAAACCCATGATCAAATCAACACCACGGCTAAACACCTTGCTGGCCAGTGCATTGCTGGCCATCGGTCTGAGTGCTCAACCGCTACAGGCCAAACCGGTCGCCAGCGATGAGGCGCAAACGGCCCGCTTCTTTGCACATTTACTCTCCGGCACGCCCAAGACTTCGATTCTGAACCTGTTTGTGACGCAGCTGCCCAAAGGCGGTGATCTGCACCATCATTTTTCCGGGGCAATTTATGCGGAAAACTATCTCACCTGGCTGGCAGCGCAGGATGGCAAAATTGATAGCTGTACCCTGCGCGTCGTTCAGGCAGGCAGCAGCCCGGCCACAGGTTGCCAGGCGCTGAGCGTGGCGCAGTTACAGCAGGATAATGCCAAATATCGCCAGCTACTCACACTGTGGTCGGATGCTGATTACGGCAACCATTTTCATCTGCAAGTCCCGCCCGACAGCAATTTCTTCAATACATTTTCCTATTTTGGCGCACTAGCCATGCCCAATGCGGCGCAAGGCCTAGCCTCGCTCAAGCAACGCGCGATTGATGAAAACGTTAGCTACATCGAGACGATGTTCTCCGCAGTCGGCTTCAAACAGAATGCGCTGTATGAGCAGCAAGCCAGAATCGACGAAGTCAACCGCGCACTGCGCCTGGCCAGCTCGCAGGCCGAAGTCAATGCAGTTCTAGAAGCAGTTGTTGGCGATGTGCAGCAATCGGCTGCCTTTGCGCCTGTGTTGCAAAGCTACATCGGCAAGCTTGAGCAAGCACATCAGGGTATTGATGACGAGCGCTTTATGATGCGCTACCAGACCTATGCCGCCCGCACGCAAGACCCATTGCAAGTCTTCCTTGATCTGTACGCAGGCTACCGAGTGGCTGCGCAAAGCCCGCTGGTGGTGGGGGTAAATATTGTTGCGCCGGAAAACAACTATGTCTCGCTGCGCGACTATACCTTGCATATGCGGATGTTCAATTTTCTGAATGAGCGCATCAAAGTCAGTAACGGAAACACCAGCCGCGCAATGAATCTGGCCTTGCATGCCGGTGAGCTGACCCTAGGGATGGTGCCGCCGGAAGATTTGCAGTTTCATATTACCGAGGCAGTGGATATTGCCAATGCGCGGCGAATTGGCCATGGCGTGGACATTAGCTACGAGAAAGAACCGCTCAAATTGATGAACACGATGAAATCGCGTGATGTCGCGATCGAGATCAATCTGACCAGCAATGAATTTATCTTGGGCGTCAAAGGCAATGATCATCCTTATCTGCTCTACGCGGCCTACGATGTACCGATGATTATCTCCACCGACGATGCAGGCGTCTCGCGCAATAATCTGTCAAACCAGTATTTGCTGCTCGCCACCCGTTACTCACCCAGCTACAAAACGCTCAAAACTTATGTGTATAACAGCATCCGCTACTCATTTCTCAACGAAGCTGACAAGCGCCTAGCCTACCGCCGGCTGGATAAATCGTTTGTGCAATTTGAAGAAAAGATGGCCAAGCTGTATCAGAAGGTGAAGCATAAACCTCATCATTCACGCTAAAACCTCAGTAGACTCCAGTGGCATTGAAAAATGGCAAAGCTGCTTGGCTTTGCCATTTTTGCACATGCGGCATACCGGATGGAACGTCTACACCGTGGCGTAGACCTTGGCTTCGCGTGGGATCAGGTAGACGGTTTCGGCCACTTGCCAGGCTCCTTCCTGCTGGCGCTCGCGGGTTAATTCCACTTCCACAACGTCATGTTCGGGCACTTCAACTTCCAGCCTTACCGTGGCACCGAGCAGGCGGATATGCGTAATCGTGCCGCTAATTGCGCCGGGTGTAGCAATCCGGCTTAGGTCGATTTCATGCGGGCGGACGTACACTGTGGCGTGCTCGCTGGTTTCGCTGGCGGCAAATTTCGCGCTACCCACTTGTGCCCAGCCTTCGTGTACGCGGGACTGGAATAGATTCACATCGCCGAGGAACTGATAAACAAACGGGCTGGCTGGCGTGTCGTAGACTTCGCTAGGCGAGCCGATTTGTTCGATCTGGCCTTTGTTCATTACGACCACGCGGTCGGCGACCTCCAGGGCTTCTTCCTGATCGTGCGTCACGAACACCGAAGTCACATGAATTTCATCATGCAGGCGGCGCAGCCAGCGGCGCAACTCTTTGCGCACCTTGGTGTCGAGTGCGCCAAATGGCTCGTCGAGCAGCAAGACTTTGGGCTCAACGGCTAGTGCACGCGCCAAGGCAATGCGCTGACGCTGGCCGCCCGATAGTTGCGCCGGGTAGCGATCAGCCAGCCAGTCAAGTTGCACCAGTTGTAGCAAGTCATGCACTTTACGTTTGATTTCGGCATCGGATGGGCGAGTTGATTTAGGGCGCACGCGCAGGCCGAAAGCGACATTTTCAAATACCGTCATATGGCGGAACAGGGCATAGTGCTGAAACACAAAGCCTACTTGGCGTTCACGCACATGCCTGTCGGTGGTATCTTCGCCGTGGAACAGAATCTGCCCCGAATCGGGTGTTTCCAAACCCGCAATGACGCGCAGCAAGGATGTTTTGCCGCAACCCGAAGGGCCGAGCAAGGCGACCAATTCGCCCGATTCAACATTCAGGCTTAAATCATTCAGTGCTTTAAATTCGCCAAAGGTTTTGACGATATTACGAATCTCGATACTCATGGTTTATTCCTCAGTCGCATGTTTGCGATCTTCAATCGCTTGTTGCTCGGTGCGCCATTCCACATAGCTCTTCAGTGCCAGCGTCAACAAGGCCAGCAGGGCCAGAATCGAGGCGCAGGCAAAAGCGGCGACAAAGTTGTATTCGTTGTACAAAATCTCGACGTGCAGCGGGATTGTGTTGGTCATGCCACGAATATGGCCCGACACCACCGATACCGCGCCAAATTCGCCCATCGCGCGGGCATTGGCCAGAATCACGCCATACAACAAGCCCCATTTAATGTTCGGCAAGGTCACGTGCCAGAACGTCTGCCAGCCTGAAGCGCCCAGCACCAGTGCAGCCTGTTCTTCGTCGCTGCCTTGCGCTTCCATCAATGGAATCAGCTCGCGTGCCACAAAGGGAAAGGTGACAAACACCGTGGCCAGCACAATGCCGGGGACGGCAAAAATGATCTTGATGTCGTTCTCGATCAGCCACGCGCCCCACCAGCCATGCGCGCCAAACAGCAGCACGTAGATCAGACCAGCGACTACCGGTGAGACGGCAAACGGCAAATCGATCAGCGTGACCAGAATGCTTTTGCCCTTGAAGTCAAACTTGGCAATCGCCCACGCCGCAGCCACGCCAAACACCAGATTCAGTGGCAGTGAAATGGCAGCGACAATCAGCGTCAGTTTAATCGCCGAGACCGCATCGCTTTCGATTAGTGCGTCTTGATACAAACCCCAGCCCTGATGCAGCGCCTCGTAAAACACTGACAGTAGTGGAACGATCAGCAGGATCGTAATCAACAACAAGGCAAGACCGGTCAGCAGATAACGCACCCACGCTGACTCAGTGGTCACGACTTTATGATTGAGATTGTTGATAGCGGTACTCATTACTTGCGTCTCCCTAGGCGTTTGGCCATCCACCACTGCAGGCCGTTAATCAGCAGCAGCAGGGCAAACGACACCAGCAACATCACCACGGCAATCGCCGTCGCGCCCATATAATCGTATTGCTCCAGTTTGGAAATAATCATCAGCGGGGTGATTTCCGACTTAAACGGCATATTGCCGGCGATGAAAATCACCGAGCCAAATTCACCAATCGCTCGGGCAAAAGCCAGTGTGAATCCGGTCAGCAGCGCGGGGAAAATCGTTGGCAAAATCACTTTGCTGAAAATCTGCCAGCGCGTTGCGCCCAGACTCGACGCCGCTTCTTCCAGCTCGCGCTCCATATCTTCGAGCACGGGTTGGACGGTGCGCACGACAAAGGGCAGCGTGATAAAGGTCAGCGCCAGCACAATGCCCAGCGGGGTAAACGCCACCTTGATGCCAAGCTTGTCCAACGGCTCTCCGAGCAAACCGTTTGGCGCGTACAAGGTGGCCAGCGCAATCCCGGCCACGGCCGTCGGCAGCGCAAATGGCAAATCGACCAGCGCATCAATAAAACGCTTGCCCGGAAACGGGTAGCGCACCAGCACCCAGGCGATCAGCATGCCGACAAATAAATTGATCAGCGCGGCAATCAGCGAGGCACCAAAAGTGACTTTATACGTCGCCACTACGCGCGCCTCGGTGACAATCGCCCAGAAGCTGCTCCAATCGAGCCCCATGGTTTTGGCAAACAGCGCGGAAAGCGGTAGCAGTACAATCAGCGAGAGATAGAGCAGGCTGTAGCCTAGGGCCAGATTAAAGCCCGGCAGAACACTGCTTTGTTTGAGTTTCATTGCGGATACCTTATTTTTATACTAGGGTATTGCCCTGTAGATCAATTGCAGATTGCTCTGCAGGGCAATACCTCGATGTTTATTTCTTCTTGGCAATGTCAGCGGCGATCTGGTCGTAAATCGCGCCGTCATCAAAGAACTTCTTCTGCGCAGCTTTCAGCCCGCCAAACTCAGCGACGCCAAACAGTTTGACGTTGGGGAATTGCTTGGCGTATTTCGCCGCCACGGCGGCGTTACGCGGGCGCAGATAGTTTTGCGCGGCGATTTCCTGGCCTTGCTCGCTCCATAGGAAGCTCAGGTATTCGATTGCCGCTTTGCGGCTGCCTTTCTTGTCGACCACTTTATCAACCACGGCAACGGGCAAATCGGCATCGATTGAAGCGCTTGGATAAATCACCTCGAAATTGCCACGGCCAAATTCGCGCGCGATCATTTCGGCTTCGTTTTCAAACGTCACCAACACGTCGCCAATCTGGCGCTGCATAAACGTGGTCGTTGCTGCGCGCCCACCCGCGTCCAGCACCGGCACGTTATTAAAGATCGCTTGCGTGAATTCGCGCGCCTTGGCTTCATTGCCGCCGTTTTGTTTTAGTGCTGCGCCCCAGGCCGCCAGGAAGGTATATCGACCATTACCGCTGGTTTTCGGGTTGGGCACTACCACTTGCACGCCAGCCTTGGTCAGGTCATTCCAATCCTTGATGCCTTTTGGATTGCCTTTGCGCACAATTAGCACTTGCAAACTAGAAAATGGCGCAGCCTCGTTCGGGAATTTCTTGTCCCAACCCGCGTTGATCTGCTTGCCTTTTTCGACAATTGCGTCGATGTCGGTCGCCATATTCATCGTCACCACATCGGCCTCCAGCCCGTCGATCACTGAGCGCGCCTGCTTGGACGAGCCGCCGTGCGATTGCTGGATCGTCACTTTGTCCTTGAATTTGGCCTCAAAGTGTTTAGCAAAAGCCGGGTTATAGTCTTTATAAAAATCGCGCATGACGTCGTACGAGACATTGAGCAAGGTGGTGTCCGCCAGCGACAGGGCAGAGATGCTGCTTAGTGCGATGGCCAGAGTAAGTTTGCGCAGCGGTAGCATGGGGTTTTCCTTCCGGTTTTGAATGACACCACTCTAACAAGCTCTAAATAGCACCACAAAGAATATAAAATTATTTCTATATGCATAAATGGTTTTAAAGGCAAAAAAAGACCCTTCGCTGGCCATTGAGCTGCAATTGGCCGGCGAAGGGTCTGAGAATATTTAGTGTCGGTGCAATTAGAAATAATTAGAAATTGATCACGCTGCCGACACGCACGCGCCAGTCGTTGGTCAACACCTTGTCCTTGATGAGCGCATCAGGCAGATAGCCGATTTCAGCGTAAGGGCGGAAGGTTTTGTTCAGCTTGTAGCTCGCACCAATATTGTGCTCGAAAATATTTTTGCTGGCGTCCGGGTAGGCGTAGTTGGCCAGCTTGTGATCCCAGCGCAAATTGTAATAAGCGTCGATGTCGCTATTCACGCTCTTGCGCAGCCATACTTCGGTGCGCGTCGTGTCATCATTGTCGAGCTGCTTGTTCAGATTGCGGGTGTCGCGTGTTTTGTGTTCATAGCGAATGCGGCCATCCAGACGCCAGCCGGGGGCAAAAGCCCAATTGGCGCGTACGCCCACTTTGGCAATATCACCGGCGCTTTTGCTGTCCTGAAACAGCACGCTAGGCAGTAGCGTTAGCGTATCGCTGACTTTGTATTTGTAATACAGCTCGAATTCGGTTTCTTTCCAGCGCGACTGATCAATGCCTTCGCCGCTTTTGCTGGTATGGTCAACCACATACTCAACGCCGCCACCAATGCCGTTGCTCAGTTCATGGCTGAGCAGGTAGCGCGTTTCATATTTTTCCTGCTCGGTACGGTATTGCCCGCGTACGTCTAGGCTCGCAGCTTGTGCATTCAGTGCCAGTGCGGCCAACACGGTGGCCCATAGATATTTCTTGTTCATATTCAATCCCCTGTAGATGTCCAACTATCGCCCCAAGCGCGGCTGTGCTTGGCATGGGAAGAACTATATTGCAGTTTTGTTATGCCATTTAATACTTTAATATTATTTTAATATTCCATTTTGCATTGATTGTGGCTTTGCTCTATTTTATTATTTTGGTTATATAAAAATAGTTAAATGTAATTAAATAGAATATTGTGCCTGTGTTAGGGTTTGCTTACCGATCAAGGAAGATTTGGCACAAAGGAGAGGTGGCATGCAGGCATTGATTGTTGGCGCGGACCATCTGGGCAATATTCCGCAGACCCTGGCGCAGTTCGGCATTACGGTGGGGCACCATGTCAGTGGGCGCAACCCGTCACATCAGCGCAGCCCAAGCCATATCAATGGCATGGATGTGGTGATTCTGTTTACCGATTTTTTAAACCACAATGCCATGCGCAACTATCGCGATATTGCGCAAAAACGCAATGTCCGCTTTGTCGCCTGCCGCCGTTCAAGCTGCGATCTGACGCGCTCGCTGGAAAAAATCGGGGCAGTCAAAAGCCTGTCTGCCGTGCATTGACGCAGCAGGAGATGGCAAGAGCCCGGTTGTATGGCGGCCTGTCATGATGGCGGGCAGGCCATAGCGCTTGATTGGATCAAGGCTTTGGTCTGCAAGCATCACAAACCCAGCTCGCTCAAGCCCGGATGATCATCGGGGCGGCGGCCTTGGGGCCAGCGAAATAGCCGCTCATCCTCGCGAATCGGCAGATCGTTAATGCTGGCAAAGCGGCGCTGCATCAAGCCGTCCTCGTCAAACTCCCAGTTTTCATTGCCGTAGGAGCGAAACCATTCCCCGGCGGCATCGTGCCATTCGTAGGCAAAGCGCACGGCGATACGATTGCCCTCAAAGGCCCACAGCTCTTTGATCAGCCGGTATTGGTGTTCGCGCTGCCATTTGCGGGTGAGAAACTCAACAATCTGTGCGCGACCACGAGGAAATTCGTGGCGATTGCGCCAGATGCTATCGGCGGTGTAGGCCAGCGCCACCCGTTCGGGGTCGCGCGAATTCCAGCCGTCTTCGGCCAGCCGAACTTTTAAGCTGGCCGATTCAAGATCAAACGGTGGCAGGGGTGGGCGGGTAGACATTTTTTCTCCAATCAATCAGACATGCACTTGCGACTCAATGCCCGGCATCGCAATATAGCCGGGCAGTGTCTCGATGCGCGCTAGCCATTGGCAAACTGCGGGGTATTGCGTTAGCGCTACTTTCCCTTCAACGCTGAGCGCGATATACGGGTAGAGGGCAATGTCGGCGATGGTACAGTGCGGCGCGGCCAGCCAGGGCTGTTTCGTTAAGCTTGTTTCCAGCACCGCCATTAATTGTGCGGTGATGCTTTCAGCCTCGGCCAGCGCCACGGCTCGCCCCCATTTATGAAACAGCCGCAGCGCATTCGGCCCACGCGTGACTTCATTGGCCGCAGTGGCGAGCCACGCTTGAACTTGGGCTTGCCCGACTGGATCGCTCGGTAGCCAGAAATCAGCTTGCGCCACACCGTATTGCCGCGCCAGATACACCAGAATGGCCTGACTATCGCGTAGCACCACGTTGCCATCGACCAGCACCGGCACCTGGCCAAGCGGGTTTTTGGCCAGAAACTCGGCCGATTTATGCTCGCGATCTGCGCCATTCACGGCAATACTCTGGTAGGGTATATCCAGCAAAGACAGCATGAGTCTGACTTTGTGGCAATTACCGGAGAGGGCGAATTCATAGAGCTGGATCATTATTTTTTCCCTTCTTCAATAAGGATTCAATAAGCATTACAAATCAAGTTCAAGCCGCGCCGATTTTGCGCGCGAGACACAAATGCACATCAGCCCGGCGCGTTCGCGCTCGTTGGCGTTCAGCGCGTGATCGCGATGCTCGACCTCACCAGCCAGCACTTTCACCGCACAGGTACCGCAATTGCCCACACCACAATCCGACAGCGTATCCACGCCCGCCGCTTGCACCGCCGCCAGTACGGTTTGATCGGCCGCAATCGGAATCACCCGTTGCGAGCGGCGCAGCAGCACTTCAAATGGCCGGTTTTCACCGTGCGCCGCAGCGGCAAAACGCTCGAAATGAATCCGCTCGGTTGCAATCTGCAATTGCGCGGCAGTATTGGCTACAGCATCAATTAATCCGCTAGGTCCACACACATACACCTCGGTAGTATCCCCGGCCTGGCTGAGGACATGCCTCAGATCAAGGCGTGTACCTTCCGCGCTAAAATACGGCGTGATTTGCCCGGCCAGATCGCGCAGCAGCCGATCACCGTAGGCCATCTCGCGGCGGCTGCGGGCGGCATAGTGCAAATGAAAGTTGCGGCCTTGCGCTTTGAGCGCCTGCGCCATGGCTTTAATCGGCGTAATGCCAATGCCACCGGCAATCAGCAGCACCGGCGCAGCGTTGGTGCGCAGCGCAAAATCGTTCTGCGGCAGGCCGCAATGCAGCGTCATGCCCAGCTGATAATGCTGATGCACAAAGGCCGAGCCGCCTTCGCCTTCGTCTTGCCGCAGCACGGCGATTTCGTAAATATCTCGCCGCGCGGGGTTGGATGCGATAGAGTAATTGCGCACGCTATCCTGACCATTTTTCAGTTTCACCGGCACTTTCAAATGCGCCCCTGCCGTCACCGGCGGCAAGTCTTCGCCGTTTGGAAGGCGCAATTCATAGGCGCGCACCTGTGGCGTTAGCTGGCGCACGCCGCTGATGACTAATTCCAATTCGCCGCTGCCTAAGTGATTAAGCGGCTCGGCGGCCTGCGGTTTCGCGCGCAGCGCGGCGAGTTCAGCTTGCAATGGCGCAATCAGTTGCTCAATATCGGCGTCGGTGTAACGCGGCGTAATGTGCTGCGGGCAATTCCAATCCCAGGCCTCGACGGTAATCACCATCGCGCGCTCGATGCGGGCGCGGTAAGCCGGGCTTTCCAGCGCGGCGATCAGCGCCGGATCGTCGATTTCATGCACGATGCGCACCCGGCCCCAGATTTTCAGCCGACGGCGATTGGGGTAATCCATCAGAATGATCGAAATTTTGTCGTTGGCATTCAGATTACCCACCGATAAATACTGCACATTGCCGCGAAAATCGGCAAAGCCCAGCGTGTGCTCGTCCAACACTTTTAAAAACCCGGCCGGGCCGCCGCGGTGCTGCACATAAGGCCAGCCGTTTTCGTTCACGGTGGCCATATAAAAGCTATCGCGCTCGGCGATAAAGTCGGCCTCGCGGGCGGTGATCTCGCTGCGGCTATCTGCAGCCAGCTCAAAGCCCAGATTGCCATCGCGGCTGTGATAGCGGGTTTGCGCCGCTTTAACGCTATCGGTAAAGGTAATGGCAGCAAAGGCGCGCGGCATGGTGAGACTCCTCGGGACGGGTTTTTGACT